>PLFB01000210.1:22155-46482 GCA_003137135.1 Acetobacteraceae bacterium
ACCTGCTCCCACGCCGCCTGGATGAACGCCAGCAGCAGCTTGACGCGCCCCGAATCCATCGCAGCACCGGCCGCCCGCTCCAGGTCAAACCCCGGCAGCCGCGCCACGATATGCGTTTCCGGCAGTTCCAGCACGAACATCTCGTATGGTGTCACGAAATCGATCGCATACGCAGCGCCGGGGTCGCACACCGCCCCCTGTCCCGCTTGCAGCGTGGTTTCCTGCCCGTTCTGCCGGTTGATGCCGGTGCCCGCCGCCTGCAGATGCAGCAGCGCCGCCCCGCTGCGCCGCCGCGGCGCCTGGCCCTGCCAGCGCCGCACATGCGAGGCCTGCGCGCGAATTTTCACAAATCCCAGATTGTCGATCTGGCAAGCCCCCAGCGCGGCATCAAACGGCGCCGCCGGCGCATCGACCACGCAGCCGGCGAACGCGCCGCCGACAATGTCGTTCCAGCCCGCCAGATGCGATGTCTGGCGCACGGGGCTCATCACTGGTTCCAATTCCGTTTCCTCGCGGCCACCACCCGGCGCGGCGAACATTAACATGGCGGAAACCGTCAAAGGGTGCAATTAGAAAAAGGAAGCGCTGCTTTTTTGAAANNAAAACTTTTGCTCCTGGGGGCTTAGGGACTGGGAGTGCCTGTAATCGCCACTGAAAGTGGCGATTACAGGCACTCCCAGTCCCTAAGCCCCCAGGAGCAAAAGTTTTTTTGGGTACTTTTTTTTCAAAAAAAGTACCTGCTTACTTACCTATCAATAAGCATCCCGCAGCCGTCCACCAATCGCTCCGGCCACGCTGGCGATAAACGCCCCGATCAGCAGAGACACGAACAGGTAGATCGCCGCCGAGGCCGAGCTTTTGCGCGCCGCGTCCGCCGCCTGTTTGGCCTTGGTGATCGCGGCCTGTTCCTGGTTCAGCACGTCCTGCACCCGCGCCTGCGCGTCCGCCGGCGCCAGGCCGGTGCGTTCGGCGACCAGTTGCGCCAGGTAGTTCGCGTCAGTCTGGCTCACGCCGCCATTCGCCGCTCCCTCCGCCAGAATCGCCGCGGCTTCGCCTTGCATGTCCTGGCTGGAAACGTTTGGGGTTGCGGGCGCCGCGCTCTGCGGCGCCAATAGCGACGCGCCGTTTGTTGCCGCCGCCGGGTTGGCGTTTTGCCGGAATAATTCGTCCACAAAGTAGGTTTTTTGCGACGTGTTGGCGGCAAGCGTCACCGCCGCCTGCGTGCCGGTGCCGGCCGCGCCAGCCGCCGCCATGGAGAGCATGGCCGCCACGATCAGCGTGCCCAGCGCCCAGGCCAGAAAGCCGTGCGCGGTGTCGCGGAAAAACACTTCATCGGTGTGCACCCCGACCCATTTGGTGCGCAGGCGGCCGGCCATGTAGCCGCCGAAAATCGCCGACACCCATTGCACGATGATCAGCCAGATCGCGGCCAGCACGGTAAACGTGGCAACGGTGACGCCTTGATGCGGCCAGGGCGAGATGGAGGAAAGTCCAAGCCCGGTGCCGAACAGCAGCAAGATAACGGAAACCGCGGCGGCGGTGATGCCGCCGGCGAAGACCGCGGGCCAGGACACGCCGGAGGCGGCCTGGTCGTCGCTCACCGGTGCCGCCGGTGCGGTGGAATACCCGGGCGCCGGGTGCAAAACGGTGCTCATGGCCTAACCGTGGAACAGCAGAATGAGCAGAATGATCACAGGGATGGGCACGCCGAGAAGCCAGAGGAGAATTGCGGGCATGTAATTGGTTCCTTCCTGAATTGTGTTGGTGATCGCGCAAGTCGGCGACGGCTGCGCGAAATTCAAGGAAGAGCGAAACGTATGAAGGCAATGTCATAAGGCAGTAAGCCAAGCCGCGCCGCCGCGACCGGTTCATGACCTGAAGACGATTTATCCGCAGATTTCGTAGATTAACGCAGATTAATAGCAGGGTGCGTAAGTTTTGGCCCATGTCTTTTGGTCCAGGCTATTCTGCGTCATCTGCGGATACCTCTTGCTTATTTTTTCTATCCGCGCGTCAAAACCCGAACATATGGTCAAACGAAAACCCGCCCGCGCGATCATCCACACCATGAAACCCAAACAGCCGGCACGTGGCGTCCCGGATCAGCACGTACCCCGTCTCCCCCGCCGCCCGCAGCAGTTCCGCCGGAAAATGCGCGGACGGATAAACCAAAACGGAACCGGAACAAGCAATCTGAAGCGCGCGGCTCGCCAGCTGCTCCCCACCCGCATCATAAAGTTCCAGCGTGGTGGCCGATTTTTCAACCCACGGCGCCGAGGCCGGATACATCAGCACGCAAAAACTCTCCCGCCCGCCAAAGCCCAGTTTTAGAAACAGCCGCGTCGAAAGCCCCGGCGGCGGCCCGTTATAGGATTGCGGCTCGGCCTTATACGTCATGATCGTGTTGAACATATGCGCGCCAAAACTGCTTTCGGCGACGTGTCCGCTGGCCCGGTCCTCATAACGGAACAGCGCGTGCAGCCAGCCATTGGCCTCGCCGCCCTCGCGAAAATCATAGACCAATTCGGCGTGTCCGCCGTCCGGCAGCACGTCCGCGGGCAACACATCATCCAGATCAACCGCGATGTCATGCGCCCGCGGCAGCACGCCCAAAAACCGCTCCGCGCATTTTTCCCCATCCGGTGAAAACACATCCATTCTCAACGGCAGATCCAACTCGCTCACCGCCATCGGCGTCGGCTGCACGATCGTCTTGTATTGCCGCCGCGCCAGAATCGGGAACGGCAGCAGAAAACCCCGCCCCAGCGCCGGCGAAAGCGTCTTGATCCCCGGATCCGGCCGCAGATCCGACCGCTCCACGTTGACATGCGCGATCCGCGTGCGCTTTTCGCGCGTCACCTCATAGCGCGGCCGTACCACATGCCGGCCCGCCCGAAACTCCAACTGCGCCGGCCAAAAAACCTTTGGAAAAAAATCCGCCACATCCACCGGGCAGGTCGCGAACGGCGGAATGTCCTCGTTGATCGAAAGCGGCGCCTCAGCGCCCATGCGGTCCAAAGCCATCGCGCCGGCCGGAATCGGCACCGCGTGCGAATTCTGCACCCACAGCACCACGCGCTCATTTTCGCGCGGCGCCGGCAATCCGGCAAACCGATCGGCCGGCCAGGCATTGGCGTCATGCGTGCAGGACAGTGACGCGCCGTTATCGGTGGCATAAGTATCCAGCGCATATTTAACCACGTCATGCCCCGCCACGCCGACGGCATGGATGAACAACTGCCCCACAAACGGCGGCAAGCCAAACCGCCGCCGCACTTCGCCGCTATCGATCACGAAGCCGCCGGCCGCCGCCGGCGCCGCGCTCTCCCACTCCGCCAGCATTGTCCCCGCCGCATCATAAAGCCGCTGGAAAAACCGGACTCTTTCCGCGCCGTACCCGGCCCAATAATTCGCGGTGGTCAGCCGCGTGCCGAAATGCCCGTCATCGCGAAAAAACACAAAATTCGTGGCGAAATTCACCGCGTCGAGATACCGCTTCGGATTCGTAATCAATTCCTCCGGCAGCTTCGCCTCATCCAGCGTCACCACCCCTGCCCCACGCGGCAAAAACGGTTTTATTCGCGCCACCACCCGGCCCGCATCGAATGCCGCCACCAGCACCATGTTCGCGTGAGCAACAACCAGTTCGGTCAGCGCGCGCACCAAAACACCGCCGCGCGAAGACGCCAGAGCCAGCGTGTCGTGCACGTAAATGCCCTCGACCTCGAATGCCGGCGCCAGCGCCAGCAACGGCCCGGCGATGCCGTCCGGATCATAGATCGCCACCCGTCCCGCCGCGTTCAGCCGCGCCGCCAGCCGCGCCAAACCCTCCGCCGCCACCGGATGCGCCAGCGCCTTATAGACGGCATTCCCGCCCTTCACATTATCAAACGTCTCGATATCCAGCATAAAAACCTAAACCTTCATAAACCCAGCAGCGACCGCAGCGCGGCGCCCGCCGCCGGGGTATCATCCATCGGCGCAGAATCCCACATATCCAGTTTTCCGGCAAAATCCCGCACCCGCCCATCCGCCGCCATCATGTCCATGAACGCCCCGATCCGCGCCGACTTGCCCGGCAGCCGCACCAAAAACACCGGTACGGACGTCGCCACGGCTTCCGACACCATGGAAACCGAATCGGCCGTCACCACCACCGCGTCCGCCAGCCCCAGCATCCCGAAATACGGGTTCGGATTGCCCCCCGCCCAGATCCAGGCCCCCAACGGCCCCAGAACCTCCTTAAAAACCTGCACCACCGGCTTTGAGGTGCGGCGCGAAGGTGTAATCGCCACGCCGGCCCCTTGCCGCATCAGCGCCGCCAGTTTCCCGGCCAGGTCCCGCGCCTCCGCCACGCCAAACCGGTAGCGCCCATTGCTGCCGCCCAGCAGCACCGCCACCAACGGCCGCTGCACTCTGGCGAACGCCGGCGCCCACACCATCGCCTCCCCGGCCAGCCTGGCCGGCGTCGCCCGGTGCAGCGCCGTGCGCGTAACGAACACGTTGTTGCCGGCAATCCCGTCATGCCGGGCGGCGAACACCAAATCGAATTTGTTCAAATCCATCCGCGGGTCCTGCACCGCCACGGCGCGCACCGCCGGGCCACGCAACGCCGCCGCGACGCGCGAGCCCTGCCCGCCGCACGCCACCACCACTTTCGGCAACGGCCCCGCCACCACCTCCCGCCCCACAAAGTGCAACGGCGCCGCCATGCCGAGCGGCGGAAAGCCGGCCGCCAGCCCGCGCCAGCTTACGGTCCGCACATCGGGCGCCAGCCCCGCCGCCTCGACCAGGCCGAGCGCCTGGTTGCGCAGCCCGGCCAGGTCACCGCAGATGATCCTTGCCTCCATGCCGCCCGGTTTGCGGTACGAAAATGTAACGGTCAATCCGAGTCGGTAATTGCGCCTTCACGCCAGCCCGTTAAGGTAGGTAAATGCCGAGCGACGTCAACAGTTTTGCGCCTTCGCCCGCCGCCCCGGCCGCCGCGGAACGCTGCCCAGCGTCGGGCGCCGCCGCGCCGAACGCCGCCGCGCCGGGCGCCGCCGCGCCGGCGGACCTGCCGGCGTTTCCCGTGTTTCTCGAAGCGCCGGATATTGCGCCCTTCCTGCAAGGCAACACCGGCATCCCCGGCTTCACCACACGCGATTCCGGCCGGCCCGGTCCGCACACCGTGCTGGTCTCCCTCATCCACGGCAACGAGATCGCCGGCGCCATCGTGCTCGCCGAGATGCTGGCGCAAAATTTCACCCCGCTCGTCGGCAAACTCACCCTCGGCTTCGCCAACACCGCCGCCTACGCAAAATTCGACCCCGAAAACCCCGTCGCCTCCCGCTTCGTGGAAGAAGACCTCAACCGCGTCTGGGACGACATCCAGCTCTTCGGCGTTCGCCGTTCTTTGGAACTCGACCGCGCCCGCGAAATCCGCCCGCTGATCGACGTGGCGGACATCGTGTTGGACCTGCACTCCATGCTCTGGCCCTCCGAACCCCTCCTGCTCTGCGGCCCCGCGCAGGCCGGCCGCGACCTCGCACTCGCCATCGCCAGCCCGCCGATGGTGATCGCCGACCAGGGCCACGCCGGCGGCAAACGCCTGATCGACTACGGCCGCTTCACCGAAACCGCCAGCACCGCCGCCTGCATCCTGGTCGAAGCCGGCCAGCACTGGGAACCCGGCGCCGTGCGCCAGATGCGCGCCACCATCGCCGCCCTGCTCGCCCACACCCAACAAGCCGTGCCCCCGACCACCAGCCACCCAGCCCCGCGCTTCGCCGAAGTCACCCACGTCGTCACCGCCAAAACCCACCGCTTCAGCTTCACCGAAAACTTCCGCGGCGGCGACATCATCCCGCACCAGCAAACCATCATCGCCCACGACGGCGACGAAACCATCCGCACCCCGTATGACAACTGCCTGCTCGTCATGCCCAGTCTGCGGCCGAGCCGCGGTCATACGGCTGTGCGGTTGGCGATGGTGAAGTAAGTAAGGCCAGGGGGGCTTNNGGCAGAGCCCCCTGGCCTTACTTTCTTCATCCACCGATCAATACCGTAGGACAGCCCATCACGACGAGGCCGCCATGGCCGCAGAGGCTGGTCATGCGTGCCGCCGGGCGGCCGCCGATCAGGACTGTGGTGGAGCCCATGGCGATGACGTCGGGCGGACCGACGCACACGCACATGTCGCCGACGCAGGCGGCGGGCAGGCCGCCGATGAGCACGGTGGGTGCGCCGGGTCCCGCGATCGGCCCGCCGACATGTGGCACCACCACCGTCACCATCGGGCAAACATGCATGTCGGTTAGCCGCGCCGCGGGCAGTCCCATATCCAAACATTAACGCAATGCGAGGTAGCCGTCACGATAAAAATATCCTAGTGTTTAAGAAGCTTTAAGAAGCGTAATAATACGATCAAATCGTAAGACAACAGGAATGGCTTTGCTGTCAGGTTAGGGAGATAGGCGTTTTGCGGCGATTGTTAGCGATCTGGGCATTGCCCCTGGGAGTCTTCGCCGCCGTTTTCGCACCGGCGCCGGCCCGCGCGCAGCTCGCGCAGAATCCATTGCCGGCGTCGTTGCCCAACGTGCCGCAGCAATCGCCGCTCACGCATATCGCGCCGGTGGCGCCGCCCAATCTCGGCGCCGGCCTGCCCAATTTCGGCGCCACCGGGCCGGAGGGTGTGCTGCCCAGTGCCATCATCCAAGTGCAATCCGTCAGCATCATCGGCGCCACCGCGTTTCCGCCGGAGGCGTTGAACGCCGCCACCCGCGGCCTCGCGCAGCACGCGGTCCCGCTCTCGCAGATCGAAGCCGCGCGCCGCGCTTTGGTCGATCTGTATCGCGGCCATGGCTTTGTTCTCACCACCGTGTCGCTGGATATCGACGCGCAGGGCAATGTGCGGTTCATCGTTACCGAGGGCCGGATCGTCGCGGTGAAATTGTCGCAGGATATCGGCCCGGCCGGCACCATGGTGCTGAAATTTCTCGATCACCTCACCGAAGAACGTCCGGTGTCCGAAGCCTCGCTGGAGCGTTGGCTGCTGCTGGCGCAGCAAATTCCCGGCGTTTCGGTGCACGCCGTACTGCAGGCCGAGGCCGGCGATCCCGGCGCGCTGACCCTGATCGCGGAGGTTGCCAAACAGAACGTTTCCGCCCTCTTCACCGCCGATAACCGCAGTTTTGAGGATACCGGCCCGGCCGAGGGCCTGTTCGTGCTGGACGCCAACAGTCAGACGTCGCTCGGCGACCAGACCGAGGTGTCGATTTTTCACACCTCCGGCGGCACCGACAATTTCGGCCAGGTTTCCACCAGCGCCTTCATCGGTGACGATGGCCTGCGGATCAAGCTCTACGGCGGCGCCGGCCGGTCGATACCGGGCGGCGTGCTGCGCGAAATTGCCTATCACAGCTATATCACGGTGTTTGGCGGCGAACTCTCCTACCCGTTATTGCTCAAACGCAACCAGGCGCTGACGCTCACCTTGCGGGCCGACGCGGTGGAAAATCTGATCGACGCGTCCGGCCTGCGCTCCTCATCCGACAGTCTGCGGGTGATTCGTTTCGCCGGCCAGTACGCCTGGCAGGATCTTTGGGCCGGCAACGCGCGCGACGCGCTGAACATTTTTAACGCGCAGGAATCGAACGGCCTGCCGATTCTCGGCGCCTCGCCCGACCATCGCCCCGCCGGCGTCGCCGGCCGCGCCGATGAGGTGACGGATTTCTGGAAGGTCAACGGCTCGGCCAGCCGCGTGCAGACGCTGTTTTCCCCGTTCGCGGACGCCACCGTGGCGCTCCGCCTGGAAGCCGGCGGCCAATACGCCACCGAAGTGCTGCCCTCGGAAGAGGAATTCTATCTCGGCGGCAGCCGCTTTACCCGCGGCTTCTATTCCGGCGAAGTCACCGGGGACAAAGCCTACTACGCCACCGCCGAACTCGAACTCGACACCGGCTATCACGTCGCGCTCGCCAACCAGGACATCGATCTGGGTGTGCAATATTACGGTTTCTACGACACCGGCGAAACCTGGTCGAACCTGAAGACCGACCTCAACCATCGCCTGGCCTCGGCCGGCGGCGGCGTGCGCGTCGGCCTGACCCGTAATCTCGAAATGGACGGAGAAGCCGTCTATCGCCTCACGACGCAATTGACGCCTGCCAATACCGGCACGGCGCCGCTCAAAAACACGATTTTGTACTGGGGCGTCACCGCCCGCTACTGAATATTTGAGAGGTTTTTTTATGGAGCGCCATTCGCTTCGCCGCCTATACGGCCGGAATTTTCTGCTCAAGGGCGCGCTGTTTGCCTCGACCGCGCTGGTGTTTCCCATAGTCGCGCCGCGCCCGGCGCTGGCGCAGATCGCGCCGAACACCACCCCGACGGGCGGCCAGGTCGTCGGCGGCTCCGCCACCATTGGCCAGGCGCCCGAAAACACCACCGTCAATCAGTCCTCGCAACTGGCCGCGATCAACTGGCAGAGTTTTAACGTCGGATCCGCCGCAAAAGTCCAGTTCAACCAGCCGGATGCCTCCGCCATCGCGCTCAACCGCGTGGTCGGCGGCAATCTGTCGCAGATCAACGGCCAGATCGACGCCAACGGCCAGATCGTGCTGATCAACCAGTCCGGCGTCGTGTTCGGCCGCGGCTCTCAGGTCAACGCCGAGAGCGTCGTGGTCTCCACCAGCGACATCGCCACCAGCGATTTCATGGCCGGCAAAATGAATTTTACCGGCGCCCCCAAACCCGGCGCGCAGATCATCAACAACGGCAACATTTCTGCGCGCGATGCCGGGCTGGTGGGGCTGGTGGCGCCGCAGGTCCTCAACAACGGCGTCATCACCGCGCAACTCGGCCAGGTCGTGCTGGCGGGCGGCGCCGCCTTCACGCTCGACCTTTATGGCGACCGCCTGATTTCGCTCGACGTCACGCAGGCCGTCCGCGCCGTCGATGTCGGCGGCAAGCTCGTGCCAGCTCTGGTCACCAATAGCGGCCTGATCCTCGCCGATGGCGGCAAAATCACCCTCACCGCGCAGGACGCGGATGCGCTGGTCACCCAGCTCATCGCCGCCGGCGGCACCATCCAGGCCAACACGGTCGGTGCGCAGACCGGCACCATTTCCATCTCCGGCGTCGGCGGCAATATTTCCATCGCCGGCAACCTGTTGGCCCAAGGCAACGACGCGGGCCAGAAAGGCGGCGCCATCCAGGCGCTCGCCACCGGCACCGTCGCCGTCGCCCCCACCGCGATCATCGACGCCTCCGGCCAGGCCGGCGGCGGCGTCATTGCGCTCGGCACCGACCTCACCCGCGCCGAAACCGGCCCCACCGACAGGTCTGCCCCCGCCGCCGCGGTCGTCACCATCGCCCAAGGCGCGCAGATCCGGGCGAACGCCGAAAATATCGGCAATGGCGGCACCGTCTCCCTGCTCAGCCAAAATTTTACCGGCTTCGGCGGCGCCATCGACACGCAGGGCGGCCCGCAGGGCGGCAATGGCGGCCTCGCCGAAATCTCGTCCCGCGGCGTCATCAGCCTCTCTGGCACCGTCACGGACATCGCCATCGACGGCCAGCCCGGCGAAATTCTGCTCGACCCCGCCACCCTGATCGTCACCGTCGCCGGCGGCCAGCAAAGCACCACCGCCAGCGAGGTCGATTCCACCTGGCTCAGCGGCCTCTCCGGCAACATCGTCCTCTCCGCCAGTTCCCTCCTGGAAGTTTTGAGCGACATCAAATCCACCAGCCTCGACCAGCTCAGCCTGATCTCCGGCGGCGCCGTCTCGATCGACGCGCTGATCTCCTTCGCCGGCTCGCTCGAGGTTGACGCCGGCACCTCGATCCAGATCGGCGGCAGCTACTCGACCACCGGGCCCGTCACCCTCATCAGCGACACCGGCGGCCTGGACGCCAACGACATCTACCTCAACGGCACCACCGGCATCGACATCGGCGCCAAAATTGACATTCTGGCCGCCGGCGGCACCCTGGCGCTCGACAGCACCGAGGGCTCGATCACCGATTCAACCATCGTCGGCGTCAACGGCCTCAACGTCGCCACCACCGCCAGCGGCATCATCGACACGCCCACGCTCTCCGGCGGCACCGCCGCCATCGGCGGCGACGTGGTTTTGGACAACAGCCAGAACGCCATCGCCAACCTGCTCAACCTCACGCTCGGCGCCGGCGGCACCCTGGTGCTGGACGACGCCGCCGGCCTCGCCATTTCCAACGTCATCGCCCCCACCACCACCCTCATCTCCTTCGACGACACCGATGCCGAGGATTTCGACGTCACCGGCCTGCTCGACGCCAGCAAAATCCTGGTGTTCGACAACCCCAAGCTGACGGCGGAGGCGAATGGCGGCACCGTTATCGCCGGCGACCTCGCTTTGTTCGGCGGCGGCGATGTCTCGCTGACCAGCGGCCACAACAGCATCGCCATCCTGCAGACCGTCAACAGCCTGTCGGACCTCTACCTCGACGACGCCAAAATTCTGACCATCGCCAGCTCCATCGGCATCGGGACCGTGTTCAGCTTCACCGGCGCCGGCATCAACGAAACCGGCGCCGGCCTGATCAACGTGCCCACCTTCACCGCCTTCAACGTCGGCGGGGACATCAACCTGCAGGGCGCCAACTCCTTCGCCAACTTTTTGGCCGACACCCCCGGCACCGTCAGCGTCGCCGACACCGCGGCGCTGGCCATTCCCGGCCTGGTCTCCGGCTCCAGCGTCTTCATCACGCTAGCGGCCGGCAAGGCGCTAACAGTCGAAACCACCCCCGGCGAAATCGACGCCACCGGCGCCGGCGGCACGCTCGAAATCATCGCCGACTCCCTGACCCTTCCCGCCGCCTTTGCCGGCCAGCTCCAGGCCACCAGAGGCACCATCATTGTCGCCCCCGCCACCGCCAACCGCGCCATCACCTTCACTGACCTCGCCGGCGGCACCGGCCTCGTCCTCGGACCCGATTTCCTCACCGACATCGCCGGCGAGGAACTCGCTTTGCAGCTCGGCACCGCCGCCTCCACCGGCAATGTCAATCTCGGCCAGTCCGGCGACAATATCGATCTCGGCACCGGCAATCTGAGCATCGTCACCAGCGGCGACGTGTCGCAGACCGGCGCCCTCACCGCCGGCAGCATCGCCTTCAACACCGGCGCTTTCCTGCAAACCGACGGTAACATCACGGCCGCCTATTTCACCGGCACCGCCGCCAGCGGCATCGTCGCACTCGACGGCAGCGCGACCAACCTGATCGGTGCCTTCGGCCCGATCACCGCCAAGAACACCGTCGCCTTGTCGGATGACGAAGCCGCCAACATCACCGGCACGATTTCCACCAACGGCGTCATCGACCTGGTCAATTTTGGCGGCGGCTACGCCGAAACCGGGTCCGGCGCCCTCGATGCCGCCACGCTGACCACCGGCGCCGGCACCATCGAGGGCGACGCCGATCTCGGCAACGGCAACAATTTGGCCGACCTCGCCAATTTCACCGCCGCCGGCAATATCCTGCTGCAGGACACCGGCACGCTCTCGATCAACGGCGCCGTGTTCACGCCGGACTCCCTGACCCTGGAGGATTTCTCCGGCGGCGTCTTGCAATCGGCCGGCGGCATCACCGCCGCCACCCTCTCCAGCGGCGGCGAGATCGCCGGCACAGTTTCGCTCGGCGGCCAGAACGCCATCACCACGCTCAGCAATTTCCAGCTCACCAGCGGTTTTGGTCTGGACCTGGCCGATACCGGCTCGCTGACCGTCGCCGGCACGGTCTCCGCCGCCAACATCATCCTCAGTGACAGCGGCACCATCTTCCTCACCGGCGGCCTCTCGGCCCCCGGCCTCGTCGATCTCGCCACCGCCGATGGCGTGTACCAGACCGCCGGCTCGCTGACCGCCGGTTCGATGGAGGGGGAGGTGACCGGCACCGGCGATCTTTCGCTCACCTCGACCAGCAACAGCTTTGCCAATGTCGGCGATGTCAGCATCAACAACGGCAGTTTTCTGCTCACCGACCTGCAGAATGTGCAGATCACCGGCACCGTCACGACGCCCGACTCCCTGATCCTCTCCGTCACCTCGATCGGCGAATCGGGCAGCGGCGTGATCGACGCCGGCACCCTCAACAACCAGCTCGTGCTCGCCAACATGTCGCTCGGCGGACAGAACCACATCGCCAACCTGGCCGGCGATTACGTACTCGCCGGCGGCGGCGATTTCTACCTCAACGACCTCACCGCCCTGATCCTCTCCAACGAAATCAGCGCCGCCGCCGTCACCTTCGGCGGCGCCGGCGTCACCGAGTCCGGCGGCGGCTTCATTGTCACGCCCGGCACCCTCTCGGGTGCCGGCAAAATCACCGGCGACATGCTGCTCACCAGCGGCATCAACAACATCGGCGCGCTGCAGAACCTCACCCTCGCCGGCACCCTGGACGTCGCCAATTCCGGCAATCTCAGCCTCGACGGCATCAGCGCGGCCGCCGCGACCTTCAGCAACGCCAACGCCGGCGATTCCCTCAATTTCACCGGCCCCGTCAGCGTCGCCGGCGCGCTCGAACTGGATTTCGCCTTCGGCAACTATGCCGGCGCCGGCGCCGTCACCGCCGCCACGCTGGACACCGCCGGCGGCACCGCCAACCAGGTCAGCCTCACCGGCGCCAACAGCATCAGCACGCTGGCCGCCTTCACCTCGGACAATGATTTCGACCTCAACGACCTCGCCAACCTCTCGATCGTCGGCGCGCTCACCGCTCCCACCATCGCCCTGGCCAGCCCGGAGATTTTCCTCGATGCCGCCGTCACCGCCGGCGGCATCGGTGATCCCGGCACCATCGCCGTCATCACCGACGGCATCACCGCCGGCGCCGGCATTCAGTTCAACGCCGCCACCGGCACGCTGGAGATCGAGCCCTACACCGACACCGTCATCGACCTCGGCGGCACCGCCGCCGGCGCGCTCGACCTCCCCGGCTCGCTGTTCGGCGCCGCAGCGGAAATCGTCATCGGCAACCTGCCGCTCGGCAACCCGTTCCCAGTCGGCAACCAGGCCGTTTCCATCGTCATCGACGCCGGCAGCTTCGGCGCCGGCCTGCTGGTGCTGAGCGCGCAGACCGGCATATTCGACAACGGCACCCTCATCGCCGACACAATCGCCTTCGACGGCGGCGGTTTCGTGCAAACCAAACCCGCCGCGGCGATTTTGGCCAACACGCTGTTCGCGGATGCCGGGATCACCGGCCTGGTCTCGCTCACCAGCACCCGCAACCAGATTGTCTCGCTCGGCTCGATCGACGACAGCGCTGACATCGACCTGACCGACGGCATCGCGCTGACCGTGGACGGCCCCATCACGGGGTCCGACATCTTCCTCGCTGACCCGAACGCCATCAACCTCGCCGGCACCGTCTCCGCCGCCAGTGGCGGCACCATCGCGCTGCTCGCCGGCGACCTCACCGCGGCGGCCGGCGCCACCCTCACCGCCGGCACCGTCGTGCTCGCCCCCTTCGTCGCGACCGACGCCATCGACCTCGGCGGCACCAATTTTTCCGGCCTGCAGATCAGCCAGGACCTGCTCAGCCTCATCGGCGCCAGTGTTTTGCGCGTCGGCACCGCCGGCGGCGGCACGCTCTACGTCGAAAATCTGCTCAGCATCGCCGCTAACGAACTGGTTCTGACCGGCCGTTCGATCGACATTTTCGGCACCCTCCTGGGCGGCGCCGGCAGCCTCATCTCACTCGCCGCCGCCGGCGCCATCTCGGAAACCGCCTCCGGCAACATCGATTTCGCGACGCTGACCGGCTTCGGCGGCGAAGTCGCCCTGACCGGCGCCAACACCTTCGCCACCCTCGCCAACTTCTCGGCCGCCAGCAACCTCACGCTCAATGACGGCGAGGCGATGGCCATCGCCGGCTACGTCACCACCGCCGGCACGCTCTCGCTCGAAGATGCCGGCGACATCACCGAAACCACCGGCACGCTGGTCGCCGCCACGCTCGATTCCGGCGGCACCGCACTCGGCGGCAACCTGTTCCTCACGCACAGCAACACCATCGGCGCGCTGGGAGACCTCACGCTGACCGCCGGCAACAGCTTTGACCTCCTCGACACCGGCCTGCTCACCGTCGCCGGCACCGTTTTTGCGCCCAACGCCACCATCGCCGCCGGCAACCTGGCCATCGCCGGCGCGCTGGACGGCAGCTATCTCCTGCTCGCCACCCCCGGCACCATCACGGAAACCACCGGCACCATTGCCGTCGCCACTCTGGCGGGCGGCGTCATCGGCGGCGCGGTGTCGCTGCTGCAATCCAACCAGATCGGCACCATCACGAATCTGTCCGCCGGCGGCCCCATCGGCATCAATGACGGCCAGATTCTCAGCATCGCCGGCCTCATCAGCACCGCCAGCACCATCATTCTGGAAGGCGCCGGCGCCACAGAACTTGCATCCGGCACATTGTCGGCGGCAACGCTGACCTCGGACAACACCGTCATCAACGGCAACGTCTTCCTCGCCAACGCCAACCCCATCGGCGTCCTCAACAACTTCGACGTCGCCGCCGGCGACACCCTCGCCCTGAACGTCACCGGCGCGCTCGCGCTCACCGGCGGCGACAGCGCCCCCAACGCCTACCTCACCGCCAGTTCCATCAGCTTCGCGGGCCTCGAGACCTTCGCGCAGATCCTGGCGCTCGAATCCAGCGGCGAAATCCTGCAAGCCTCCGGCACCATCACCGCCGGCACGCTCACCTCCATCGGCACCATCGGCGGCGACACCGAATTGCTGGACGCCAACACCATCGCCAATCTCGGCGCCTTCACCGTCGCCTCCGGCGCCACCCTGGCGATCGACAGCACCCACCTCTTCACCATTCTCGGCACGGTCGCCGCCGATTTCGCCGCCTTCTCGTCGGACACCATCGCCATCGCCGGCTCCATCATCGGCACGCAACTGGCGCTGGAATCCACCGGCGACATTTTCGAGACCACCGGCGCGATCAGCGAAGCCACGCTCACCAGCGGCGGGACCACCATCGGCGGCGTTTTATCGCTGGAAAACGGCAACGTCGTCGGCACAATCGGGCCGATCGCAGCACTCGGCGGCGTCACCCTCGACAATTTCCAGACCCTCGACATCGCCGGCCAGATTTTTACCCCCGGCGCCGTCATCCTGCAGGCCCGCGGCGACGTGACGGAAATCACTGGCGGCGCCATCACGGCCGGCACGTTCGGCACCGGTACCGGCACGATCTCCGGCGCGTTGTCGCTGCTCAACGCCAACTCCATCAGCAATCTCGGCAACCTGATCGCCGACGGCGGCATCGCGCTGAACGATGTTTCGCCGCTCGACATCGCCGGCTTCGTCACCACCGCCGGCGCGATCACCCTGGAAGGCAAAGGCGGCATTACCGAAACCGGCACGCTCGACGCCGCCACGCTGACCACCGGCAACACCACCTATGCCGGTAACGTCCTGCTGGACGGCAGCAACGCGATCCCCGACCTCGGCAATATCACCCTCGCCGCCGGCGGCACCTTTGACCTCGCCGATACCGGTTTCCTCGCCATCGGCGGCGTCGTGTTCGCCCCCACCGCCACCATCACCACCGGCAGCCTGAACATCGAAGGCGCGCTCGAAGGCACGTTCTTGGCGCTCGGCGCCACCGGCACGCTGGCGGAATCCAGCGGCTCGATCGCCGTCGGCACCCTGGTTTCGGACGGCGTCATCGGCGGCGTGGTCGTGCTCGGCAACAAGAACAACAAAATCGGCACGCTCGGCGCCTTCGCTGCCAACGCCAACATCCTGCTCAACAACGGCGAGGCGCTCAGCCTCGCCGGCCTGGTTTCGACCCCCGACACGCTCACCCTGGAAGATGCCACCGCCGGCATCACCGAGTTGTCTGGCGGCACCATCGCCGCCGCCACCCTCAATTCCGGTTTTACCCAAATCGGCGGCGATGTTCTCCTGCTCAACGCCAACACCATCGGCGCCCTCGGCGCCATCACCCTCGCCGCCGGCAACACCTTTGCCGTTTCCGACACCGGCCTGCTCACCGTCGCCGGCACCGTCTTTGCGCCGGCCATCACCCTCGCCTCAGCCACCATCGCGATCGCCGGCGCGCTGGACGCCACCGCGCTGGCGCTGGAGAGCACCGGCAATATTTTCGAGACTCTTGGTACCATCTCCACCGCCACGCTGACTTCGGGCAACACCGACATCGGCGGCTTCCTGTCGCTGGCCAACACCAATTCCATCACCTCCCTCGGCGGCATCACCGCCACCCAAAGCATTTTAATTAACGACGGCGTCGCCGAAACCATCGCCGGCCTGGTCACCACCGCCCAGACCATCACCCTCGAAGATGCGGGTTCCATCACCGAGACCAGCGGCAGCCTGGACGCGCTCGAACTGACCTCCGCCAACACCACGATTGGCGGGAACGTCATCCTGACCAACCAGAACACCATCGCCACGCTCGCCAACATGATCCTCGTCAGCGGCGCCACGCTTTCGCTCACGGATAGCGAAACCCTCACCCTCGCCGGCACCGTCACCGCCGCCAACGCCACCTTCACCGCCCCCGGCCTGGTCATTGACGGCATCCTGAATGACGGCCAGGTCCTCGCCCTCGCCGGCGGCAGCTACACCGAAGGCCCCGACGGCGGCATCATCGCCGGCACCCTCACCAGCCTTGGCACCGTCGATGGCGACGTCATCCTCACCGGCGCGCAAAACACCATCGGCAACATCCAAAACTTCACCGTCGGCTCGTCCAATGACTTCGCGCTCGCCGATAACGGGCTGCTGAATATTTCCGGTCCGCTCACCGGCGGCAACGTCGTCCTCGCCGCCGGCAGCCTGTCCATCACCAGCGTCCTCACCGCCCCCACGCTGGCCTTGGAAGCCCTCACCGGCATAACGGAAACCGGCGGCAGTTTGATCGATACCATCCTCTCCTCGGAAAACACCACCATCGGCGGCGACGTCGCTTTGTCCGGCGCCAACACCATCGCCACGCTCGGCAATTTCGCCCTCACGGGCAACTTTTTGCTCGCCAATACCGGCACCCTGATCCTCGCCGGCCTGCTCGCCACCCCCACCGGCGACGTCACGCTGGAAGACAATTCCGACATCATCGAGACCACCGGCCTGATCACCGCCGCCACCCTGGATTCCGGCGGCACCACTTTGGGCGGCAATCTGCGCCTCACGAACGCCAACAGCATCGGCACGCTCGGCGCGATCACCCTGTCCACCGGCACGTTCGACCTCGCCGACGCCGGCGCTCTCACCATCGCCGGCGGCCTCACCGCCCCCGACATCACCCTCGCCACCACCGGCGCCCTCACCGAAATGTCCGGCGGCGTCATCACCGCCGGCACGCTCACCCTGCCGTCCATCGGCGGCGACGCCACGCTGCTGCAGCCCAACGCCATCGCCACCCTCGCCGCCGCCACCGTCACCGGCGATCTCAGCCTCGACGACCTCTCCGCTTTGGCGATCGACGGTTTTGTCACCAGCACCGGCATGATCACGCTGCAGGATGCCGCGTCGGTCACCGAAATTTCCGGCGGCACGCTGGCCGCCGCCACCCTCACCACCGGCTTCGGCAGCATCGGCGGCGCCGCCATCCTCACCAACGGCAACCTCATCGGCACGCTGCAAAATTTTGCCGCCGCCGGGAATATCAGCTTCGACGACGCGCAGTCCTACGCCATCGCGGGCCTCGTCAGCACCCCGGGCGCGCTCGATCTCTCCGGCGAGGGTTTTGCCGAAACCACCGGCGGCGGGGTGGACGCCGCCACTCTGCTCGCCACCGGCACCATCCAGGGCAGCGCCGTCCTCAACCAGACCAACACCATCGTCTCGCTCGGCGGCTTCAGCGTCACCGAAAACCTGCTGCTCAACGACGACGGCCCGCTCGATATCTCCGGGGCCGTCACCGCCGGCGGCACGGTCGGCCTGGCCGCGATCGGCAACGTCATCGAATCCGGCGCCGGCGCCATCCGCGCCGCCTCGCTCACCACCGACGGCGGCGAGATCGTCGGCGCCGCCATCCTGAACGGCGCCAACAGCGTCACCAGCCTTGGCGCCTTCACCGCCAGCAACGCGCTGCTGCTCACCGACACCGGCCCGCTCGACCTCTCCGGCCAGATCAACGCCGGCGCCACGCTCGGCCTCGCCGTCACCGGCGACGTCACCGAGCTCGCCGGCGCCACCATCACCGCCACCAGCTTCACCACCGACGGCGGCCAGATTTCTGGCGCCGCCAATCTCGGCCAGACTTCGAACCAGATCGGCACGATCGGCGACGTTACCGTCGGCCTTGGCCTCGATTTAGCCGATTCCCGCGCGCTCGATTTTTCAGGCGACGTCCTGATCGGCGCGCCGGGCCTGAGCCTCACCGTCACCGGCGCCGACATCACCCAATCCGGCGGCACCATCACCACCCCGCTGCTCAACGCCAGCGCGGCAAACATCGCGCTGACCGGCCCCAACAATATCACCGACTTGGGCGCGATTTTCACCGCCAGCAACGCCACCATCAACAGCGACGCCGCCACCGGCCTCACCCTCACCAGCACCATCAGCGCCGGCGCGGTGCTTTCGCTCAGCAGCGAATTCGGCCTCAACGAACTCGGCGCCGCGACGCTGCTGGGCGGCAATATCGACCTGCAAAGCGGCGGCGCGTCCACGCTGGCGGGCGTCAATCTCGCCGGCAACAATTTCAGTTTCTCCGGCCCCCGAGGCACGCTCACACAAACCGGCGGCACCATTGTGGCCGGCAATACCGCCGCGATTGCCGCGTATTACGGCTTCACGCAGAACGCGGGCCGCCTCGAAGCCGCCAACGTCCTGATCCAAACCACCGACGGCGTCACGCTCGCCGGCGTGATTTCGGCCAGCAACTCAATCGCCATCGGCACCGCGGACATTTTTTCGGACAACGCGCAATATCTGAAGGCGGCGAACGCCAGCTTCTACGGCAACGAGATCGAACTCGGCGGCGTCAACCTGGTCTCGGGCCAGCTCAAGGCGATCGGCGGACAGATCGTGCAGCCAGCCACGGGACTGATCAACGCGGGCACCCTCGATCTGGTCGCCGTCGGCGTCACCGGCGGCGCCATGCCCGTCTATGGCCTCTCGCTCACCGGCGCCATTAACGCCGGCAATGCCACGCTCTCCGGCCCCGGCATTGCACTGGCCGGCTACCTCAGCGTCGCCAGCCTGCTGCTGGTCAACGCCAGCGACAACATCGACCAGAGCGGTGGCCTCATCATCGCGACCGGCGCCCCGGTGCAGCTCAACGCCGGCACCAGCATCGTGCTCGGCGGGTCGGACGACTTCTCCGCCGGCCTGGCCGCCAGCGCCGGCACGACATTCGCGCAAACCGGGCAGTTAAACGCCGGCTATGCCTCGGTATTCGCGAGCGACGTGGTGTTGCGGGGCGGCATCTCCATCACCAACGCGCTCAGCCTGACCGGCTTCACCCAGATCGACGACGAGGCCGCCGGCCTGTTCGCCGGCGCCGCGCATTTTGCGGCGCCCGCGATCACCCTGAACGGCGTCAACAATTTCGCCACCGCGCTGACCGCGACCGCGACCGGCGACATCATCCAGAACAGCAACGCCGCCGCCGTCTTCGCCCCCGGCGCCACGCTCACGGCCGCCGACATCACGCTCGACGGCACCGACTCCTTCTCGGGCGCGCTCGACCTGATCGCCGCCGGCGATATTTTCCACACCTCCACCGATACCCTGACCGCCGGCACGCTCATCGGCAGCGCCAACCAGAACGCCGACTTCACCGGCGCCACCGATTTCGGCACCATCGGCAGCTTCATCATGCAGGACAGCACGTTCGTCCTGGATAACGACAATTCCCTCACCATCATCGGTCCGCTCGCCGCCAACCAGGTCAGCATCACCGCGGTCGGCCAGATCACGCTGGACGGCTCGCCGCAAGGCGGCCTGTTCATCTCCGGCGTCAATGAGGGCAAAACCATCACCTCCCCCACCGCCATCGATTCGGTGCTGGAGGTCATCCCCGTTCCCGGCTCGGACATCGGCACCATCCTGCAAACCGGCACCTTCTTCATCAATTCCGGGCCGGAAGCCGCGCTCATCGATAACGGCTTCTTCAATAATGCGGCCGCCACGCTGTTCATGATCGGCAACACCCTGGCCGGCGACAGCCTCGACATCACTTTCGCTCCCGCGCCGCCCAGCACGGACGGCCTGTACGGCCCCTCCATCACGCTGCCGATCTCGCTCGGGCCGCTCGGCACCGGCACCGGCAACGCCACACTCTACGAAATCATCGTCTTCAGCGGCCTCAGCACGCAGTTCACCGGCACGCTCGACGGCCTCGCCGGCCCGGCCAGCGCCGGCAAGGGTTTTGTCGTGCCCAACCCCAAACCGCCACTGCAATTCAACGCCTGCCCGATCGGCTCGGTCAACTGCGTCATCCTGCCGACCGAAGTGCTGCCCTCCGGCAACCCGCTGCAGAATTTCGACGTCACGCAACGCAAGCGCCGGCATCTCGCCAGGAGTGTGGTGCTGCCGGGGGTCGCAACCCGTGATTTCTAAAGGCAAGCAAGAAGTTACTTTTTTTGAAAAAAAAGGCGCCCCGCCCGGGCTAACCAAAAAAACTTTTGGTTCGCCTCGCGCGGTGTTTGGAACGCATGCGGTCCAAACACCGGGCGAAGCCAACCAAACGTTTTTTGCTTCTTTTTTTCAAAAAAGAAGTGCTTGCTTTCTTCCTTTCCCCAAGGAGAGCGCCATGCCCCGCCCAAAAATATGGCTCTGCGCCGTCCTCGTTCTCGCCCTCGCGTCCTGCGCCAAGCCGCCGGCCTCGGCCTATGACACCGGCGCCGGCACCGCGACCACCGGCGCCGGGCTGAATGTCGGCGAAAACACCGCGGGCGAGAGCTGCACCAGCCAGGCCAGCACCGGCGCCGCGGATATTTATTGCGGCAGTTGGACGGAGCCGAGCGCGCATGTCGAATCCGGCGGCCCGGCCACTCAGGCCGATCTGGTCGCGCTCGCCACCACCAGCCCCTGGCGCGCGGCGCTTGAGGGCTCTTACGCCTGCGGCTCGCCCACGCCCGGCACGGTTCTGGACGGCGATCCGGCGGAAATTCTCACCTGCACCCAGCGTTTCGGCGGCTGGCCGCATGTCGCCATGGCGACCATCATCGACGGCAAGTCCTACTACGCGGACGGCGTGCCGGCGGCCCTGCCGCCGATGCAGCGCGCGCTCGGCGTGCTGGCCGGCACGATTTCCGCCAGCACCGCCGGCACCGCCGCGGTCGCCGGCTCCGACCAGGTTTTGGCCCAGCGCCTGGCCGCGCAGGCTTTCTCGTCTGGCGATATCGGCCACTACGAGGCGCTGATGGCGCTCGGCGCGGACGCCAACCAGGCCGAGGATTTCCCGTCCGCCGTCATCGCCTACCGCGCCGCCCTCGCCCTGCAGCAGAAGAAACTCGGCATCGACAACCCCGGCACGGTCGCGCCCGAGCTCGAACTCGCCCTGAACCTTTCGGATGCCGGCCAATACGCGGAGGCAGAATCCCTGTTCCAGCAGGCCGCCCAGCTGGCGCCGCAGGCGAGCGACCCGACCGCGCCGGCCAAGCTGCTGCACTATGAAGGGCTCGACGCGCTCAATCAGAACCATACGGCGCAGGCGCTGGAGGAGCTGCGCCAGGCCAACGCCGCCTACGCCGCGCTGCTGCCGGCCGGCCTGCTCACCGCCCGCCCCGCCGGTGCGGCGAATACCGCGCAATTCGGCACCGGCGAGTCCGCCGGCCTGTCCAGCGACCAGGCCAGCCTGAATTCCCCCGTGATCCAGACCGCTTTGCTCGGCGTGGTCGAGACCGACCGCTACGAGGCGATTGCGTTGCGCGCCGGCGGCCAAAATTCCGCCGCCGCCGCCGCCATCACCACCGCCGACGAAATCGCCGAGGCCAACGAGATCGCGCCGCCCATGCTCGGCGGCCGGTTGGACCGCACCAGCGCCTCGCTCGCCGCGGCACAGGGCCATAACGGCACCGCGATCAGCGATTTTTCCAGCGCCGCCGCCGATTTTTCCGAGGCCCTGCCCGGCTCCCGCCCGGTCGCGGAGACCGACCTGCTGGAAGCCGCGGTGCAGCAGAACGCCGGCGACACCGGCGACGCGCTGAACTCCTGCCGCGCCGGCATCAAGCTGTTGCGCGCCCTGCAAACCGGCTCGTCGCCGGCGCTGATCTCGCCCTGCCTCGACATTTTCGCCGCCTCCGCCGCCGCCGACGCCACGAATGCGCCAACCCTGCGTCAGGAAATGTTCGAGGCCGCCGAACTCGCGCAGGGCAGCGTGACCGCTCAGGAAATCGCCGAAGCCGCCGCCCGCCTCTCCACCTCCTCGTCGGACCCCAAGGTGGCCGCCGCGATCCGCGCCCAGCAGGACGATTCCGCCGCTCTGGCCGATCTCTACCACCAGCGCGACGACCTTACCCACCCCGTAGCCGGGCAGACCGTGACGGCCGCGCAGGTCAACGCGCTCGACCAGCAGATCAAGGCGAAAACCGCCGATTTGCAGCAGGCCGACCTGGCCGAGCAGGCCGCCGCGCCCAATTTCGGCCAGCTTGTCCAGCAGGTCGTCCCCGCCGCCGACGTAATGAAATATCTGCGCCCGGACGAGGCGTTTCTGGGCATCACCGCCGGCCCGGACCATACCTGGCTGTTTTTGCTGCATAAAGGCGACGTCCAGATCGCCCGCAGCGACACCAACGATGCCAGCATGACAAAACTCGTCGGCGCCGTGCGCGCCAGCATCGAGCCCAATGATGCGGGTTTACCGGCTTACGACATGGCGGACGCGGCAAAGATCTACGCCGGCACCGTCGGCCCTTTCGCCAGCATGTTGCCGGATATCCATGAACTGGTCGTCGCCCCCTCCGGTCCGCTGCTCGCGTTGCCGTTCTCGCTCCTGCCGGAGGGTGCCGCCAACGCCCACGACCTCGCGGCCACGCATTGGCTGGTGCGCGATACCACGCTCGCCTACGTCCCCGCCGCCGCGAATTTCGTGTCCCTGCGCAAAATCGAAGGCACCTCCGCTGCGCAAAAACCGTGGTTCGGTTTTGGCGACTTCCAGCCGGTCACGCTGGCGCAGGCGGAGGCCACCTACAACGCCGCCACCTGCCACGACAGCGCCGCCGAATTCGCCAACCTGCCCATCCTGCCCTACGCCGCGAAGGAACTGCAGGCCGCCGCCGCCGTGTTCAGCGCCGGCCCGCAAGACGAACTGCTCGCGCAAAATTTTACCGTCCCCAACGTCGAAAGCGCGGATCTCAAAAACTACCGCATCCTTCACTTCGCCACCCACGCGCTGCTGCCAACCGACCTGCCCTGCCAAAATTCTCCAGCCATCGTCACCTCGGCACCCCCTGGCGCCACGTCGGCGAACCAGGCTTTGCTGGATACCGCCGACGTCACCGGGTTAAAACTGGATGCCAACCTGGTGGTGCTCTCCGCCTGCAACACCGGCGGGGGCGCCGCGGGCGGCGAGGCGCTCTCCGGCCTCGCCCGCAGCTTCTTCTACGCCGGCGCCCGCGCCCTGCTGGTCACGCAATGGTCCGTCAATGACCAGGTCTCCGCCTACCTGGTGGCGGACACATTGGCGCGGGTCGCATCCGGCGCCGACGGCGGCGCCGCCGGCGCGCTGCGCGCCGCGCAACTCGCCCTGATCCAGGATGCCGGCCACGGCCTGCCGGACGCCATCGCCAACCCGTTCTACTGGGCCGCCTTCTCCGTGATCGGCGACGGCGGCGGCTCGGCAAATTCCCAGCTCTCCGCCCTGTCCGGAACCGCCGACACCGGTCTATAATCGTTCCATGGCTGAGTTTCTGGGGAAATACGAACTGCGCGCGGTTCTGGGAAAAGGCGCGATGGGCACCGTGTATGATGGCTTTGACCCGCTCATCGCCCGCCAGGTCGCGATCAAGACCGTCCGCCTGCCCGCCCCGGACGACCACGAAGCCCTGGAGGAACTCGCCCGCTTCCGCCGCGAAGCCCAGGCCGCCGGCCGGCTTTCGCACCCCAACATCGTCGGCGTCTTCGACTACGGCGAAACCCCGGATCTCGCCTACATCGTCATGGAATTCGTGGACGGCACGACGCTAAAACACCACACCGACAAGCATGAGCGCTTCGAACTGCCGGAAATCGTCCGCCTGATGACCGAACTGATGGCTGGATTACAGTACAGCCACGACCGCGGCGTCGTGCACCGCGACATCAAACCCGCCAACATCATGCTGACCAAGCGCGGCGAAGTGAAAATCGCCGATTTCGGCATCGC
>PLFB01000243.1 GCA_003137135.1 Acetobacteraceae bacterium
TCGCTTCGCTCGCCATGACGAGTTGAGAAGCCCAGGGGTTTAACCCCTGGGTGAGCTTACTGTGCCGCTGTCGCCCAGGGCGTGGGCGGCGGGACTTCGCAGGGGGCTTCGGCGTCAACGGTGCCGAAATCGGCGGGGGACGTGATTTCCAGGTATTCCATGTCNNCGGGCCCAGCCCTTGGTCATGATGACGATGTGGAAGTCCGCGATGTGCTGGTGCCAGCCGGTGCCGTGCTCGGGCGGGCGGTCCGGGTTGGCTTTGACGAGCTGGGCGATGACGCGGCCGCCGGTGGCGCCGGCGACGCCCAAGTCACGGTAGAGGAAGAAGTCGCGCAGGCCATCCATGCGCCAGGGGGTGTCGCCGGGTTTGACGTGAGAGAATTCGTTGACGATGGTTTTGTCGAGCATGGCGGAGGCTCCGTGCGTTGGCGTGAAAGTTCTTGGGAATGTTGCACAAGTGGGAGGCAGACTCAAAGGGATTTTTTGCGATGCACAAAAGATAGGCAAAGGGAGGAAGCAAGCGGTCGCTTTTTTGAAAAAAAGCTCCGCAAAAAACTTTTACTCCCCCGGCTTTTGAGCGGCCAGACTTTGGCCTCTCAAGAGCCGGGGGGAGTAAAAGTTTTTTGGTTACTTTTTTTCAAAAAAGTAACTGCTTGCTTGTTACACGGAAAAATATTTGGCGTGGGGGTTGAGGACGACGATGGCGCTGGTGCTTTGTTCGGGGTGGAGTTGGGATTCGTCGGAGAGGGTCACCCCAATGCGCTCCGCGCCCAGGAGGGCTAGCAGTTTGTCTTGGTCTTCGACGCGGGGGCAGGCGGGGTAGCCGAAGCTGTAGCGGGAGCCGCGGTAGGATTGGGATAAAAGTTTGTCCATGTCGCGGTCGTCTTCGGCGGCGAAGCCTAGCTCGGCGCGGATGCGTTTGTGGGTGTGCTCGGCCAGCGCCTCGGCCATTTCGACGCTGATGCCGTGCAGGTAGAGGTAGTCCTGGTAGCGGTTGTCCTCGAACCAGTCGCGGGCGATTTCGGAGGCGCGCTGGCCGACGGTGACGACTTGCAGGCCGATGACGTCGCGCTGCTCGTCGTCGATGTCGCGGAAAAAGTCGGCGATGCATTCGCCATCTTCTTTCGGCTGGCGGGGGAGGGTGAAGCGGGCGGCAACGGTCGCGCCGTCTTCTTCGAAAAGGATGAGGTCGTTGCCTTGGCCGGCGGCTTTCCAGTAGCCGTAGATGGATTGCGGCTTCAGGATTTGGTCGGCTTCGCAGAGGTCCAACATGCGTTTCATGACGGGGCGGAGTTCCTGGCGGGCCCAGCCTAAAAAGTCCTCTAGGGATTTGCCTTGTTTTCTAAAACCCCATTGGAACTGGAAGAGCGAGCGTTCGTTGATGAAGGGAACGATGGCCTTGGCGGGCGTTTCGATGACGCGGGGGCCCCAGAAGGGCGGGGTTATCACGGGCTGGTTTTGGGTGAGGCGGCGGCGGCGTTGTTGGACGGCTTTGACGTCAACCGGGGCGAAGGCGCTTATGGCGGCTTGGCCGAGTTGGCGCTTGGTGTTTTTGGACTTTCCGGCCCGCTTCGACTGGATGACGGCCAAATAATCGTCAAAGGCGTTGCCGGTGACTTTGTCCATCAGGTGCAGGCCGTCAAAAGCGTCGCGGGCGTAGGCGACGCGGCCGCAGGCGTAGGCGGCGACGCAATCGTCTTCGACGTAGTTGCGGGTAAGGGCGGCGCCGCCGAGCATGACCGGGATTTCTAGGCCCTGGCGGGACATTTCTTCCAGGTTTTCGCGCATCACCACGGTGGATTTNNATGCCGATGGCGTGGGCGCGGTGGTCCTTTGCCGCGGTGACCATGTCCGCCAGGGGAACTTTGATGCCGAGGTTGATGACCTTGTAGCCGTTATTGGTGAGGATGATGTCCACCAGGTTCTTGCCGATGTCGTGGACGTCGCCTTTGACGGTGGCGAGCACGATGATGCCGCGTTCCTCGCCGGCGACGCGTTCCATCATGGGTTCGAGGTAGGCGACCGCGGCTTTCATGGTTTCGGCGGATTGCAGGACGAAGGGGAGCTGCATTTTGCCGGCGCCAAAAAGTTCGCCGACGACTTTCATGCCGTCGAGCAGGATGTTGTTGATGATTTCCAGGGGCTTGTGGGTCTTGAGGGCGTCGTCGAGTTCGTCGGACAGGCCTTTGCGGTCGCCGTCCACGATGCGGTCTTTGAGGCGGCCTTCGACGGTTTCGCTGCGCTTCTTTTTGGTGGCGTCTTCGGTTTTGCGGTCCGAAAACATTTTTAAGAGCTCTTGCAGCGGGTCGTAGCCTTCGGTGCGGCGGTCGAAGATGAGGTCTTCGCAGACTTTGATTTCTTCCGGGGCGATTTTGTGGAGGGGGCGGATTTTGGAGACGTGGACGATGGCGCCGGTCATGCCGGCTTTGACGGCGAGGTCCAGATAGACCGAGTTGAGCACGGCGCGGGCGGCGGCGTTGAGGCCGAAAGAGATGTTGGAGAGGCCGAGGATGATCTGGATGTCGGGGAATTCGTCGCGGATGAGCTTGATGCCTTCGAGAGTCCATTTGCCGAGCTGGCGGTCATCCTCGTTGCCGGTGGCGATGGTGAGGGTGAGGGGGTCGATGAGGAGGTCCGATTGCGGGAGGCCGTGTTGGGTGCAGGCGAAATCGACCAGGCGGCGGGCAATTTCGAGTTTTTTGTCGGGGGTTTTGGCCATGCCGGTTTCGTCGATGGTGAGCGCGATGACGGCGGCGCCGAATTTTTTGGCCAGGATGAGGCGGTCGGTGGCGTGGCCTTCGCCGTCTTCAAAATTGATGGAGTTGATGATGGGCTTGCCGCCATGGAGTTTTAGGGCGGCTTCGATGACGGGGGTTTCGGTGGAGTCGATGACCAGGGGGGCGTTCACCGATGAGGTGAAGCGGGTGATGACTTCGTTCATCTCGAAAATTTCGTCGCGGCCGACGAAGGCGGTGCAGATGTCCAGGGCGTTAGAGAATTCGGCGACCTGTTCACGGCCGACGGCGACGCAGCCGTCCCAGTCGCCGGCTTCCTGCAGTTCGCGCCATTTTTTGGAGCCGTTGGCGTTGCAGCGTTCGCCGATGGAGAAATAGCTGTTTTCCTGACGCAAGGGCGTGGCGCCGTAGAGGCTGGCGACGGAGGGGACCCAGATGGGATTTCTGGCCACGGGGGCGGGGCGGGGGTTGCCGAGGCGTTTGAGCATCGCATCGAGGGCTTCGATGTGGGGGATGGAGGTGCCGCAGCAGCCGCCGATGAGGTTGACGCCGTCTTCGACCACGAAGCGTTCGACCCAGGACGCCATCTCCGGGGCGGCGAGGGGATAGTGGGTGGCGCCGTTGACGAGTTCCGGCAGGCCGGCGTTGGGCTGCACGCTGATGAGGCCGGGCCAGTTTTGGCTGAGGTAGCGGACGTGCTCGGCCATTTCCTGCGGGCCGGTGGCGCAGTTGAGGCCGATGAGGGGGATGTCCAGCGCGTGGATGACGGTGGCGGCGGCGGCGATGTCCGGGCCGACCAGGAGGGTGCCGGTGGTTTCGACGGTGACCTGGACGAAGATGGGGACTCTTGCTCCGGCCTCGGCGATAGCGCGTTTCGCGCCGTTGACCGCGGCTTTGATCTGGAGCGTGTCCTGGCAGGTTTCGATGAGGATGGCGTCCACGCCGCCGGCGATGAGGCCGGTGGATTGCAGGTAGAGGGCGTTTTCCAGGGGGTCGTAGGCGATGTTGCCTAGGCTGGGGAGTTTGGTGCCGGGGCCGATGGAGCCGATGATGTAGCGGGTTCGGTTGTCGGCGAAGGATTCGGCGGCTTCGCGGGCGAGTTCGGCGGCGATTTTGTTGATTTCGAAGGCGCGGTGTTCGAGTTGGAATTCGGCGAGGGTGATGGGGGAGCCGCCAAAACTGTTGGTCTGGACCATGTCGGCGCCGGCGGCGAAATAGCCTTTATGGATGTCGCGGACGAGGTCGGGGCGGGAGAGGTTCAGGATTTCGGTGCAGTTTTCCTTGTCCCAATAGTCTTTTTCGGTGTCCAAGGTGAGGGCCTGCACGCGCGAGCCCATGCCGCCGTCGCAGAGGAGGACGGTTTTGGCGAGGGCTTCGAGGAGGTGGGGTTTTTGGGGCATGGGTGTGAGATACACTGGAATGTACTTATGTCCAGAATATGAATGGGGTTAGGGATATGCGGATTCCGGTGGTGTTTGGCGGGGTGGCGGGGGCGGGGGATGCGGTGCTTTTGGAAAATGGGGTGGGCTATGCG
>PLFB01000279.1 GCA_003137135.1 Acetobacteraceae bacterium
TGACCGTCAACACCACCGCCACCGGCGGCAACGGCGGCGGTGGCCAGGGCGGAAATGGCGGCGCCGGCGGCGCCGCCACGGCCAGCGCCTCGGGCACGGCGTCCGGGTCGGGCGTGGCCAATATCAGCGCCACCGAAATCGCCGGCAACGGCGGCGGGAGCGTCGTCGGCTTCAATGGCGGGGCCGGCGGCCTCGCTGCGATGACCAACGCCGTCACCGGAACCACCAACCACGGCACCCTGAACCTGACTCAGACGGCCCAGGGCGGAAACGGCGGCGGCAACAGCAACGGCGGCAAGGCCGGCGCCGGCGGTGCGGCGACCTCCTCGCTCACCGATAACGATACTGGGTCCAGCTCGAAGAGCGCGCTAATCAACGCCATCACCAACGCCACCGGCGGCAATGGCGGCTCCGGCTCCGGCGGCTCGGTCGGGGCGGCCGGCGGAGCCGCCACCGCGACCCTCACCCTCACCGGTCCCAACGCCCTGACCGCCAGCACCACCGCCACCGGGGGCGCCGGTGGCGGCGGCGCTGGGGGCGATTGGCGGCACGCTAGTGGGCGGGATTGGCGGGAATGTGGCGGCGCATGCGGTGGGGAATGCGAAGGGGGGGGAGTATATTGTGCAGGAGGAGCCGGACGGGAAACTGGTTTCGGTGACGCAGACCAGCAAGGTGGCGCTGCCGGTGGGGCTGCACGTGCTGGTGATCGCCGGTGTGCAGCAGGCGCGGATTGTGCCGGATTATACCGTGGCGATTGCGGCGGCGGCGCCAAAGGCGGCGAGTGCGCCGGCGGTGGCGGCGCCGGATGGGGCGGTTGAGATTAATGTTGATCCGGTATTGCCGGTTGCGGGGGGTTTGCCGGGGGCGCCGGTGACGGTGGCGAGCGATCCGGCGGGGGCGGTTAAGGTGGGGGCTGTGACTGGGGCGGCGGGTTCCGGTGGAGGCGGAGGTTCGGGTGCAAGCTCTGGCGGGGCCGCACCTGGTGCGGGGCCGGCGGCGCAGGGTGCGGCGGTTGGGATGGACTCCTCTGAGTCGGCAAAAGATCATTGAGATCAAACCCGAAGTCGAGGTTACGACCAGACTTTTTTTGGTTTCGGTCAAATCTTTTGAAAGGCGCAACTCGTTGAATCGATTGCTGCCGTTTCTGTTTTCGAAAGTCTTGACTTACGCACAGAACCATAGACGATTTACTCCTCTGCTCAACTTTACTCCTTGACGGAGTAGTTTGTCTGTGCCACAAATTGTCGCATAGCCGTATTCACAGAGAGGTGTTTCATGCCGCAGCTTCAAAGCATCGATGTAGATTGGGACATATACAAAATGGTTGAAACCGAGCGCCGTAGCTTCGACGAGCCGCATTACGCGGCGTTGCGGCGACTCTTGAAGCTTCCAACCCTGAAAACTTCGCTCGAACCCGAGGTCGAGACCGGCAGGGCGTGGGTCGAGGATGGGGTTGAAGTGCCTCACGGCTCGGCGGCTCGGATGGAATATCTTCGAGGATCGCAAGTCTATGAAGGCCGATTCCTGAACGGGAAACTCGTTGTGAACGGGAAGTCCTATGAGGCTCTATCTGCGGCCGCCAGCGCCCTCGCAAAAACGAAAGACGGATCGAAGCCGAGCCTAAACGGGTGGCTATATTGGAAGGTTCAATTTCCGGGGGAGACAGTATGGCGCTCTCTGGAAGAAATGCGTCAGCGCAGCCGAAAATCTTGATTTCCGCTCACGGGGTGGTGGTTAGTTGCCACACAGGGATGACGTCCTGTATGATTCTAACACAGCAGAGGGAATTTCTAGGCCGATGCCGGAGCTAACTAGCATTATAGCCATCGTTTCCGGACTCTTGGGAGTAGTGATCTCTGCTCTCTCAACGTGGCTGACGGCCTCAAAAAAGAAAAACATCACTCTCAAACTCAAAGCGGGCGGACCTGAAGTCACTATAAACAGCGAAAAATTTTCGGCGGGTGATCTCGATAAGCTGGTTTCTCTCCTAAAAAACACCGAGGAAAAGGCACCAAATGGCAGCCCCTCCTCAAAGAAATAGAACATCCAGTGCTGCTGGTCTTTCCGCTGGAACCGGCTTTTCCGGTGTGGTGCTTCTTCTGCCCGATGGACCCGTCAAGTCGATTTTACTCATCATCGCACCGACAATAACAGTCGTCATTAGTAGCTCCTGGTACGTTTTTACGCAAGAAATCGAGGCTCGAGTTGCCGATTGGAGAATCCGCTCTCAGAAAAACAAAGCTGCTATATTGTATGAACGCCTTAAAAAAGATGAAGGCTCGGACCCTGCGCTCACAGAACAGGCGAGGCAAAATTTGAATGCGCTGACTATAATCGAGGTAGAGATCACGAAGCGTCGCGTTGATGCAATAGTTTCGTCGTAGAGCCACAACTGTCGCCTACACGATAGGTGTCTATACCGTTACGGTCATAGCTTTTGATAAATCCGAAAGTCTTGATTTTCGAAGTATCGGCTATCGTGGGCGCCTAAGCCATGGCGGACCGTGTCGCGAACCATTCCACCAACCAGGTCTCAGTAAATCCAGCCGCGATCGCCAGCGCCCCATCCCTCGCCGTCTTATAGGCGGCATCAAACCCAAGGCCCCGTTCAGCGCGCGCGAGCTCCAGCAGAATAAAGGCCCGATCGATGTCCTCGGTACCCTGTGCTTTGATCAACTGCAGCGCAGCGTTTGCCGCGTCTCGCGCGGCCGCAAAGTCCCCGACCTGGTTGGCCACCATTGAAACCAGATAATCGGCGCGCTCATGGTTTACCCATGTCCCAGCCAATCCCCATAATTTTCGGCTGAGCGCTGCTCCTTCTGTAAGCGCCTCCTTCAGCACTGACTCTGAAAAATCAGCCGTCTTATGAACCATCAACGCTGAAACCACATTATTCAGCGAAGCGGCCAGCATGCCGGTTATCGGGCTGGCGGGCGCCACAGGATCAATTAGCGCCAGACATTGCCGTAACGCTACAGCCCCTTGGAGGGGCTGCAGATGTTCCACCTTCCGCTCCAGAACGGCCAAACGGATCGCCACCCCCGCCTGTG
>PLFB01000093.1 GCA_003137135.1 Acetobacteraceae bacterium
CGGAATTTGATGGCGCCGGTGTCGCAGATGGGGCTGGGGGTGCGGATTGAGACGCGGAGTGGGGATACGTCTTCGGAGATGCGGGCGAAGCAGCGGATGGCGCCGCCGGATATTTTGCTCACCACGCCGGAATCGCTTTTGCTGCTGCTCTCGGATGAGCATTCGTTCAAATTTTTCAGTGGCTTGCGGTGTGTTGTCGTTGACGAAATCCACGCTCTGGCCGGCACCAAGCGGGGCGAGCAACTCGCCCTTTGTCTGTCGCGGCTTGCGGCGCTGGCGCCGGCGGCGCGCAGGGTGGGCCTTTCCGCCACCGTGGCGCATCCGGATGCGATGCTGGCTTTTGTGGGCGCCGGGGCGGCGCTCATCGAGGCCGCGGACGGGGCGGCGCCGGAGGTCGCGATGATGCTGCCGGAGGGAACCATACCCTGGTCCGGCCATATGGGCCTGGCGGCGGCGGAAATGGTGCTAGCCGCCGTGCGGCGCGCGAAAATGACCATCGTGTTCGTCAACACCCGCGCGCAGGCCGAATTGATGTTTCAGGCGATCTGGAAGTTCAATGAGGACAACCTGCCCATCGCCCTGCACCACGGTAGCCTCGATTTGGCGCAGCGGCTGCGGGTGGAGGAGGCGATGGCGGCGGGAAAACTGCGCGCGGTGGTGGCGACGTCTTCGCTCGACCTGGGCATCGACTGGGGCGGGGTGGACCAGGTGCTGCAGGTGGGGGCGCCGAAAGGTGTGTCGCGGCTGCTGCAGCGGGTGGGCCGGGCGAACCACCGGCTGGATGAGGCGTCGAAGGCCATTCTGGTGCCGGCAAACCGGTTCGAGGTGCTGGAATGCGAGGCCGCGATCGCCGGCGTGAAGGCGCGGGCGCTGGACGGCGACCGGCCGAGGCCGGGCGGGCTGGACGTGCTCGCCCAGCACATTCTCGGCATGGCCTGCGCCGGCCCGTTTCATCCTCAAAACCTTTATAATGAAGTGATTACAGCCGCGCCCTATACCGATCTCTCAAAGCAAGATTTTGACGACGTTCTGGCCTTCGTTGAAAACGGCGGCTACGCGCTCGCTGCCTATGAGCGCTACCGGAAACTTTTTCGGGATGCCGAGGGAGTGGTCTATGTCACCAGCGAGCGCGTCAAACGTCAGCACCGCATGAACATCGGCACCATCGTCGAGGCGCCGACCCTGAAGGTCCGGCTGGTGGGCAAGCGCGGCGGTTTTGGCACGCCGCTCGGCGAGGTCGAAGAATATTTTGTCAACATGATGACGCCCGGCGACACCTTTATGTTTGCCGGCCGCCTCCTGAAATTCTTGCGGCTGCGCGAGACCATTGTGGAGGTGGCCGAGGGCGGCGACGGCGAGCCAAAGGTCCCGGCCTATGCCGGCGGGAGGATGCCGATGACGACGAACCTCGCCGACCGGGTGCGGGAAATGCTGCATGATCCGCGATGCTGGCATTTGTTTCCGGAAGACGTGCAGGAGTGGCTGAAATTACAGAAAATCCGGTCGCGATTGCCGGGGCCGAAAAACCTGCTGGTGGAAACGTTTCCGCGTGGCGGGCGGTGGTACATGGTCGCGTATTGCTTCGAGGGCCGCAATGCGCACCAGACCCTTGGCATGCTGCTGACCAAGCGCATGGAGCGGTTCGGGTTTCAGCCGCTCGGTTTCGTCGCCACCGACTACGTCCTCGCCACCTGGTCCGCCCGGCAACCGTTTGATATTGCAAGACTTTTTGAACAGGATCTGCTGGGAGACGACCTCGAAGCCTGGATGGCGGAATCCTCCATGCTGCGCCGCACTTTCCGGCACGTCGCCGTCATCGCCGGGCTGATTGCGCGCTACCAGCCGGGCGCCGACAAAAACCGGCGCCAAGTCACTGTAAATTCAGACTTAATCTACGACGTGCTCCGAAAGCACCAGCCGGACCACATTCTGCTGCGCGCCACCCGCGCCGACGCNNGAAAACGTCGCCGCCGCGATCTCGGAAGACGACCTGTTGGCCGAGGCAATGGTCAAGGAAGAAAATTTGCATCCACACATGAATTTGAATGATGGCATTTCGCGGCGCACTGTGGTCTTAACATCGCCATGACCGCTGCACCGATTCATTTCCGTGACGAACGCTTGATGCTGGACCCCACCGGCGCCGCATTCTGGCCCTCCCGCCGGTTGCTCATCGTCGCCGATTTGCACCTGGAAAAGGCCAGCGCCGCGGCCCTGCGCGGGCACCTGCTGCCGCCCTACGATACCAGGGCCACGCTGGAAAAACTTAACCGCCTGATCCGGCTGTACCGGCCGGCGAAAGTGATCGCGCTCGGCGACTCGTTCCACGACCGCGCCGGCAGCGACCGGATGGCTGAATCCGACCGTGCGCGCCTGGCCGCGATGGCGCGCGAGGCGCATTTCATCTGGGTGCTCGGCAACCATGATTCAGAGCCCAATGACCTGCCGGGCGAGCATGTTGCGGAATGGCGCGAAGGCGGATTGACGTTCCGGCACCAGGCGGCGGCGCAACTGGCGGTTCGGGAAATCGAGGTTTCCGGCCATTTCCATCCCAAGGCGAGCATAGAGACCAAGGCCAAGCGCGTCTCGCGCCCCTGCTTCGTCACCGACGCGTCGCGGCTGATGCTGCCGGCGTTCGGCGCCTTCACCGGCGGCCTGGACGTGCGCGACCCGGCGATCGCCAAATTCTTTCCCCGCGGCCTGCGCGTGTTCCTGCTCGGCCAGGACCAGTTGTTCTCCTTCGCCCTGGGCCAGTTGGGCCGCATGGCCGAGGTGGCATGACGGGTGGCGCAAGCGGCGTTGCCATCGTCTGGTTCAGGAACGATCTGAGGTTAAACGATAATCCGGCGCTGCACGCTGCGGTGGATGCTGGGTACAAAATTTTGCCCATCTTCGTGCTGGACGACGCGGCGGCGGGAAACTGGCGCATGGGCGGCGCCAGCCGGTGGTGGCTGCACCATTCGCTGACCGCCCTGGCCGCGGATTTTTTGGCGCGCGGCGCTGAGCTTGTGCTGCGCCGCGGGGACGCGGCCAAAATCATTCCCGCGCTCGCGGCCGAAACCGGCGCCAAGGCCGTGTACGCGGCGCGGGCCTTTGAGCCGGCGATGCGGGAAATGGACCGGCGGGTGGGCGCCGCTTTGAAAGGCGCCAGCGTGGCGTTTCACCGATTGCTGTCGATGTCACTGTTCCCGCCGGAGAGGATCACGACCAAAACCGGCGGCATCTATGGGGTTTACACGCCGTTCTCCAAAGCCTGCTTCGAGGCAGGCGTTCCGGAAGAAATTTTGCCGGCGCCGGAGCGCCTTGGTGGCGTGGACGCGCAGAGCGAGCGGCTGGAGGACTGGGGTCTGCGACCCACAAAACCGGATTGGGCCGGCGGCCTGCGCGCCGAATGGCAGCCGGGCGAGGCCGGCGCCCAAAAGCGCCTGAAAACCTTTCTGGCGGGGCCGGTGAAACAGTATGACGAGGCACGCAACCTGCCGGGCCTGCCGGGAACCTCCAAACTCTCGCCGCATCTGCATTTTGGCGAAATTTCGCCGCGCGCGGTTTTTTCCGCGGCGTCGCAAGCAGGGTCCGGCAAAGGCGTGCACACGTTTTTGAAAGAACTGCTCTGGCGGGAATTCTCGATCTACCTGCTCTGGCACAACCCCACCCTGCCGGACGCGCCCATTAAACAGAATTTCGCCAGCTTCCCCTGGGCCGCCAATAAAAGCGCGCTGCGCGCCTGGCAGAAGGGCCAGACCGGCTACCCGATCGTGGACGCCGGCATGCGCGAACTCTGGCAAACCGGCTGGATGCATAACCGCGTCCGCATGATCGTCGCCTCCTTCCTGGTCAAACACCTGCTCATCCCCTGGCAGGACGGCGAAAAATGGTTCTGGGACTGCCTGGCGGAAGCCGACCTGGCCGCCAACGCCGCATCCTGGCAATGGGTCGCCGGATGCGGGGCGGACGCGGCACCCTATTTCCGCGTCTTCAATCCCGTGCTGCAGGGCCAGAAATTCGACGCCGACGGCGCCTATGTGCGCCGCTACGTGCCGGAAATCGCCGCCCTGCCGGACGAATTCTTGCACGCGCCCTGGACCTCACCAAAAAATGTGCTCACGAACGCGCGCGTAACGTTGGGGGAGACTTACCCTTGCCCCATTGTGGACCTAATGGAAGGACGGAACCGGGCGCTGCAGGCATATGAAGAGATCAAGGGTTGAAAGTGCAGAAGAAAGCAGCGCTTTTTTGAAAAAAAGCGCGCAAAAAACTTTTGCTCCTGGGGGAGCGGGGTCCGGGATTGCCGTTAATCGGCACCTATGGTGCCGATTAACGGCAATCCC
>PLFB01000278.1 GCA_003137135.1 Acetobacteraceae bacterium
CTGTTCCGAAATGGCGTCCCCAAGGGGATTCGAACCCCTGTCGCCGCCGTGAAAGGGCAGTGTCCTGGGCCTCTAGACGAACGGGACGAGGCCGCGCGGCAATACGGCACAGGCCGGGATTTATCAAGCTAGTGAAAAAATTAGTTTTTTGGCGCCGCCGCCTGAACCGATAGGCGCAGGGCGCCGGTGGCAGGATCCATCAAGTAGATGTCCTCGCCGCCCGCCGGATTGGTGACCCAGACGGCAAACACGCCGCCGGCGGCGGCGACGCCCTGGATGCGGGAGCCTGGCGGCAGCGTGGCCGTGACGGCCGGGGGCGCCATGGCTCCGGGCGGCGCCAGGCTGGCGGGTGGATAAAAATTCGACGCCGGCGTGGCAGGGGCATAAAGCCGCTTGATGACCACGCCGACCACGACCGCGGTGCCCAGCACCACCAGAACGCCCAGAAAGGCGACGAGCGCCTTCAAACCCCTTAGACTGCCGGCCTGTGACTGAGCCACCAAAAAACCCCCTCGTTGTTCATGCCTCGGCGGCAGATGCCGGGGCGCGGCTCGACAAGTTTTTGGGCAGCAAAATCCCGGAACTGTCGCGCTCGCGGATAAAACAACTCATCCTCGAAGGCGCAGTGACGCGCAACTTTTTGGTGACGCGGGAAGTCGCCGAGCCGGTGTTTTCGGGGGCGGTGTATGCAGTGCGCGTGCCGGAAGCGGCGCCGGCGGGGCCGGTGGGGCAAGAAATCCCGTTTCCCATCCTGTTCGAGGACGCGCATCTGCTGGTGCTCATTAAGCCGGCGGGGCTGGTGGTGCATCCGGCGCCAGGCAATGCGGACGGCACGCTGGTGAACGCGCTGATTGCGCATTGTGGGGCCTCGCTGACCGGCATCGGCGGGGAGCGGCGCCCGGGCATCGTGCACCGGCTGGACAAGGATACGTCGGGCGTGATGGTCGTCGCGAAAACAGACTCGGTTCACCAGGCGCTGTCGGCGGCGTTCGCGGCCCGAAATATCGAGCGGCGGTATCTGGCGGTGTGCTGGGGGCGGCCGAACCCGGCGGCGGGGGAGATCGCGGGCGATATCGGGCGGGACCCGCGGGAGCGCAAGCGCATGGCAATCGTTACAAGGAACGGGAAACCGGCGCTGACGCATTACCAAACTATAACCCCATATGGCGCCGCGGCGGCAAAGTTGGCCTGCCGGCTGGCCACCGGGCGCACCCACCAAATCCGGGTGCATCTCGCCTCGATCGGGCACCCGATCATCGGCGACCCGGTCTATCTGCGGCGGCGGCCGGCGGCGGCGGCGGCGCTGGCGGAGCCGGCACGGCGCGCGGCGCTGGATTTCCCCAGGCAGGCGCTGCACGCGGAAACCCTGGGTTTTTTGCATCCGGCCACCGGCGAAACTCTGTATTTTGCCGCCCCGCCGCCGGCGGATTTTCTGGCTCTCATTCATGTGATCGAAACAGGACTGTTATAGTCCATTTTTCGTTGACGACAGCCACCGGTTGTCTGTAACTATCTTTTCAACACGAGGGCATACCGATTCAAAGGCAGTGATTCTGACCAGAGCGTTACCGCCTTTTTAGGGGTCTCGCCGGTTTGTGATGAGGAAACTCACACTATATCAGGTATGTTCTATTCGTTGACATTTTCCTTGGATCGTTAACCTTAGATAGCGGTTCAGGGGTCTAAAAACAGGAGTTTTGCTAAAATGGCCTCCAATGCAACGACCATGGCGCCCGACGCCAGCCTGACGCGCTATATGCAGCAAATTCGTAAATTCCCCATGCTGTCGCATGAGGAGGAGGAGAGACTCGCCCGCGCCTGGCGCGACAACGGCGATTCGGACGCGGCCCATAAACTGGTTAACTCGCATCTACGCCTGGTGGCGAAAATCGCGATGGGCTATCGCGGCTACGGCCTGCCGGTCGGGGAGCTGATCTCCGAAGGCAATGTCGGCATGATGCAGGCGGTGAAACGGTTCGATCCGGACCGTGGGTTCCGCCTCTCGACCTACGCGATGTGGTGGATCCGGGCGGCGATTCAGGAATATATTCTGCACTCCTGGTCGCTCGTGAAAATGGGCACCACCGCCGCGCAGAAGAAACTGTTCTTCAATCTGCGCCGTCTGAAGGGGCAAATGCAGGCGATCGATGACGGCGATCTGAAGCCGGAGCAGGTGGCCAGAATCGCGCATCTGTTGGACGTGCCGGAGCAGGATGTGGTGAACATGAACCGCCGGCTGTCCTCGCCCGATAACTCGCTGAACGCGCCGATCAAGATGGACGGTGAGGGCGAGTGGCAGGACTGGCTGGTGGATGATTCCGAAAGCCAGGAAACCACCATGGCGGACCGCGAAGAATTGTCGGGGCGCAAGGCGCTGCTGGCGACGGCGCTCAAAACGCTTTCCGACCGCGAGCGGCATATTCTGATCGAGCGCCGGCTGAAGGATAACCCCACCACGCTGGAAGATCTTTCGCAGCAATACAACATCTCGCGCGAGCGCGTGCGGCAGATCGAGGTGCGCGGCTTTGAGAAGCTGCAGAAATCCATGAAGGCGCAGGTCGCGGAGCAGCGGCAGCAGGTGCAGGCCGTGCAGGCAAGGATGGCGTAAAGCGAGTAGGTAAAGCAGTTACTTTTTTTGAAAAAAAGTAACCAAAAAAACCTTTGCTCCTGGGGGTGGTGAGGGGGAGTGCCAATTTAGTCCGCCGGCCGGCGGACTAAATTGGCACTCCCCCTCACCACCCCCAGGAGCAAAGGTTTTTTGCGCCGCGCCCGCGGCGGGGCTTTTTTTCAAAAAAGCGCTGCTTTCTTTTGCCTCCCTTCAGGCATAGCAGCGCACGACATTCCGCCCGGCATGCTTGGCCTGGTACAAGGCGTCGTCCGCCTGTTTCAAGAATTCTTGCAGCGAGGCCGCTCTCTCGGCACTGCTGACGCCGATGCTGACGGTCGGGGGCCTGGCTGGGTCCGGCAGGCGAGGGCCTTCGCGGGCGATCAGCAGCCGCAGCCGCTCGGCGAACAAGGCGGCGCCGCCGACGCTGGTTTCGGGCAGCAAAATCCCGAATTCCTCGCCGCCTAGCCGGCCGGCGACGTCGGCTTGGCGCTTGGCGTGCACGCAAAGTTTGGCAATGCCGATGATCACCTCATCGCCCGTGTGGTGCCCGAACCGGTCATTGATCGACTTGAAACTGTCGATATCAAGGATCAGCAGCGACAGATCCCGGCCATAGCGCACCCGGCGCAGCCATTCCTCCTCGGCATGCGCCATAAAGTCACGCCGGTTGCGTAGCCCGGTCATGTGGTCGATCGCCGCGAGTTCGCGCAGTGCTTCGGTTTTCCGCTCGGCTTCGGTGCGCTCCTCGATGACCGCCGGGCGCCAGCGCAGCACCAGCAAACCCAGCACGATGGCGCCGGCGGTGATGTTGCAGAGTTTTGGCACGATCAGCCGGGACGGGTTGCCGAGGTAGTCGCCGATCGCGGCGGCCAGGACGCCGACCTTGGCGCCGAAATAGCAGCCGAAATAGATGTTTTCGACGACGTTCAGCAGGGCCACCAGCGCCAGGATGGCCAGCAGCAGCCTGGTGGTGCGGGAATAGCCGCGGTTCAGTGCGTAGAAGGCGGCGGCGGCAGCAAAAATGGCGATCCAGATGCCGACGATCACCCCATCGGCGACGGCGTTTGCGGCATTCATCGCGGGTGGTCGCGGCGCCGTGCGGTCACGGCTGAGGGATCGGTGCCGGAACCGGCCATGGCGACTGCGTGCAAGCTGCGAGCGAAGATCATAATTATGGTGCCCTGCCGATCTTGGTAGCCAAAAAAACTTCGAATAGCCATCGAATTTTTGAGCGAAATTGCGGGCTTGCGGTAAAAAATCATTTCGTCTCTCCTGGCTGAGACAGAGGGAGACGGGATGTGACCATTCGGTTCGAGGTGCGGCGGATTATAGTCTTCACCGCCAACATGGAGGTGATGGCCGAGTTTTACGGCCGCGCGCTAGGGCTGGCGCTGCGGCACAGCGAGGAGGGATGGCGCGATTATGATGCGGGGGCGTGCCGGATCGCGCTGCACCAGGGTCCTTCGACGCCGGGCAAGCGGCCGCCGAAACTGGTGTTTTATGCCAAGGATGTGAGCGCGGCGCGGGCGGCGCTGATGCGGCGCGGGGTGAAGACGCTGGGGAAGGTGAAATCGACCGGGACGTTTGACATGTGCGACGGGACGGACCCGGATGGGAACCGAATTCAGATTTCTTCAAGGGAGTAAGAAGAAAGAAGTTCCTTTTTGAAAAAAAGGCGCCCCGCCTGGGGAACCAAATAACTTTTGCTTAATTTGGGCCAAAGTTGGTTTCACCTCCACGGTCCAATCTAGCAAAAGTTTATTTGGCTCCCCGGCGGGGCGTTTTTTTTTCAAAAAAAGAACTTCTTACTTCCTTAAATCACGCCAGAAGGCGCCAGGACGAAGGCGATCGCCGCGGAGGCGTCGAGGCCGCCGGCGCGGCCCCAACCCGTGGTGGCGGTGGTCGCGACATAGACCGAGGCCGAGAAGCCGGCGATGGTGCATTTGCCGAGCAGGGTCGAGACGGACTGGCTGAAGGCCGCCGGGGGCGATGTGACCGCGGCCTGTGCCGACCAGCTGCCGGCGCCGATGCCGCGGGTGACTTCGAACGAGTAGTCGGCGTGGCCCTGCGGTTGGCTGGCGGTGTAGGCGATGGAGACGTCGTCAGCCGTGTTGACGTAGGGCAGGTAGCCGCATGCGACGGTGGCGGCCGCACCGTCCAGCATGGGCGAGGAAATGCCGGCTTTGGCGGGGCTGTTGTCAATGTACACCGTGATGCCGGGCTGCGGCGGGTTGATCGGCGCCAGAGTGGCGGTGAAGAACGCCAGGCTGATCGTGGTGGCGGTGGCGTTCGGCAGCGTGGTGGAGTCGAGGTAGCAGCCGACCAGGCCGGGATACCACAATTCCAGGTCCGCGATCGATGGCACCGGGTAGTAGGGTTCTCCGGTGATGGTGACTGGTCCGAAGACGGCCGGGGCGTAGGCGGTGCCGTCCCATTTCACGGTGTTGAATTGGTCCGAGCGCAAGGCGACGCCGGCGGAGTTTGACACGGTGACCTGGTAGTAGGCGGCGTCCTGCGCCAGGGCTTCGAGAAAATTGACCATCACCGGCAGGCTGCCGGCGAACGGGGCGTTGGGTGCTGCCTGGAAGAAGTAGGACGGGTCCGCCAGGGTATTGGCGAAGCCGGCGGTGGTGATGAAGGTGACCGGCACGAAACCGATGCCCTGCAACAGCGGCGCGCCGGCTGCCATGACGGGGCCGAGGGCGACCTGTTCGATGGTGGTGTTGGTGGTGACCAGCAGATTGCCGGGGGAGACGACGGCGACGCAGGAGGGCATGGTGTTCAGGCCGGTGGCGACGACGTTTTGCGTGGGCGGGGTGGTGACGCCGACGGCCACGAGGCTGCTGGCGGCGCCGCGCTGGGTAACATAGAGGGTGGTCTGCGTGGCGTCCGACCAGGTCAGGAAGAAGGGCTGGACGAGGCCGGAGGCGAGCACGGTTTTGCCGCCGCCGGGCAGGGCGTAGGCGGAAACGGTGTTGGGGCCTTGCTCGCTGACATAGGCGGTCTGGCCGTCCGCGGACATGGCCAGGCCGACGGCGAGGTTGAGGTTGCCGAGCAGGGTGGTCTGCTCGCCATTGGCCAGGTTGATTTTGAGCAGCCGTCCGGGATTGGCGTATTCGACCACGTAGGCGGCGCCGTTGGCATCATCGAGGACCAGCTGCTGGGGCGCGTTCATGCCGCCGGACAAGATCATCGCGGGCGTGCGGTTCGGGCTGGCGACCGGGACCTTGAGCAGGTTGCCGGCGCGTTCCACGACATAGTAGCTGAGGCCGTCGCTGCTGGCGGCGACATCCTCCGGCTGCTGGTAGCCGGTGCCGAGCACGGCGTAGGCGGGGGAGAGTTTGTAGGTGACCCACTCGATGCCGATGTTGTAGCCGTAGGATGTGACCAGGACCTTGGCAAAATTGCCCTGGTTGGTTTTGACGGCGAACACGTCGCCGGTGACGAGCTTGTTGGTGGCGTCGTTATTGCCGTCGATGCCGCTGGTGCTGGAGTAGGCCAGGCCGGGCAGGGCGGCGGGCAGGACATTCGCGAAATTGGTGACGCCGATGTTGACGATGCCGGCGCCGTTGGCGGGCGCCATGGAGCGGATTGTGTCGGTTGCCTGGTTCCAGAAGATGTCGGCGGCCGGCGGGTCTTCGCCTGGCAGGGATTGTGTGCCGGTATCCAGGTCGAACAGGAAGGTGCCTTTGAGGGTGGCGGTTCCCTGGCTGATGATGGTGGTGGCGGGAAACAGGTCGAAGCGTGAGAGCTTGCCGGCGTATTCAACGAAGAGCAGGCGGTTCTGCGCCGGCAGGAAGTCCGCGCCGATGGCGCCGTTGAGGTTGCTGATGAGCTGGGTGGTCGTCATGTGAGTCTCCTGGTTGGTGTTTGTTTCGATTTTTGGTCCGCCGCGCGGGGCGATTGGGTGGGCGCGCGAAACGTTCGCGCGGTCGGCAAGGCGAGGAGCGGTATGCGGGAGCCGGCGCGGGCGAAGCCGCGCCTTGATAGGGGCTTGTTGCTGTAAAAGCTGCTTAGTCGTTCTGAAAAGTTGTGAATCGGATTGGTTTGAAAGGCGGCGGCGCAGGCATGCGCGATCGCGCTTATCGTACCGCCATCGCACCATATCCGGCTTGAAGGTTTTCCGGCATTAAAGGATTCTTAATTGATCTGAAGTGCCGAGATAGGACCGCAGTTAAAACGAGCGGGTTTTGTTCTGATTTAAAATCGATATGCCGTGGGGCCGTCCACACCAACCATGACGTGGATGGGTCGAGATCAACGCTGATTGATGCTTGTTTAAACCAGCGCGGGCGGAATATCCGTGCGCGAGAAACCGCTGCCGGTGAAGAGCAATTTGCAGCCGCGGGATTCGGCGAGTTCGTAGGCGAAACAGTCGCCGTAGTTCAGGCTGGCGGGGTGAATGCCTTTGCCCCATCGGGCGTAGATATCGCCGACGCGGCGCGCGGATGCGGCGGTGATGGGGATGATGTCGAAGGTGACTTGTTCGAATAAAGCGGCCAACTGGTGGCGCCAGCCGCGTCGGGTGGCGAGGACCATGGCCTCGGCGAGGGTGCCGGCGGAGATCAGGAGTTCGGGTTCGGCTTCAATCAGCGCCGTGCAGGCTTTGGCTTCTGGCTCGCCCCGCATGATGGCGACGAGGGCCGAGGTATCGACCACCATCATGCGGGAAGGCCGTCGTCTCCATAAAGAAAATCCTGGCTTCGGGCGGCGCAGGGGGGGCCGGGGTCGATGGCGGCTACCTCTTTTTGCAGAGCCTCGATAATGCGAGTGCGCTCGCCGGGGATGGCGCGGGGGGTTGCGGGAACGAGCCGGACGGCGGGCTGGCCGTGGCGGGTGAGGATGATTTCCTCACCGGCCTCGGCGCGGCGGACGAGCTCGGTGAGCTGGGCTTTGGCGAGGCTGAGGGGGATGTTCATGGGTGAAAGTTCGACCAGAGTATGGTCCAATTCAAGGCGTTTCAGGGGTTAGGGGTTGGGTCCATTGGGTGCGATCGAAGGGGGGCTGGGTCAGTTCGGGCCAGTATTCGGTGATTTTTTGGATTTTTTTGTCCCGCACGGTGAAGAAGGTGATGGCGCGGGCGGTGGTGACGCCGTCGGTGACGGTGACGTCGGTGACGGCTTCGGTGGCGGTGGCGATCAGGCGGTTGAGGCTGAAGCGCCAGGGGCCGGCCGCTGGGTAGGCGGCGTTGAGGGCGCAGAAGGCGTCGGGCGTGGGAATGTGTTCGTTGGTTTGCGGCCAGTCGGCGGAGAAGGAGTCGGCCAAGACGGCTTTGACCGAGTGGAAATCGTTGGTCGCCATCAGCCGCCAGAATTCGCGTACGGTGTTTTCAGCGCCCCCAGTCAAAGACGTGCCCGCTATGCTTCCACCGCCTCGTCCGCATGGCGGCGCGTTTCCGCTTCGCGGGCCAGGCGCTGGTAGGACATGCGGCTGAACGGCAGCATGGCGATGTAGGCCAGGCCCAGCAAGGCGCCGGCGGCGTAGGGGTCGGCCAGCAGGATGGCGGCGAAAATCACCACCCCAAGCAGCAGCGGCAGCACATTTGCCGTGGGGATCTTAAAATTCTTAAAACTCCAGACCGGCAGGGTGGAGACGCAGAGCAGCGCGACGCCGACCAGCACGGCGCCGACGAAACCGGGGAATCCGGCGAAGGCGCGCAGCCAGATGAGGTGGGCCTTGTCGGCTTCCAGGCCGACCAGCAACGGGAACAGCGCGAGGCCGGCGCCGGCGGGGGCGGGAACGCCGGTGAAAAAATTGTAGGCAAAGGCGGCGGGGGGGGCGTTGTCGATGGCGGCGTTGAAGCGGGCCAGGCGCAGCGCCATGGCGGACGCGAACATCAGCGAGGGCAGAAAGCCGATGGCGCCCCAGTCGTTGAGCGACCACAGATACAGCACCAAAGCGGGGGCGACGCCGAAGCACAGAAAATCCGCCAGGCTGTCGAACTCGGCGCCGAAGCGGGAGGTGGCGCGCAGCAAGCGGGCGAGGCGGCCGTCCAGCCCGTCGATAATGCCCGAGACGGCGATGGCGATGACGGCGCCGCCGAAATGGCCGTCCATGGCCATGCGGATGGCGGAGAGGCCGACGCACAGGCCGACCAGCGTCATCAGGTTGGGCAGCATTTTGTTAAAGCTCTGGCCGGTGAGCCGCGGGCGGCGCGGCGGGCGCTTGCGGCGGCGGAGCGGGGCGGCGGCGTCGTTCATGCCGGGATCGGGGGCAGTTCGGCAAGCACGGTTTCTCCGCCGATCATGCGCTGGCCGCGGGCGACAAGGGGGAGCGTGCCGGGGGGGAGATAGATATCGGTGCGGCTGCCGAAGCGGATGATACCAAAGCGGGCGCCGGTTTTTACGCGCTCGCCCGGTACGACGTCGCAGAGGATGCGGCGGGCTATGAGGCCGGCGATCTGGACGACGGCGAGGTCGCGGCCGTCGGGCAGAGTGAGGCGCAGGGCGTTGCGTTCGTTTTCGTCGGAGGCCTTGTCGTCGGCGGCGTTCAAAAATTTGCCGGGGCGGTAGGCGATTTTCTGGATGGTGCCGGCGAGGGGAATGCGGTTCACGTGAACGTCCAGCACCGAAAGGAAAATGGCGATTCGGGGGAGTGGGACGGCGGGCATTTCGAGTTCGGGCGGCGGCAGAGCCGAATCGACGAGGACGACGAGGCCGTCCGCCGGTGCGAGGATGGCGTTTGCCCGCGGCGGCGGAACACGCTCGGGGTCGCGGAAAAAGTACAGGCAAAAAACCCAAAAAATCAGTCCGAGCCACATCAGAACATGCGAGACCAACACGCCCAGCAGCCAAACGGCGATGCCGCCGACGATGAACGGGTAGCCCGCTTTGTGCGGCGGCGCGATGGCGGATTTGATGCTGGCGACGATGTCCATAGGAAGAAGAAAGAACTTCTTTTTTAAAAAAAAGAAGCAAAAAACTTCTGGTAATTTGGACCGTGGTCGTTCAACCGCCCGTGGCCCAGATTAATAAGAGTTTTTTGCTTCCCCGGGCGGGGCGCCTTTTTTTCAAAAAAGAAGTTCTTGCTTACTTCCTTTCCCATTCGCCTAGCTCTTCGACTTAGGCAGCGCAAACGCCTGGCCCGGGAAGATGAGGTTGGGGTCGCGGATCTGGCTGGCGTTGGCGTTGTAGATCAGCGTGTACATGTTGCCGTGGCCATACACATGGCGCGCGATCAGCCAAAGATTCTGGCCGGGGGCGATGATGACGTGGCCCGCGGCGAGCGCGTCGGGCAGGGTTTCCAGCGCGAAGGGGGCGGTGGCGGGGGGCAGGGCGCCGTCGGCCACACTCAGCGTGCCGTCGTTCTGCGGAACTTTTGCGGCGAGCGTCCAATGGCCGTCCGAGCCGGCGACGGCTTGCCCGATTTCGGTGTTGTTGAGGGATAGCGTGACGGTATCGCCGGGTTTGGCGGTGCCGGAAAAAATCGCGTGGCCGTCGGCGTCGTAGTCCACGGTGCCGATGCCCAGCGTGCCGGCGGCGGGGCCCTGGCCGGAGAGGACTTTCGAGCCGCCCGGGCCGGAGAGCACGGCGAGCGGGGCGGTGTTGGCGGTGGGCACGTCCACGCTGGCGCTGGACTGGCCGGTAATTACCTTGCCGCCGGGCAAAGCCTCGCTGAGCGTGAGTTCCTGCGCGCCGGGTGCCAGCGGCGCGTCCGGCGCCAGCGCGAAGGCGCCGGAAGCGTCGGCGGTGACGCGGCCGATGATGGTGCTGCCGGTTTTGACGGTGACGACGGCGCCGGGCGCGGCGCGGCCGGCGATCACGGTGTTGCCCTGCGGATCGACGCGCACCACGTCGAACTCCGGCGCCACGACGGCGGCGGCGGCGGCGACCGGCGGCGGCGGCGGGGCGACGGGGGTGGGTTCCAGGTCCGGCTTGGTGGCCAGGAAATACAACCCGGCGATGGCGCCTATCGCCACGAGGGCCAGCGCGATCGCGCCGCTTCTGAATTGTCTCGTTTCGGCCATTTTGGCGCTACCTGGTCCTTGCTTGCATGTGTGGCGCTACCCTGCCACCTAGCGGCTTATACGATTTTTGAGAGTCCATAACAGAGTCATGCGAAATTTTTCGGTTACCGTGTTTTGCGGGTCTTCCCCGGGGGTGGACCCGGACTATGCCGAAGCGGCGAAGGCGTTGGGGGCGGGGCTGGCGGCGGCGGGGATGAATCTGGTTTTTGGCGGCGGCAATGTGGGCCTGATGGGGGTGGTGGCCGAGGCGGCTTTGGGCGCCGGGGCGCATGTGACGGGTATCATACCGGATTTTTTGCGGCAGCGGGAGGTCGAGTTTCCCGGGCTGTCGGAATTGATCGTGACGGATTCAATGCACACCCGCAAGCGCCGGCTGTTCGCGCTGGCGGACGCCTTCGTGGTGCTGCCGGGCGGGCTGGGGACGTTTGACGAGACGATCGAGATTCTGACCTGGAAGCAGTTGGGGCGGCATGAGAAGCCGATCATTTTGACGAACATTCTGGGCTGGGCGACGCCGTTCGTGACAATGGTGGAGGAGACGATTCTTCGGGGCTTCGCGAAGGAGTCGGCGCGGGGGTTGTTTGAGGTGGTTGAGGATGTGCCGCAGACGCTTGCGCGGCTGGAAGCGTTGCGGGCGAGTTAAGGATTTTTCCGCTTAGTGTTACATCGCCAGCCCATCCACGTCATTGCGAGCCCTTGCGAAGCAATCCATCTTTTTGGAGCCGCTATCATGATAGATGGATTGCTTCGCAAAGGCTCGCAATGACGTGGATCAGTCAACACCCATGTCCTCTTGGTGTCAGCCGCGTTTTTTCTTATCTGCGTCATCTGCGCCATCTGCGGATAAGAAAATCTAACCGCAGATGACGCAGATGACCGCAGATAAGAAAATCATGAGGTCTTCAGGAGCCGATGCCGCCTAGGGCCAGATATTTGATTTCGAGATAATCCTCGATGCCGTATTTCGAGCCTTCCCGGCCCAGGCCCGAGGATTTTACGCCGCCGAAGGGGGCAACTTCGGTGGAAATCAGGCCCTCGTTGATGCCGACGATGCCGTATTCCAGCGCCTCCGCCACCCTGAAAATGCGGCCGATGTCGCGGGCATAAAAATAGCTGGCGAGGCCGAATTCGGTGTCGTTGGCCATCTGGATCGCCTCTTCCTCGGTCTTGAAGCGGAACAGCGGCGCCAGCGGGCCAAAGGTTTCCTCGTGGCTGACCTTGGCGGTTTTGGGGACGTCGGCGAGGATGGTGGGCTCAAAGAAATTGCCGCCGAGGGCGTGGCGCTTGCCGCCGGTAATGACGCGCGCGCCGCCGGCCAGGGCGTCGGCGATGTGGTCCTCGACCTTTTCGACGGCCGCGCCGTTGATCATCGGACCCTGGGTGACGCCTTCGTCCATGCCGTTGCCGACCTTGAGCGCTTCCACCGCGGTTTTGAGCTTGGCGGTGAACGCGTCAAAAACGCCGTCCTGCACCAGCAGGCGGTTGGCGCAGACGCAGGTNNAGCTCCATCGAGAGCTTTTTCACCGTCGGGGCGCATTGCGCGATGAGTTTCGAGCCGACCTCCGTGGAACCCGTAAAAGTGAGTTTGCGCACCAGCGGGTTGGCGGTCAGCTCCGCGCCGGTCGCGCCGCTCGGGCCGGTGATCACGTTGCAGACGCCGGCGGGCAG
>PLFB01000063.1 GCA_003137135.1 Acetobacteraceae bacterium
CCCGCCGCCAGCAGCACCGCGCCCGGCGCTTGCGCAAGCGCGGCACTCATGGCCGGGCGAAGACGGCGACCGTCTTGCCTGCCATCATGTTGGCAAAATCCGCGTCCGGCGCGCGGTTGTCCAGCAGCGGCATCATGGCCTGCACGGAAGCGAAACTCTCGCGGCAGCAGGCCATCAGGCTGGTGGCGAATTTCAGCTCCGGGTAGGATCGCGGCCCGGCGACAAGCGTGAATTTGAGCCGCTTGTAGAACGGCATGTGGTTTTTCCGCACGCAGGAGAACACGATGTCCGCGCCGTGGCGGAGAATCATGTAGCCGGCGAGGTGGAACAGCACGAACACCAGCAGCGGGTCCGCGGCGTCATCCGGGTGGCGGACCAGGCGGTTGATTTCGATGGCCCGGACGCCGGGCGGAGCCCGCGCGGTCAGCGTCGCGGCAATTTCAGCGGGGAAGACGTGCAGCGCCGGAATATCCTCCCAGCCTGGCCGCGCCGGATCGAGCACGCAGACCCGGACAGAGGCGACGGGCCGGTCGGCGCGATAGACGATGATGGACTGGCAATTTTGCCTGCCGTCATAGGGGTCAAAAAACAGCGCGCCCGGCCGTTTGTCGATGAAGCCGCCGGCAAAATAGCTTTCATGCCGGAGCGCGAAAACTTTTTCGCGCTCGCGCATGGTGCTCGCCAGGCGCGCCGTCAGCCCCAGCCTCGCGGCCGGATGGTTTTGCAGCGAGACGCCGTTCGCCGCCGCGCCGCGGCCGTCGTTAAGTAAATATTGCATTTAAAACCTCCCATTTACAACCAGAACGCGAGTATTCGTTAAGGGGTTTAACGCAGCAATGGGACGGCGGACGAGGCCGTTTTGAAATCGCCGCGAATCCGTTTCGTGGACAAGAATTTAACTTTGGGCGGAGCGACCGGTTTTCAAAAAATTCGATGTGCTGTAACAATGTTTCTAAAACAAGAAATTGCAAGCAAAAATGCCTTCGGTGTAGCGGCGCGGTGAGAAAACCCGCGCAAAAAGTCAATCTTTTTGGCGCGGAGACATCGAATTTCTTGCCAACGCAAAAGGATTAGCTTCTAATGCGTAAACCGGGCAGGCGCTTGCCTGCACCTTGGTGCATATCCAGGTTGTACCGCCAGAAGATACGCCAACGCCACCTGAGATGAACGCCTTCAAAGGACCCCGATATTGGCGATCTTGCACGGCATAGGTTTGCGATGGATCAATGGCCGGCGGGGAGGCGGCGCGCCGGCACTCGGCGGTGATATCCCTGAACATATCGTTGCCCGCCTGTTCGTCGAGCAGGCCGGCATCCTGGCGCAGTTGCTCCGCATCATGTCAGTCGCCGGAAGCTGCACGGTGGCGCTGCTGCTGGCGGATTTTTACCGCGCCGGCACGAAGCTGGCGAACTGCGGCTTCGGCTTCGTTGTCTGCGCCTGCTACATCGCGCTGTTCACCGCCAGTTGGCGGTTCAGGCCGGACCCGCAGGAGCTGGCGGCGGCGCGGGGCTATGTCCGCCGGTCACGGGAATTGCTGATTTTCCTCGGCTTCATCTGGGCCGCCTTCACGGTGGAGCTGATGACCCAGGCCAACGACGCGCAGCGCAGCCTGATCTACGCCATCTGCATCGGGCTGATGTCCACGCCGGTCGTGTTCGCGCCGCGCAGCATCGCCTTCGCGTTCTGGCTGCCGGTCACCGCCGGCTCATTCATTTCGCTCTACGCGGTGCCGGCGAAGGTCGATAACTACGCCTCGGCCTGCCTGCTGGGCTACGCCGTGCTGACCAGCGGCTGTATCATCTATCTCAACAAGAAGCTCAGCGAGCGCGCCATCAACGCCATCCAGCTGGAGGAGCAGAATGAGGTCGTGAAACTGCTGCTGCGGGATTTCGAGGAGAGCGCGTCCGACTGGCTGTGGGAGACCGACGCCATGCTGGCGTTGCAGCGCGTCTCGCCACGGCTGGCGGAGGTGGCGCATAAAACCGCGGCGGAACTGCATGGGCTGTTCCCGGACGTGCTGCTGGGCGAGGCGGGAAAACCGGGCGTGAAACCGGCGGCGGCGGTGGCGAAGTTGAAACGGCTGATCGGCCAGCGCGCGGCGTTCCGCGACCACGTGATTCCCTTGCTCGTGGCCGGCGAGGAGCGCAGCTGGTCGCTCACCGGCAAACCCATACTGGACAAAAGCGGCAGGTTCATCGGCTATCACGGCGTCGGCTCGGACGTCACCACCGCGCGGCGCAGCCAGGAGCAGATCGCCTTCCTGGCGCGCCATGACAGCCTGACGCGCCTGCCCAACCGCCTGCTGTTCAACGAGGTGATGCACCAGGCCTGCGCGCGCTGCGACACGCAAGGCGTCGCGCTGCTCCTGCTCGACCTGGACGATTTCAAGCTGGTCAACGATTCGCTCGGCCACGCCACCGGGGACGCCGTGCTGGTGGCGGTGGGCGAGCGGATCCGCGGCTGCCTGCGCGAGGGCGACACCNNGATGAAATCGCCGCGGTCGCGCTGCGGCTGCGGGAGCGCATCAGCCAGCCCTACCATTTTGACGGCAGGCAGGTGGAAGTGGGGGTCTCGATCGGCATCAGCCTAGGGCCCAAAGACGGCACCTCGCCGAGCCGGCTGATGCAAAACGCCGACCTGGCCTTGTACCGCGCCAAAGCGGATGGCCGCGGCATGTGGCATTTCTACGACCCCGAAATGGACGAGAAATTGCAAAACCGCCGGGCGCTGCAGGCGGATCTGCGCCAGGCGCTGGCGCGCTCGGAATTTTTCGTGGAATTCCAGCCGATCATCGACCTGACCAGCAGCCGAATCATCGCCGCCGAAGCGCTGCTGCGCTGGCAGCACCCGGCGCGCGGCCTGCTGGCGCCGACCGGGTTCATCCAGCTCGCCGAGGAAGCCGGACTGATCGCGCCGATCGGCGCCTGGGTGCTGCGCGAGGCCTGCCGCGCCGCCGCCAGCTGGCCGGCCTATATGCGCGTCGCCGTCAACCTCTCCCCCATGCAGTTCCGCGACACCGGCGTGNNGCCGGCTGGAACTGGAAATCACCGAAAATACCGTGCTGGAGACCAACACGTTCACCGTGGACGCGCTGTGGAAGCTGCACGGCGAGGGCGTGCGCATCGCGCTGGACGATTTCGGCACCGGCTACTCGTCGCTGAGCTACCTGCGGCGCTTCCCGTTCGACAAAATCAAGATCGACCGCTCGTTCATCAAGGACCTCGGGCGGGAGAAAGACGATAGCTCGATCATCCTGGCCATCATCGGCCTGGCCGACAGCATGAACATGGTGGTGACCGCCGAAGGTGTGGAAACCGCCGAACAGGCGGCGCTGCTGACCAGCTACGGCTGCGCCCAGGCGCAAGGCTTCCTGTTCGCCCAACCCATGTCCGCTGCCGCCCTGGCCGGCCTGATCGACGCCACCGAAGCCGTGTCCGCCGCGGCGCAGTGAGGGGCGCTTGAGAGAAAGGCCAGGGGGCGCTGCCCCCTGGACCCCCGCTAGGGCCGAAGGGCCCTAGGACCCGTTTAGTTTGGTCTCGTGGGTGAGGAGGTCTTTGCCTTTGAGCCCGCGCGCCGTGCGCGCAATCGAGCGGCCCAATTCGCCCAGGCGCCAGTTGCACGATGCCATCGGCCGCCAGCGCGCGGCTCTCAAAAGCTGGGCTCATTAAAATTGGAGCCAGGCCAACGAAGTGCTACGGCTGCAAATGGTGCGCGCCGTCTATGCTGTAAAAATATGGTCGAGGACGTGCCGCGCGCCGTCGCGCAACGTGGGAATGGCGTCCGGGTTGCCGGAGAGGTGTTTGAGCAGGCTTTGCTGAAACAGCCCGTCGAAAATGGCATAGGCGAGCGCGGGGGACATCGCCGCGGGCTTGCCGGTGACGGCGGCGAAGCGTGACATGACGCGCCAGATCATCGCCTCCAGGCTGGTTTCGATTTCCGCGACATCGGCGCGGAAGGCCGATTCAAACAAGGCCTGCGAGCGCAGATCGTACCATAGGCGGTGCAGATGCGCTTCCTCGCGCAGCGTCGCGGCCAGCGCGTCCAGGAAACCTTCCAACAGGCTCGGATAATCGGTGGCGGCGGCGATGACGCCGTCGTAGCGCGTGACGCAGCGGGATTTGTACAGCCGGACGCAGCAGGTGATGAGGTCCACCTTATCGGCGAAATAGTAGTGCAGCACGCCGTGGGAGAATTCCGAATTCTGCGCGATCTCCCGCAGGCTGGTGCGGGCGTAGCCGAGGTCGGACAGGGTCAGCAAAGCCGCTTCCGCCAGCGCGATCCGCCGTTCGTTGAACTTGTCCACCCGCTTGCGCGAGATCCGGTCGAATTTCGTCACCGTCGCCGACGCCATGTGTTCCGTCACCAATGTTTTGCCGCGTCGCAGCGTTAGCACCACGGCCGGCAAGATCAAGAATAATTCTCAGGTATCATGGTTTTCTCCATACGTCCAAAATTTATTGGACGAGTGGATGATTTTTTATTGACAGTCGTCAAGATTTTCTCTCACATGGCGATACGGCCTCATCAGAAGGCCGCGGAAACTGGAGGACCAAGACCATGAAAAAATTTGATCTGGCCGGGCGTCACGCCCTGGTCACCGGCGGCGCGCAGGGTCTCGGCGCCGGGATGGCCGCGGCTTTGGCCGAGGCCGGGGCGGCCGTGATGATCGGCGATGTGCAGGAGGGTAAGGGCCGGGACACCGCGGGCGGCCTGGCCGCCACGGGTGCGAAAACCGGGTTCACCAGGCTGGACGTGACCAGCGAGGCCGATTGGGCAAGCGCCGTCGCGGCGACCATCGCCACGCTCGGCGGGTTTGACATTCTGATCAATAACGCTGGGATCGAGGTGACCGCGCTGGTCGCGGATATCGAGCCGGAATCGGTGCGGCGAATGCTGGATGTGAACATCCTGGGCACCGCGTTGGGGATGAAGCACGCGTTCCGGGCGATGCGGCCGGGCGGAGCGGCGGGCAAGGGCGGGGCGGTGGTGAATGTTTCTTCCGTTGCGGCAACGATCGCGTTTCCCTCGATTGCCGCCTATTCGGCCACGAAATCAGCGGTGGACCGGCTGACGCGCGTGGGTGCGGCGGAGGCCGGCAGGTTGGGCTACGGCGTGCGGGTGAATTGCATCTATCCGGGGCTGGTGGCGACCGAGATGGGGCTGAAACTGGCCACCGACATCGTGGCGCTTGGCCTGGCGGCGGATGTGAACGCCGCGGTTGGCGATGTGGTTGCGCAGACGCCGTTGGGGCGGCTGGGCAATGTGGAGGATATGGCGGATGCGGCGGTGTTTTTGTGCACCGATGCGGCCCGCTTCATCACCGGCATCGGTTTGCCGGTTGATGGCGGGATGGGTTCGTAGGCCGGTCAAGTGAAGGAAGACGTTCTTTTTTGAACAAAAGCACCAAAAAACTTTTGCGACTGGGAGCGCGGCGAGACCTGTGCCGATCAAGCCCACCGGCCGGCGGACTTAATCGGCAAAGGTTTCGCCGCGCCGCCAGGAGCAAAGGTTTTTTTGGTTACTTTTTTTGCAAAAAAAGTAACTGCTTTTTCGTAACAAATAACCCTGAAGGGATGCAAAAATGTCCGACAAAAAACCAGTGATCGTGTATGGCGCGAGCGGCTATACCGGCCGGCTGATCTGTGAATATCTGCGTGAGCTCAATGTGCCGTTCATCGCCGCCGGGCGGGACGGGGCGCGGGTGAAGGCGGTGGTGGAAAAAATTCCCGGCATCGAATCCGCGGACTACGAAATCGTCGAGGTCGAGCACACGCTACCGGCGCTAACGGCGCTGTTAAAGGGGGCTGCGGTGGTTTGCAACACCGTAGGCCCGTTCATCAAATTCGGCACGCCGGTGGTGCAGGCGTGCCTCGCCACGGGTTGCCATTATATGGACACGACCGGGGAGCAGGACTGGATGCTGGAGGCCGAACAGGAATTCGGCGCGAAGTTCGCGGCCAAGGGGCTGCTACTGTCGCCCTGTATCGCGCAGATGTACACCACCGGCGAGATTGCCGCGAACATCGCGCTGGAGACGCCTGGCCTGGATACGCTGGATATTCTCGTGTTGTGGAAAGGCTTTCCGACCTACGCTTCCACCCAGACGATTTTTACCATTTTGAAAGCAAAATGGTATTATCTGGAGGACAACAAATACGTCGAATGGCCGTCCAACGCGAAATTTGAAGTGGTGGTGCCTGGCCAGCATGAGACGGCGATTGCGCTGCCATGGGGTGGCACGTCGCACCCGGTTTGGTTCAAAAAAGATCCGCGGGTCGCCAGTTGCAAGGTGCAGGGCGGCGTTTTTGCCCGCGCGGTGATGGAGAGCGTGATCGCGACGCAGAAAATGTTCGACGATAACATTCGGCCGCTGCCGCCGGCGCAGCAGGAGGAGGAGTTGGGCAAAATCGCCGCCTCGATCCAGGCCGCGATGCCGCCGCGCGAAAATCCGCGGCTCAACACGTCCATCGATTCGGTTTATGCTTCCGGACCGTTGGGCAGGGCGCATTGCGTGATTCACGGCAACAGCAATTACAAACAGACCGGATTGCTGCAGGCCTACGCGGCGTATTCGCTGCTGCAGGCGCCGCCACGGCGCGCCGGTTTCGCTTCCGCCTGCCAGGCTTTCGGGCACCGCGAACTGCTGGGCGTGCTGAAAAATTTCGGGCTCGTCATGGAACCTGTCGTCACCGTTCACAAATAAGGTTTTGCCGCCATGCGGCTCGTTGAATTTCTCGACAAGGGCGCGTCGCTGGGGCGCGCGGCGCCGTGCCTGACCATGAACGGGAAGGACCTCTCCTATGGGGAGGTCCAGTCCCTGAGCTACCGGATCGCGCGCGCCTTGGCGCGGGACGGCGTGGCGGCGGGCGAGAAAATCGCCATCATTTCCGGCAACGATCCGGTGGCGTTTTCCTGTGTTTTCGGCATCTCGCGCGCCGGCTGCGTGTGGTGCCCGATCAATCCGCGTAACGAGGCGGCGGAAAATCTTTTCTTGCTCGATGCGTTCGACTGCACGGTGCTGATTTTTCACAGCAACTATGCCGGGCTTTTCGAACAGATTGACAGCGCTTTGCCGAATCTGAAAACCCTCATCTGCCTCGACAAATCGCATGAACGCGCGCCCAGCCTGGAAGGCTGGCTCGGCGAGGTGAGCGGACAACAGATCGACATCGCGCCGGTTGACGACATCGCCGTCATCGCCGGGACCGGGGGGACCACCGGCAAGCCGAAGGGCGTGATGCTGTCCGGCCATAATCTCGAGGCGATGAGCGCCATTACGCTGATGAGCTATCCGTTCGGACCGCGGCCGGTTTATCTGGCGCTGGCGCCGCTCACGCATGCGGCCGGCGTGCTGTGCTTTCCCATCATGACGCATGGCGGGCGCATCGTCATCATGCCAAAACCCGACCTTGCGGAATGCCTGGCGCTGATCGGGCGATACCGCGTCACCCATACGTTTCTGCCGCCCACGTTGATCTACATGCTGCTGGAACATCCTGATCTGGCGTCGGCCGAGCTCGCTTCGCTGCAATGTTTCTGGTACGGTGCCGCACCGATCTCGCCGGTGAAGCTGGAGGAGGCCATGCAAAAATTCGGCCCCGTCATGGCGCAGCTCTTTGGCCAGACCGAGGCGCCGATGATGCTCAGCACCATGGCCCCCGCCGATCATTTTCTGCCCGGCGGCGCCGTTGCCCGCCACCGTCTGGCCTCCGCCGGCCGGCCCTCGCCGCTGGTCACGATGGCCATCATGGACGAATCCGGTTCTCTGCTGCCGGCCGGCGAGCGCGGCGAGATCGTGGTCCGAGGCCCGCTGGTGATGCCGGGCTATTACAAAAACCCTGAGGCGACCGCGGAAGTTTCGGCGTATGGCTGGCACCATACCGGCGATATCGGTTATCTCGACGACGACAATTTTCTCTACATCGTTGACCGCGCCAAGGACATGATCATCACCGGCGGCTTCAACGTCTATTCGGTCGAGGTCGAACAGGCGCTGCTGGCGCATGAGGCGGTGCTGGACTGCGCGGTCATCGGCCTGCCGGACGAAAAATGGGGCGAACGCGTCGCCGCCGTGGTGCAGCTGCGCGACGGCCGGTCCGCGTCGCCGGCGGAACTGACCGCTTTTGTCAAATCGCGCATCGGCAGCGTCAAGGCGCCCAAGCAGGTGGAAACCTGGCCGGATCTGCCGCGTTCGAAAGTTGGCAAGGTGTTGAAAAAGGAAATCCGAGCCAGCTTTTTGTGAAACGGAGCGGCGGGCTGGCGGCGAAGGCCTGGGCGCATGTTGGGCTTTGAAAAGATGGATTGCTTCGCTTCGCTCGCAATGACGCGGATGGGTCAGTATTTACGCGGATTGGTATGATTTGGCTATTCATCTTCCGTGCCGGTTGCGGGAAAGATGGATTGCTTCGCAAATGCTCGCGATGACGTGGATGGGTCGAAGCCAATGCCGCTTGGTACGACGCGGCTGCGACATCGTTCAAGTCAAAATCATCGATCATGTCAGCGGCGGCAAAGTCGCGTTAGGCAGTTTGAACGAATCGCCCGGGCGCCGCCAGTGGAGTTATTGAATTTACGGCGCACGCAGGCCGAGCCGCGACAGTTTCTTGATCAGGAATGGGGGGCCGCAGGAGCGGACGGATCGCGGTCTCGTCATGGCGCTCGACGCGCTGGCCTCAAACGGCGCTTTTCGATGTTTTCGCGCGAGCCGCGTTCAGAGGTGGCCGAGCACCTTATCCAACGTGACCGGCATGGCGCGCACCCGCACCCCCGTGGCGTGCCAGATCGCATTCACGATCGCGCCGGCGGTTCCGGTGATCCCGATCTCACCGACGCCCTTGATCCCAAGCACGTTGATCAAGGGGTCGTGCTCATGCACGAGAATCGCTTCAACCGATGGAATATCGGCATTCACCGGCACGTGATAATCCGCCAGATTGCCGTTCATCGGCCGGCCGGTCCGGGCATCCATGATCGCCTCCTCCAGCAGCGCCAGCGAAACGCCCCAGATCATGCCGCCCAGATACTGGCTCTCCACCATAAGCGGGTTGATCACCCGCCCGGCGGCAAAGGCGCCCACCAGCCTGGTGACGCGGATTTGCCCAAGCTCAGGGTCCACCTTCACCTCGGCGAATACCGCGCCGTGCGCATGCGCGGCATATTGCTCCATCACCGCCTGGCTGGCGGCACCCTCGCCGCGCCCCTCAACCGAATCCCGCCCGGCCCGCGTCAGGATCGCCGCATAGGATTCGCCCCGGCTCTCATCGTCGCGCCGGAACAAATGGCCGCCGCGGGCAACCACACCGGCGTTGCCGGCGCCAAATAAAGGCGATGTTTCATCGCGCATCGCGATCTCGGCCAATGCCGCGATCGCGGCACCCGTGGCGCCATGAATCGCACTGCCGGCCGTCGCCGTATGGGCGGAGCCGCCGGCGATGCCGGCATCCGGCAAATCCGACCGGCCCATCCGGAACTCCAGCCTTTCCATCTCCAGGCTCAGCCCATCGGCGGCGATCTGCGCCAGCGCCGTCCAGGCGCCTTGCCCCATGTCATGCGCGCCGATCTCCACCAGTCCCGAGCCATCCGCGCGAATTTCGGCGCGCGCGGCGGCCATGAACATATGCGCCGGGAAGGTCGCGGTGCCCACGCCCCAGCCGGTCAGCAAGCCGGCGCTGTCGGTCATTGAGCGCGGCGCCAATTTCCGATTCTCCCAGCCAAACCGCGCGGCACCCTGCGCATAGCATTCGCGCAGCGCCTTGGAGGTGAACGGCTTGCCGGACAACGGCTCGACCTCGGCGTAATTCTTCAGCCGGAATGCCAGAGGGTCCATCCCGCACGCCTCCGCCAGCTCGTCGATCGCGCCTTCCAGCGCCACGCTGCCCGAAGCCTCGCCCGGCGCGCGGACAAACAGCGGCGTGCCGGTATCGACCCGCACGGCCTCATAACGCGTCTGTAAAGCGGGGGCCGCGTATAATGTGTGCGTCACCCCGCCACTCGGCTCGAAGAAGTCATCGAACCTGCTGCTCGCCGTCAGGACATGGTGGTCAATCGCCGTCAGGCCGCCCGCGGCGTCAGCACCCAGCCGCAGGCGCTGCCTGGTCATCCCCCGGTGCCCGACCGGGCCATAAAGCTGCTCGCGCCGCATCACCAGTTTGACCGGTTTGCCCACCAGTTTCGCCGCCAAAATGCCCAGCACCAGCGGTCCCGCAACCAGGCCCTTGCCGCCGAAACCGCCGCCCAGATAGGGGCTTCGAATCAAAATATTTTGCGGTGCGATGCCAAACAGCTCGGCCAGACGGCCCTGCGCGATCGCCATCCCCTGGCATGGCATATCAAGTTCCAGCTGGTCGCCATGCCATTGCGCCACGACGGCGTGCGGTTCGATCGCGTTATGGTAATGCGCCGGCGTTTCATACGTCACGTCCACCCGCCGCGCGGCATCGCGCAGCCCGGCCTCGACATCGCCATGGCCCTCCCGCGGCGGCGATCCGACGCCGACGGCCGCCGGCACAAAGCGTTCCGCGGACTCAAACGTGACGCTCACATCCTCGCGCTCATAGGCGGGTGCCAGCAGCAGCGCCCCCTCGGTCGCCGCTTCCAGGCTCTCGCCGATCACCACGGCGATCGGCTGGTTGGCGTAGCGCACCCGCGAATCCTGCAAAACATCGAGCCGGAAGGCGAAAGGGTTGGATTTTTCATCCGGATGCAGCGCCAGCTGCGGCACGTTTTCCGGCGTCATCACCGCCACCACGCCGGCATGCGCCTTGGCCGCCGCGACATCGAGCGCCGTCACGCGCCCGCGCGCGACCGCGCTCACCGCCAACACCGCATACAGCATCCCCGGCGGATGATGATCCGCCGCATAATGCGCGGCACCGGTCACCTTCAGCATGCCTTCCCGCCTGGTGAGTTTTTGGCCGATATTCGAACCGTGGCGGAGATGGGCCGCGTTCATCGTGTTCATCGCCAAAACTCCTAAGCCAGATTCACAACGGATGCCGGCAGCGGCGCCAGAAGCGGCGAGCCGCCCGCCGCCGCGCGCTCAAACGCGCGAACGGCGAGCCGCCGCGCCAGCTCGATCTTGAAGCCGTTCTCACCGGAAGGCCGTGCGTCCCGCAGCGCCAGCGCCGCCGCCTCGGCGAATGACGCCCGCCCGGGTTCGCGATTCAGCAAAGCCGCCTCCGCCTCCCGCGCCCGCCAGGGCTTTGCCGCCACGCCGCCGAACGCCAGCCGCGCCGCGGCGATCCGTCCCGCTGCAATCCGCAGTCCCGCCGCCGCCGAGACCACCGCGAAGGCATAAGACGTCCGGTCACGTATCTTTAAATACCGCGCATGGCCGGCGAACGCCGCAGCTTGTGCCGGCAAACGTATCGCCACGATCAGCTCGCCGGGCGCCAGAACCGTTTCACGTTCGGGCGTATCGCCCGGCAGCAGATAGAACGCTTCGAGCGCCACCTCCCGCCGCCCGGCCGGCCCCTCGATTTCCACCACGGCGTCAAACGCCACCAATGCCACGCAAAAATCCGACGGATGCGTGGCGATGCAATGCGCGCTCCAGCCCAGGACCGCCTGCAGCCGGCTATGCCCGCCGCGCGCATCGCATCCCGCACCCGGGTCCCGCTTGTTGCAGGCGCTCGCGGCATCGTAAAAATACGGGCAGCGCGTGCGCTGCATCACATTGCCGGCAACCGTCGCCGCATTGCGCAATTGCGCCGAAGCGCCTGACAGCAAAGCCTCCGCCACGGCCGGAAAATTCGTTGCAAACTTCACATCATGCGCCAGCGCGCTGTTGCGCACCAGCGCGCCCACCCGCACGCCGCCATCCGGCAGAAACTCGATCCGATCCAGCCCCGGCAGCCGGGAGATGTCCACCAGCCGCGCCGGGCGCACCAGATTGCCTTTCATCAGATCCAGCAGATTGGTGCCACCGGCGAGAAACGCCGCACCATCAGACCGGCCGGACGCCACCGCCGCCGCAACCGTGCCCGCCCGTTCATATTCAAACCGGTTCATGCCGCCTCTCCCGTCCGCGCGTTTTCCTGCATCCGCGCCTGCGCCAGCAGCACAGCGCGCGTGATGCCCGCATAGGCGCCGCACCGGCAGAGATTGCCGCTCATCGCTTCGCGCACCCGCTCCGCGTCATCGCCCGCCTGGCCTTCCATCATCAGCCCCACCGCGCTCATGATCTGCCCGGGCGTGCAAAACCCGCACTGAAACGCGTCACTCTCAATAAACGCCGCCTGCACCGGGTGCAGTTGATCACCGCGGGCAAGGCCCTCGATGGTCAGGACCTCGGCATCCGCGCAGCTCAGCGCCAGAGCCAGGCAAGAATTCACCCGTCTGCCATCAAGGATCACGGTGCACGCGCCGCATTGCCCGCGGTCACAGCCCTTTTTGGTGCCGGTCAGGTCCAGCCGCTCGCGCAGCAGGTCGAGCAGCGTGACCCGCGGATCGTCAAGTGTCACGTCGCGGCGAATCCCATTAATGGTCAAAGTGACGTCATGGCTCATCAAAGCGCTCCTGGCGGTTGTGCCGGTTTGGCGTGACCGGCGATCGGGCGGGCACCACAAAGGGCGCATGAATGTTTGGCAATAATTTTACAGTTACTGCGATAATTGTGTATATCGCAGTAACTGCGATATTTCAAGGCGGGTGACGCGAAAAAATCCGCTCAGGACCTATCTGGTGAGACGACATGTGTAGCGAGACGATTAGAAGGGAAGGGCTGCGCGAGCGCAAACGCCGTGAAACCCTGCTGCGCGTCGCGGAAACCGGTCTGAACCTGTTTGCCGAACGAGGCTATGACGCGACCACGCTGGAGGCGATCGCGGAGGCATCGGGCATCTCGCCGCGCACCTTCTTTTATTATTTCAAGACCAAGGACGAAATTCTGCAGTTCTGGCAGGGCACCGGCATTGCCGACGCCGTGGCCCCGACGCTGCTCGCGCAACCGTGGGATAAATCACCTTTGCAAGCCGTGCGCGACACGTTCATCGTCCTGGTCACCAGGTACCTGAACGAGAAATCCCTGGCGGTCGATCGCATCTACAATTCCAGCGCAACGCTGCGGGTGCGCAAGCAAGGCTTTTACCTGCAAATCGAGCAAACCGTGTTCACCACGCTATGCCAACGCTGGCCGCAGCCGGAACGCCGGGCCCAGCTGCGCATGACCGCGATGGTGGCCATCGGCGCATTCCGGCTGGCGATGGAAGCCCGCCGCAACGACACCCAAACCCGCCCGATCGCCGAATACCTGCAGGAAAGCTTCGCCGTTCTCGAGCACCAACTCTGATTGCCCCGCGCCGGCCGCCATGCGCTCATTTTTGCCGTTCAGGCGAGCGGCACAGGTTCTCCAAAGCGGCCGTTCATGGCACAGCCACAAAGGCGAAAGCGAGTGGCTCCCGAACCATCCGGTTTTTGGTTGCGAAGCCGGTTAGGCGCCATTTGAGAATTGCCAGCGACGTTCAACCATAACCGGATTGCAATGTCACCATTGTCTGGATGCCACCATGTGCAACGCGGATCAATTCATGCACCGGCGCGGCATAAGGCATAGCAGAGGCGCACCACCAACTGTGCGGCGCCGGCGCAGCGGCCATCGCTTGATATCCGCCGGCCGCCACCAGGTCCGGCAGAGCATGGGCGACCGGCGTGCGGGCCGCGCGGTCCGCCGGCCGTGCGATCGCCATGCGCGATGCCGTTTCGGTCAGGGCGAAGCCGGAAAAGTGGAAATTGGTGGCGCCTACCTGGGCGCCGGCGATGTGCAGGGTGTAGGTTTTGCCACCCGCGGAAATCGTCACCACGCCGGCCTCGGCCACCGTCGCCGTCCCGGAACCGGACGCGGCATCGACCAGTTCAACCATGTCACCGGCTTTGAAGCCGGAGATCACCGTGGTTGGGATTTCGGTCTGATCGACCTCCAGCACGCCGGTACTGCCGGTGAACTTCAACTTACCTGTCAGGCTGCTGGCGCCGGCTAGGACCAGCGTACCGCCGGCGATCGTGGTGTTGCTGGAAACACCGCCGGCGGTGACAAATTCAAAGCCGCCGGTCTTGATGGTGGTGGCGGTGGCGCTGCCGCCCTGATCGACGAACATGGTGGCTTGGCTGTCCGCCACCGTGTGGCTCACGGCGCCGCCGGAGTACACCAGGACCTCGCCGGACTTCTCGATGGTGGTGCTGGTGATATTGCCGCCGTAGTCAGCCACCAGGAAGCCGCCCGACTTGACGGATATTTTGCTGGCCGTGCCGTGCTGGAGGACGAAATCACGCATGCCGGCGGTAATCGTGGCGCCCGAAATACCGGTTCGGACCGAGAGAGTCGAGTTCGTGCCGTCGGTGGAGATCAGCAGGTCACCGGATAGGCTGGTGCCAAGGGCAATGGTCGCGTTGAGTGGCGTAGCGTCGAGAACGACGGCCGTGCCCGTCAACGCCACGCCGGTTTCGGCAAAACCGTCCAGCACGACGGTGTCACCCGCCGCGAAGCCGGTGATCTCGGGCCCGTTGGCAAGACCGAGCGTGTTGCCCGCGATGGTCCAGGCCGCGCCGGTGGCGAAGCTGATGTCCTTGAAACCGGTGAACTGCGTGCCGATGCCGGTGAGCGCGGTGCTCGAGGTGCCGGCCAGTTCAAGAACGTCAATCGCCGCGGCGTCGGCCACGACATCGCCGATGAACACCGCACCCTGTTCCACCACCAGCGAGCCGGCATTGGCGAACGACACCGCATCGCCGAGTTCGCCAAGATAGACGCCGCCACCAGGGGCGCCGCCGCTGATCGTGCCCGAATTGATCAGCACGGCGATCGTCGAACCGTTCACCAGCTTATTATTTGTCGCGATGACCACGCCGGTGCCGCCGATGCCGCCATAGCCGGGACCATTGTAATATGCCCCATAGCCGCCGGTGCCGCCGGTGATCAGATTGCTGTTGTTCAGCGTGGCGCCGCTGTAGATGTAGGCGCCATTGCCGCCGCGGCCGCCGATATGATCTTGCGCCGAGCCGTAGCCGCCGGTGATGGTGCCGGTGTTCACCGCATGACCACCCGCCAGCCTGACACCTACGCCGCCGCCAAAGCCGCCGGCGATTTGCCCGGCATTGCTCAGCACGTCATTGAGCCCAAGCACGCCAATCGCGCCGTAGCCGTCCAGGCCAATCGCGCCGTAGCCACCAGTGATGGTGCCGCCATTCGAGACTGTGGAATCTTCGAAGTAGCCGCCGCCGCCGCCCGCACCCGCGGCATCGCCCTTGCCGCCCGCGCCGCCGGCCCCGCCCAGGACCGAGCCGGTATTGGAAAACGTCGCATAGTCCACGACGGCCCCGAAATTGCCGTTGCCGCCAAGTTTGCCGTTCGAGCCCGCCGCGCCGCCGGCGCCACCGATGATGACTCCGGCATTGGTCATCGTGACGGCAGAACTTACCAGGACACCGGCGCCGCCGTAGCCACCGAACTCACTGCCATACCCGCCCGCGCCGCCGGTAATGGTGCCGGTATTGGAGATTGAGAGGACATATGCCCCAGTCCGCGCACCGGCCTCCAGCCCGACGCCGCCAACGCCGCCCTTGCCTTGATTGCCACTTTCGTAGCTGCCACCGCCGGCGCCGCCGGTGATCCTGCCCTGATTGGTGATAATACCGGCTGCGAAAAAAGTAACCCCGATGCCGCCAGCGCCGCCCAGATAGGCATTTTCTCTGGCTTGCCCGCCAATGCCGCCTGTGACGCTCCCCTTGGACCCGTTGGTGAGCGTGCCCTCATAACCGTTCACGCCGAAGCCGCCAGCGGCCAAATTGGGATCGCCGTCCCCGTCGGCATAGCCGCCATTACCACCATTTATGAAAGAGTTGTTCACGACCACGCCGTATTTCAGTGCCACGCCAGTGCCGCCAACGCCGCCAGTACCGTTTTGGAAGTTGCTGCCGCCGCCGGCGCCGCCGAAGATGCCGACGAGGAAGCCGCCATTATCGGTATTCGTCAGCGTGGCGCCCACGTGGTCGATGATCACGCCCGTGCCGCCATAGCCGCCGCTGGCAAAATTATATCTGCCAAGGGCGGCGCCACCGGCGCCACCTTCGATCACACCGGTATTGGTAATATTATCCGCCGCCAGGGCATCAATCCCGGCGCCGCCAGGCAGCCCGTAAAGGGTGTCATTATACCCGCCCCTGCCACCGACGATGACAGCGCTATTCGTCAGCGTCGCGGCGGCATTCAGCGACACCGCGATGCCGCCAGCACTGGGGTAGGTGGTGAGCACGCTTGCCCCGTCAATAACGCCTTTATTGACGATGATCGCACCGGTGACGCCCGCAGGCACGAACAGCCCTGTGGTGCCGTAAGCGGTTGGGTCGATGGTTCCGGAACTGCTGATGGTCAGCGGGCTGGTGTAGCCGCCGCTGCCCAAGGTCACCGTTTTGGTGATTTTGCTTGAAATCGTCTTGCCCGTCATGTCCCACTTCCCGCGTCTGGGCCGTCCTGGAGTGAAGCGGCCATCCTAGTTTTGCGCTGGCAGTCTGCCTTCAGACGCGCTCAAACCGTGTCAGGCGCCACGGGAACACCGATTTATATCATGGTTTCGTAAGGTATTTTCGCAATCAAATCAACCGTCACGATAACGATCTCATCTCGATCCGGCCCGCAGCTATGCGGCTCATCCCCGCCGTTCAGGCGCGATCTCTGCCTGCTCGATCGCTGCCGTCCGGACATTGGCAAGACCCGTATCTTTCAACCGCGCCAATGCAGGCGGGCGGAACGGAAAGTAAACCTGGGACATTCAAATTATGAGCCAGGCGCCAAAAATCGGCGCCCTCGGAATGCCCGGCCGGATCTCAGACGCTAAGCGTGGCGCCACGCGAAACAGCGCTAGGCGGGCCGCGATGGTCAGAATTCCACGATACGGCTTGCTAAATGGGCCGCGTCGCGCGCGATGGCGGCGAAACGGCCGGAACCCCATGTGTGCAACCAGGGCAGACCCAGAAAATACAGGCCCGGCACCGCGGTGACGCCGCGGTCGTGCACCGGCAGGCCGCGGCCGGTGAACACCGGCACATGCACCCAGCTGAAATCCGGCTCATAGCCGACGCACCACAAGATCGACGTGACATTTTCGGCCGCGAGATCCAGCTTCGTGTCCGCCGCGGACGGCTCCCAAACGGGCACGTAGCGGGATTCCACAGGCGCGGAAATTTTCTGCTGGGCGATGTAGGCGTCGATGCTGTCCTTGATCCGGTCGTTGACCCGATCCGCCTGGTCGAGATTCTCTTTCAGATCATCGGCGAAGGCCAATCTTTCGCCATCAACCGCGTCGAGATGGCCATGCAGCGCCATGCCTTCGCGCGCGAATTTTCGCAGGTCGATATCCCGGCCGCCGTCGCGGCCGGTGACGTAGTGGTTGGCCTTGTCGCGCACGCCCTCCTGCATCGGATGCTCCGACACCGGCAGATCGTAGTGTCCCATGTCCTGCAGCCAGTCCACCACGTCCCGGCCGCGGTAGAAGCGCGAGACGCGCGGCGCCCGGCCGACCGCGAGATGCACTTTCCGCCCGGCCAGATGCAAATCTTCAGCGATCTGGCAGCCGGATTGTCCGGTGCCGACGACCAGCACGCCGCCGGGGGGAAGTTGTTCCGGGTTGCGATATTCGTTGGCGTGCAGCTGGACAATGTGTTTCGGCAAACGCTCGGCCATGCGCGGTGTGATGGGCGTATGGTAGCCGCCGGTGGCGATGCAAATTTGGCGCGCGGTGAACGGGCCCGCGCTGGTCTGCAGGGCGAAGCCGGCTTGGGTTTGGGTGAGACCGGTCGCCGCCACGCCTTCCATGACCGGCGGGCCGAATTTTTCGGCGAAACCTTCGACAAATTCGATGATCTCGTGCTTGACCATAAAGCCGTGCGGATCGCCGCCGGCGTAGTCGTAGCCGGGCAGCCGGCATTGCCAGTTCGGCGTGACCAGGCAAAAACTATCCCAGCGCTGGTGTTTCCAGGCGTGAAAAATTTCCTTACGTTCCAGCACCATATGGCCGATGCCGGCGCGGTGCATGTGCCAGGACAGCGACAAGCCGGCCTGCCCGCCGCCGATGATCACCAGCTCATGATGGTCCGGCGCGCTCATGGGCTGATCGCCATGATGGTCACTTCCGCTGCAGGAATTTCGACAAACATTTTTGCCCGCCCTTCAAGTGTATCCAGCGTGGCGTGCGCGCGCGCGCAGGGGTGACCGTATTTATGTTCCACCCGCGCCGAAGCCGCTCGCAAGGCAAGGCGCGCGCGTAAAAGAAAATCGTCGATGCCGTAACTGGCGCCCGGCGACAGAAATTGCGTGACGACCGTCGAAGGCGAATAGTTCACGGTTTCCGAGCCGTCTGGCCAGCGCAGGCGGAAGGTGAGTTCAGGCATGGGCAAATGTCTCCGCAACGGCGCACCCGATCAGATCGTCTCGGGCAAAATCCCATAGAGGCGCCTCGGCGGCGCCGTCGCGCAGCCGCACGGCGCGGGATGAATCTGTGGTTCCGATGGCGGCCGCCGCGATGCCGCGTGCGGCAAAGGCGCCGATCACCTCTTTGGCATTTTCCGCCGGTACGCTCAACAAAAAACCAAAACTCGGGAACGCCATCAGCCAATTTTCGATCGCCACGTGTTCGGGGCGCGGGATCTGCCCGATATCGATCACGCCGCCCAGCCGCGAGGCCTCCAGCAGCATCAGCGCGGTGCCGATGGTTCCGGCCATGGAGATATCTTTCGCGGCCCGGCAAAGCCCCGCCTCCGCGATTTGCGGCAGCAGTTCAAGATCGCCGCGCAGCCTGTCACCGCCGGCGGCGGTGGAGGCATCCCAATACAGCGCGGGATCGCGCATGCGGCCGCGCAGATCAATGGCGGCGATGATCACCTCGCCCGGCCGCGCATCGAAACTCGTCAGCAGCGTCTTGGCGCGCCCCAAAATGGCGGCCGACAATCCGGGCGAGGGCGCGCGGCTGTTGGTGTGGCCGCCGGCCAGCGGTACGCCGTATTTTTCTGCCGCCGCGGCCAGACCCTCCAGCACCGGCGCCGCCGCCGCACCGCTGGCGGCGAACAGCGCATCCACCACCGCCAGCGCCCGCCCGCCCATCGCCGCGACATCCGAAAGATTGACCATGACGCCGCAATAGCCCGCGAAATAGGGATCGGCCGCGACGAATTCCGGCATGAAACCCTCGATGGCGAACAGCAAAAACCCGTCGCCATCCGGGATCGCCGCGCAATCATCCCCAACGGCCACCAGCGACCCGCTACCTAGATTCAGGCGCTTCATCACGCCGGCGATGTCGCGCTTATGCGCGATGCCTTTGGCGTCCCGCACCATGGCGCACAGATGGGCAAGGTTCATTGGCCGTGCCGGCGCACCGGCGGCAGCACGCGCAGTGCCACGCCGTCCAGCGCCTCATACACGGCGATGTCCGCCTGCATCAGATAATGCGGCCGGCCATGGATGGTTTTTTCATCCAGCCGGCGCCAGTCCATCGCTTCAAACAGTTTTGCATTCTGCGCCTGCACATGCGCCAAGAAAGTTTCAGCACCCTGCGATTTCGCGGTTCCCACCGCCAGCCGAATGAGGGCAGCACCCAGACCGCCGACGCGGCGGAACGGTGCGGCGACCGCCAGGCGCGAACCCCACCACAGCCCCGGCTCCGGCTGGTGAATGCGCACCGTGCCGACGATTTCATCCGCATGCCCAAACATGCAGGGCGACGCTGCCAGCAACAGGCAGTCGTGGTCGATCGCATCGCGATCATCATCCGCGAAGATTTTTTGCTCCACACAAAACACCTGCCGGCGCAGCGCATGGCAACCCGCCTTTTGCCAGGCGTGGCGCGCCGCCTCGATGCGGTACTCGCCCGCCAGAAACGGCGCGGGCGGCAAAAATTCGGTTTCACCGAGCAGCGGCATCACGCCGTCTCATAGCTGGCAAGCGCCGAACAGGCGCCGCATCTGGCGCATCCCGCCTTGACGTCCGCCGCGCGAAGCCCGGCGGCTTGCAACATCCGCCCCAAAGGCGGCAGCACTTCGCGCATGAATTCCGGCGTCGGGGGCGGCGCGTTCGCGAGCGGCGTGCCGGCAACCGGCACAAACGGCACCACGAAAGGATACACGCCGAGTGCGATCAGCCGCTCACACGCCGTCAGAATCGCTGCCGCGCTATCGCCAAGCCCCGCCAGAATATACGTGCTCACCTGCCCTCGCCCGAACACCGGAACGGCGGCGGCGAACGCGTCAAAATAGCGCTCGAGCGAAACCGTCGCCTTGCCCGGCATGATTTTTTGGCGCACCGAAGGCGTCACCGCCTCCAGATGCATCCCTAAAGAATCCACGCCCGCGTCTCGCAGTTTTTGAAACCACCCATGCTCGCGCGGCGGCTCGCACTGCGCCTGGATCGGAATGTCCACCGCCGCCCGAATGCCGGCGGCCGATTCGCACAGCACCGCCGCACCCCGGTCCACCACGTTGGGCGTGCCGGTTGTCAGCACCACGTGCTTCACGCCATCCAGCAGCACCGCCGCGCGCGCCACCTCGCCTAGTTGCTCCGGCGTCTTGCGCGCGGTCGTGCGGCCCTCCGCCAGCGACTGCCCGATGGCGCAGAACTGGCAGGACGTCGCGCGGTCCGCGTAGCGGATGCAATTCTGCAGCACCGTGGTCGCCAGCACATCCGCGCCATGCAATTGCGCGATCTTCCAATACGGCACGCCATCGAAAGTCTGCAGCGCATAAAACCGCGCCTGCCGCGGATACGTGATTCTGGCCACCGGCTCGCCGTCCCGCAGCAGCACCGCGCCGCCATCCAGCCCCGGCCCGGTCGCCTCGAACGGCGAGTTTCGTGCGCCGTCCGAAAACACCGGCACCATCACGGTGCGGTCGCCGATGGTGATCGCCTTATGGTCCGTCGGGCCGGCGCCGCCGCGGCGCGCGCTTAAGCCGAACCTGTCGTCAGTCAGCCGCAGCCCGAGCGACTGCAGGTCCAGTATCAAATGGCTGGATGGGGTCACCCGCGCCGGCAATATGGCTTGATCCATCAGTCGATCCTTCCTTGAAACCGAAACCTGCTTCATGCATCGCCGCACCGGCATGACGGTTGATCGCCAGCGATAAAAGTTCGGGCCGCGCATAATGCCCGACGCTGTCCATCATCCGTTTGCGCTTGACGATCAGCGACATGTCCAGATCAGCCACCAAAATCCCCTCGCCCTCGCGCAGCGGCGCCACCAGATTTGTACCCTCGGGCGAAATGATCGCGCTGTGGCAGCCGCCCGAAATCGCCTTTTGCATCGCCGGATCGGGCGCGATGGATTTGATCTGCGACTCGCTCAGCCAGCCAGTGGCGTTGACGACGAAACAACCGGACTCGGCGGCGTGATGCCGCATCGCCGCGTCGATCTGGTCGGCGAAAACTTTTCCAACCATCGAGCCGGGAAAATGGCTGCAATGGATTTCCTCGTGCTGCGCCATCAGCGCGTAGCGGGCCAGCGGGTTAAAATGCTCCCAGCAGGCCAGCGCGCCGATCCGGCCGATCGCGGTATCCGCCACCACCAGCCCGCTGGCATCGCCGCATCCCCACACCATCCGTTCATGGAAACTCGGCGTCAGTTTGCGGCGCTTGAGCAGAATTTGTCCGTCATCGCCGAATAATAACTGCGTGTTATACAGCGTGCCGTGGTCGCGCTCTGTCACGCCCAGCAGCACGAACGCACCGGCGGCGCGCGCCGCCTTGCCCACCGCCTCCGTCACCGGACCCGGGACCACCACCGCGTGCTCGTACAGCTTCATGTGTCGCGCGCCGATCGCGACCGGCGGCTGCACGAAGGAAAAATACGGGTAATACGGCACAAAAGTTTCCGGAAACACGATCAGCCTGGCGCCGTCGGCCGCGGCGGCGGCGATGGCGTCCAGCACCACCGCCACCGTGCCCCACGCATCGTCCAGCACCGGCGCGCGCTGCACCGCCGCCGCGCGGATGACTGGCGTACGGGCCACGGGCGCCGCCGCCATCGGTCAGAGCGTCCAGGTATCGAGAATGAAGGCGCCATCCCGGCGATGGATCAGCACGACATCCAGCACATCGAGCGGGCTGATCGGCACGATGCCCGGCAGCAGCGCGCCCTCGCCATGCCCGTACAGCGCCTGCAGCGCAAACCGGCACGCATAAACCTTGCCGCCCTCCTCCATGAATTTGGTGAGTTTGACGGCGAAATTCTGGTTGCCCGGAAACGCCTCATCGCCCAGCCGCGGAAAACCGCGCTGCACGCCGAGCGTGACACCAGGCCCATAGAGCAGCACCGAGGTCTCAAACCCCTTCCGCAGCAGGCGAGTCGCCTGCAGAATATTCACCAGGCCAATCGAGCCCTCGAACGCCACCGTATGAAACGTGACCAGCGCCTTTTCGCCAGGCGTGGCCTTCACATCCTCAAAAACCTTCTCCTCGTAATCGACCAGATAGTCGCCGGTCGCATTCGCAGTTTTCTCAACTTTCGGCATGGTGGTGCTCCTGACGCGGGTGAAGATACCACCTGTCCAGCAAGCACCATGCCAATGCAAAACATACAATTATTGTATTTTAATACAAACAATAATTGGTAGTAAATACATACAATTTTTGGCTGGCTCTGATTTTCTGCTTAATTTTTATGCCGAACCATCAGGTTTGCCGCCCTAAATTGAGCCATGACAGCTCAAAAATTTCGCAGTTTTTGGTATAGAGCCGCTTGAACTGTGAGATCAAGAAATATTGATCAAAATATAGTCTGAAGGGAGGAAGAAGGAAGAAGCGCTTTTTTGAAAAAAAGCGCCCAAAAAACTTTTGCGTGGGGGCGTAGCACCTCCGGTGTCTCTTTAATCGCCCCCGCCGGGGGCGATTAAAGAGACACCGGAGGTGCTACGCCCCCACGCAAAAGTTTTTTTGGTTACTTTTTTTTTAAAAAAAGTAACTGCTTTCTTCTCTTCTTTCAAACAACATGCCCAAATTTCCCGCCCGGCTGCGTCTTCAGCGCCGCCGCCAGCGCGCGCAGCGCGGCGTCCAGACGGCCGTGGTCCGCCGCCACCCCCAGTGCCACCCGCACCGCGTTCGGGACCGGCTGCCCCGCCGACGCCAGAAATGCGTCAGCCGGGACCAGCGCCAGGCCCTGGGTGCGGACGTAGTCAACAAAATCCTGCCGCGGCCATGCGGCGGGCAGGCTCAGCCAGATATGCAGCCCCTCGGGGTTGGCCGTTACCAGTTCGCGCGGCAGGAGGGCTGCCGCCATGGCCTGCCGGGCCGCGGCTTCGGCGCGGATGCCGGCCAGGATGGCGCCGGCCGTGCCATCGCGTATCCAGCCGGTGACAAGGCTGACGAGCAGCGGGGAGGCCATCATGGTGGTGGCGCGGATCGCCGCGGTCACCGCCGCCTGGCGGCCCTCCGGCACCGCGACGTAGGCCAGGCGCAGGCCGGGGGTGAGCGATTTGGCGGTGGTGGCGACGTGATAGACGCGCTCCGGCGCCAGGGCGGCAAGCGAAGGGGGCGGGTCGCGCAGGTAGAGTTCGTACGCGGCATCCTCGATAATGGGCACATCATGGCGGCGGGCCACGGCGACGATCTCGGCGCGCCGGACGCGGCCCATGGTGGCGGTGGTCGGGTTCTGGATGCTGGGTGTGCAGTAGATCGCGGCGGGCGCTTTGTCCCGGCAAACCGTGTCCAGCGCGTCCGGCAGCAGGCCTTCGTGATCGCACGCCACCCCCTCCATCACCAGGCCGAGATGCGCGGCCAGCGCGCGGAAGCCAGGATAGGTCATGGCCTCCGTCGCCACCGTGTCGCCGCGCCGGAGCAGCGTGGCAAATACCGCCGCCATGGCGGGCTGCGCGCCGGAGGCGATCACGACACGGCTGGCCGGCAGCGGCCCGTTGGTGGGCGCCAGCCAGGCGGCGCCCGCGGCCCGCTCCTCGCGTGAACCGGCACCCGCGCGATAGGCCATCAGCGTCGCCACGTCCGCGCCGCGCAGCACGCGCGAGAGGCCCTCGCGCAGCAGGTCCCGCAGCGAGACATCCGCCGGCGCCGGCGGAATGTTCATGCTCATATCCACGCTGATCTGCGGCGCCTCGTCGCCCGGCGCCCGCCGCACAAACGTCCCGCGCCCCACCGCCGAATCCAGCAGCCCGCGCCGGCGCGCCTCGGTGTAGGCGCGTGTCACGGTCGTCAGATCGACGCCCAAAGCCGCGGCGAGTGCCCGGTGCGGCGGCAGCCGGTCGCCCGGCGCCAGCGCACCGCGGTCCATGGCGGCGCCGATGGCATTGGCGATCGCGAGGTAGCGCGGGCCGGAGCCCGTCGAAACATCCGCCACCCAGTCCCCAATCGCATTGCTTAGCGGCAAACCGCACCCCGGACTTATTCTGCAGGAATTACTCGTGCAGTGTTCCAGACAGAACGCCGATGGGCAATGGCCCAGGATACCGGCCGCGGACAAGCCGGACGTTGCGATCCAGTCGATCCATACAACGCCACAACCACTCCCGATCAGCCTTGTTGCGGGCCAGAGTTTGGTTACGGGCGCAGCGCGCCAGGCGGCAGCCCGAGTTCGCGCGCGACGGTCTCGAACACCAGGTCCCGGACCGCGTCGTAGACGATTTGCGAGCGCATCGCCGCCTGAACGCTGAACCCGTCGATCAGCGCCATGATCCGCATGGCCGCGCGCCGCGGGTCCGCCACGCCGAACACGCCGGCGGCCACGCCGCGGCGGATGACGCTGATCATCGCGTCCTGCCAGCCGCGCATCTGCGCCGCCACCTCGGCCCGCAGCAACGGGCGGTTGCGCGTCGCCTGCCAGGCATCCAGCCATAGCAGGCTGGTGGCGTCCGCCGAATCGTCAAGCAAATGGGCCATGATGTAGCGCATCTGCGCCAGTGGGGGTGCCAGCGGGTCGATGCCCCGGAAAATCGCCTCGCGCTCCGCCGCGGCGGCAAAGCCGAAGGCCGCCGCCACCAGGTCATCGGCGACCGGGAAATAATGGTTCACCAGGCCCGGCACGACACCGAGCTCCTCGGCGACACGGCGCAGGGTCAGGCGCTCCAGCCCCTCCGCCACCGCCAGACGGGAGGCCGCGGCGACAATTTCTTCCCGCCGCTCGGCGGGGGGTTTGCGTTTTTTCGGTTCAATCGCGTTTTTCATGCGAGAATTATATTGACTCTCCGGCCAATAAGCAATATTGGTCAAACGACCAATAATCAGCCAAAAGGAGCCTGCCCATCATGTCCGCAACCATCTCCAGCAGCCCCGGGGCTGCCCCGCCTGACCAGTTCGGCCACATCGAGGCGCGCGGGATCGACTACATTCCGCCCGCCGAACGGCATGGCCATGCGCGTGAACTTTTTGCGCTGTGGACGGCGCCGAACGTGACCTATCTGTATATCGTGCTTGGTGGCGCGCTGATCGGGCTCGGCCTGAATGCGTGGGAAGGCATCGGTGTGGTGCTGGCCGGCAATCTGTTCTGGGCGCTGGTCGGGCTGCTTTCGGTCAGCGGGCCGGCGTCTGGCACGCCAAGCTCGGTGGTGATGCGCGCGATGTTCGGTATCCGCGGCAACCGCATCAACCTGGCCATCACCGGGTGGGGCATCGCGGTGGCGTATGAGGCGATCAACCTTTCGGTCGGCTCGCTCGCCGGGTTTGCCTTGCTCGCCACTTTGGGCATCAAGGCCACGGCGCTCTGGAAATTCGGCATCGTCATCGTCACGGCCGTGATCACGCTGGCCATCAGCGTGTATGGCCACGCCACCATCGTGAAACTGAGCGGGCTGTTCACCGCCGCGCTCACGGTCTGCTGCGTGGCGCTGGCATGGTTCGTGGCGCCGCATGTGAACATGCATTTCGTCCCGCAGGGCGCGCCGCACGGTGCGGCATTGCTGGCCGCCGCGTTCGCCGGCCTGACGATCATCGCCTCCGGCCCGCTATCCTGGGGCACCGGCGCGGATTACGCGCGCTATCTGCCGCAAAATACGTCTGGCCGCGCCATCGCCTTCTGGGTGACGCTGGGCGGGTATCTGCCCTCCGCCGCGCTCGGCATTCTGGGCGTGCTGGCCGGCACGGCGGTGGATATGACCAACCCGCAGACTTCGTTCGCCAGCATTCTGCCTTCCTGGTTCTACCCGGTGTTTCTGCTGGTCATCATGTTCGGCTCCATCACCAACAACATCTTGACCGCCTATAGTTCCGGCCTCGCGCTGCAGGCCGTCGGCATCAAGGCCAGCCGCGCCATCACGGTGTTCTTCGACGGCATCGTGGGTGTGAGCATCTGCCTCTACGCGCTGTTCATTTCCAACTTCATCGACGCGCTCAACAACATCCTCACACTCTCGGTGGCACTGCTAGGGCCGAGCCTGGCGATCTATGCCGCCGACATCTTGATCCGCCGCAACCATTACGACGGCGTGGCGCTGAACGACGAAGCGCCTGGAGCCAAGTTCTGGTTCTCGCACGGCTTCAACTGGGCGGGTGTGTGCGCGCTGGTGATCGGCACTTGTGTCGCCGGGCTGTGCGTGAACACGCCGGACTTCGTCGGCCCGATCTCCAACCTGCTCGATGGCGCGGATATCTCCTCGCTCATCGGCCCCGCGCTGGCCGCCGTCATCTACACGGCCATGACGCTGCGCCGCCGCGCCGCCACCGCCTCCACCACCGTCATCTGCGAAGGAACCGCATCATGAGACACATCACCGTCGCCGCCACGCAAATGGCCTGCGGGCCGGATGCCGCCGGGAATATTTTGCGCGCCGAAAAACTGGTCCGCGAGGCCGCCGGGAAGGGTGCCAAAATCATCCTGATCCAGGAATTGTTTGAAACGCCGTATTTCTGCCAGGACGAGATTCACGCGTTCTTTTCGCTTGCCAAGCCATTGGCGCAAAATGCCGCCGTGTTGCATTTCGCAGCGGTCGCGAAGGAGCTTGGCGTGGTGCTGCCGATTTCGGTGTTCGAACGCGCCGGGCAGAATTTTTTCAATACGGTCGTGATTCTGGACGCGGACGGCAGCAACCTCGGCTATTACCGCAAGACGCATATCCCGGACGGGCCTGGCTATTCGGAGAAATTTTATTTTTCGCCTGGCGATACCGGCTTCAAGGTTTGGGATACCGCCTATGCGCGGATCGGCGTGGGGATTTGCTGGGACCAGTGGTTTCCTGAAACCTCCCGCGCGATGGCGCTGATGGGTGCCGAGTTGCTGCTGTTTCCGACCGCCATCGGCTCCGAACCTTTGGCGCCGGGGCTGGATTCCTCGGGCCACTGGCAGCGCACGATGCAGGGCCAGGCGGCGGCGAACGTGATGCCGCTGATCGCGGCCAACCGGGTCGGCACCGAGGCCGGACATCGCGGCACGTCCATGACGTTCTACGGCTCGTCCTTCATCGCCGACCATACCGGCGCCAAGGTCGCGGAAGCCGGCCGCAGCGAGGAGACGGTGCTGACGGCGACGTTCGACCTGGACGCGATTGCGGAACTGCGTGGTTATTGGGGCACTTTTCGCGACCGGCGGCCGGAGATGTATGGGCCGCTGATGACGCTGGATGGCAAGCAACGGCATCTGGCGGCTTAAGTAAGCGGTCGCTTTTTTGAAAAAAATGCCCGGGCGGGCCGCCCCCGCAAAAAACTTTTACTAACCACGGTCTTTGAGCGGCCAAACTTTGACCACTCAAAGGCCGTAGGACTCAAAGTTTTTTTGGTTACTTTTTTTTCAAAAAAAGTAACTGCTTTCTTTTCTCTTTCTTTTTTGGAGCCCGCCATGACACCTCTCGCCGATGGCTTTCACATGCCCGCCGAATGGGAGCGCCATGCCGGCACCTGGATGATCTGGCCCGAGCGGCCGGATAACTGGCGGCTCGGCGCCAAGCCGGCGCAGGCCGCGTTCGCCGCGGTGGCCGCCGCGATCGCGCGTTTTGAGCCGGTCACGATGATGGCTTCGGCGGTGCAATACGCCAACGCGCGGAAAAAACTGCCGCAGGGCGTGCGGCTGGTGGAAGTCAGCACCAACGACTGCTGGGCGCGCGATATCGGGGCGAGTTTCGTGGTCAACGGCGAGGGCGAACTGCGCGGCGTGGACTGGCCGTTCAACGCCTGGGGTGGGCTGGAAAACGGCCTGTATTTCCCGTGGGATCAGGATGATCTGGTGGCGCTGAAAATGCTTGAGATGGAACGCGCGGGCCGCTACCGCGCGCCGATCACGCTGGAGGGGGGTGCCATTCATGTGGACGGGCAGGGCACGGTGCTGACGACCGAGGCTTGCCTGCTGGCGCAGGACCGCAACCCCGGGATCACCCGTGAGACCGCCGAGCAGCGTTTGCGGGACTATCTTGGTGCCGAGACAATCATCTGGCTCGGCGCCGGCGTGCCCGGCGATGAGACTGGCGGGCATGTCGATAACCTTGCCTGCTTCATTGAACCGGGGGTGGTGCTGCTCTCCTGGTGCGACGATCCGGCGGATGCGCATTACGCGGTTTCGCGCGACGCCGAAGCGCGGCTGCTGGCCGCGACTGATGCCAGGGGCCGGCGGATCACGGTCGAGCGTATCACCATGCCGACGCCGATGTTTTACACCGAGGAGGAGGTTGCGGGCCTGGACCGGACACACACGGGCACGTCCCGCAACGCCGGGGAGCGCCTGGCCGGGTCCTACGTGAATTTTTTGATTGCGAATGGCGGCGTGATTGCGCCGTGCTTTGGTGTGGCAACGGATGTGCCGGCGGCGGAGACGCTCGCGCGGCTGTTTCCGGGCCGCGAGATCGTCATGCTGCCGGGGCGCGAGATTTTGCTGGGCGGCGGCAATATCCATTGCATCACGCAACAGCAGCCGCGGCGCCGCCATGCGGCATAAATCCACCGGTTGGGATTGGCGTCGCAAGACGAAACAATGATCGTAGCAAGAATGTTATTACATCGGAATAAAAATGGTGGGGTGATACGGAGCACGCCACCCTGGTGACGGGCTGCGCGGGTCCATGCTGTTGTCGCGCAAGTGCGTTAGCGATTCCGGTTCCGCCGTAGAAAATCCTTGAAGCGCAAGGCGGGGCGGCCGACGACCTGCTCGACAGTGTCGAAAGTATCGGCAATTTCCGGGACGGCACCGCTTGCAACCGCGTCAACATAATCGATCAAGGCTTGCGCATATTCCGGTTCTCGCCCTTGCGCCAGCAGACGGTCCATCATTCTATGGGATTCTGGAACGAAGACCTTGTGTTGGTGTCCCGTGATGTCCGTCAGCATCGCGGCGATATCATCCGGGCTGGCGGCTTCGGCGGCCAATGGATAGGTTTTTCCGGCGTGCGGCGCAGGGTCGCGCAGCACCGCGGCGGCCACGGCGGCAATGTCCGAGGCCGCGATCCAGGAAACGGGCGCCCGTAAACGATTCACCAGCGTATGCGACTTGCTGTCCAATTGCGCCAAAATATTGTCCATGAAATAATTTGGCTGCAGGTGAGTGAAACTGAGACCGGAACGTTCGACATAGGCTTCGACGAGAAAATTCCAGCCGATCACCGGCCAGGGCGTATCGGGCCGACCGTAGGCGCCGATCGTGACGATCGTCTTCACGCCGGCCCGGCGAGCGGCGTCCGTGACCGTCTTGCCGTGCATAAGTTGCCGCAGCGTATAGGGGCGGAGCAGAAAAACGGTGTCAACGCCGCGTAATGCGTTATCAAAGGTCGCGATCTGGTCGAGATCGAAATCAACGGCTAACAATCCCTTTTGTGTCGCCAGCGCATGCGAGCGGGGGGAGCGGACACCGGCCTTTACGATCAGGCGGCCAGACGCGTGGTCCACGGCGAGCTCGTCGAGCAATGCATCGCCAACATGACCGGTGGCGCCAATGAGAAAGACGGTTGTGGCCATTGCAATTTTTCCCGGTCTGCGGCAGTCAATCCTTTTAGATGTTATTTCGTCGAGTTCAAGTTGGCTTAACCAGACGTGGACGGGCAAGGCGGCAATGGGGTGCAACCCGACTTCGCATGACCCCGACGTTCCTCGGTCTGGAACGGATCTTGTCTTCGCGAAACGGCTGGCGCCGCCGGGAACCGTCCTGGCCGCGTCATCGTGACGTGTCAGGGGTGCGGGCGCCGGGTTGGCTCAGGTGTTAAATTTTATGATCGTGCTGCCGGAGCTGTCCGACGTGACGTTGAAATTGCTGGTGACATAGGCGCCGAGCAGCTTGAGTTTTTGCGTCGTCGCGCCGTCGGTCAGCGTCAGGGTACCGCTGGTGCCGTTTTTGGCTTCTCTGAACTGGGCGGAAGCGCCGGCGCGATAGGGCAGGTTCGAGAAATCGATGGAATCGCCAGTGCCGAAGCCGGAGATGCCGGCGCCGAAGCCGGCGGGACTGGCGAGGTCGAGGATGCTGCCGGCGCCGGCCATGTTGACCCTTTGGCCCTTGGCCATGACGCCGGCGATCTTGGCATCGCCGCCGCTCACGGCCAGGTCCTTTAGACTGAGGCCGCTGCTGACCACCTCGATGCCGCCGCTATCGACCGTAACCCCGGTTGTGCCGGCCTTGGTGAGATAGACCAGGCCGCCGGCCAGGACGGTTTCGGTGCCGCCGGCCTCGATCCCGGTGCCGCTGTCCACGCCGCCCGCGCCGATGATCTCGGTGCCGCCGTTCAAGACCGTGCCGCGGTCAACCTGTGGAGTGTTTCGCTCCCGGTCCTGGCGGACCGCCGGGAAGATATTGCGCCGACCTGGATTTCGAACGCCGCCGCGATGCCGATGAAGCCGGCCGCAACATCGCGTTCAAAGCGACCGCTTGCTTCGCTAGATCGTGTTATGAATGACCGTGAGCGCGCGGGTCGGCGGGGCGGGGGGTTCGAGGTGGGGAAAAATCCGGTGCACGAACAGGAGAATGAGCAGCAGCGTGATGAGCGTGCTGAAGACCGGGCCGAGCAGGCGGACGGCCATCGCGATGAGCCAGAAAACCAGGGCGAAGAGGATAATGATCTGGCTGAGCGCCGGGACGCCGGCATAGGTCATGGCGTCGGAGAGGAAGCTGTCGATGGCGGCGATGCCGGCCATGACGAGCCCGGCCAGTAGCAGGATGGCGACGAGAATCACATCGATGATTTGATTCATGGAACGAGTATTTGGGGAAATGGCGGTTGGGTGCAAGGAAAAGGCTAGGATGGACCTGATTTCTTGGCCAACAGTTGCAAAATTGATGCTAGGCGCTGGGGGTTTTGGTTGGTTGCTGTAGCGGGCGGAAAGATTTGTTCCTGCCGGGCAAGAAATTCCGGACGGCACAGGCCTTGAAAAGAAAGATGGATGGCTTCCCTTGGCCGCGCCGCGGAGGCTCGCCATGACGGGGAAAGGCTAGGGGCTGACGCTGGAGAGGATGGCGGCGAGCTGGGTTTGGTAGCGCGCAAAACTGTTTTCGGCGGCCAGGCGGGCGAGGGCGGCGGCGCGCAGGGATTGCCAGAGCGGTTCGTGCGTGTAGAGGCGCACGAGCTGGGCGGCGAAGACGGCGGGGTCGGTGGTGGGGGCGGATAGCAGTTCCACGCCGTCGCTCCAGCCGAGCTGGGCGGCCAGGAGGTCTGAGGTGACGATGGGCAGGCCGTAGGAGGCGGCCTCGTGTAGTTTGTAGGGGATGCCGGCGGCGAAGCGGGTGGGGGCGAAGAAGACGCGGTGGCGGTCGTAGAGCGGGGCCAGGGTTTCTATCGGGCCGGCGAGGATGACGCGGCGGGCCTGGCCGAGGGCGGAGAGGTCGATGCGGCGGTTGATGGTGCCGGCGATGGTGATCTCGGCGCCTTCCGGCAGTTTTGGGTCCAGGATGGGGAGGACGTATTCGATGAACCAGTGCAGGCCGTCCAGGTTAGGACTGTCGGAATCGTGGATGGCGCCGAGGAAGAGCAGGCCCTGGCGCGCGGCGAAGTTTTGCGGCGTGGCGCGGGGCGGGGCGGCGTGGCCGAGGATGGCGACGTGGGGATAGCCGGCGGCGCGGATGACGGCGGCGTCCTGCGCGTTGACCGCGACGATGGTCTTGGCGATGGCGGCGGGGGCGAGTTCGGCGGCGATGGCGGCTTCTAGCGGCATTGTTGGCGTCTGGCCGCGGAGATGAAGACGGGCGTGGTCGCGCGGGGCGGCGATGGCTTCGGTGTCCAGCACGATGCGCTGCGCCGGCAGGTGGCGGGCGGCGGCGTCGAGACACTCGCGCAGGCGCAGCGCGTTCTGGGTCCGGGCGAGCCAGACGATGTCGTAAAAGCCGCTGCGCTGTTCAAGGAAGGTTTCGAGGTCCGGGAGTTCGCGGTCGTGGATGATTTCGGTCGTGTCGGGAAAATCGCCAAAAATATTCAGCAGGTTTTCGACCGGGCGGTAGATCGGATACAGCGTGACCTGGTGGCCGAGGGCGGCCATGGCGGCGAGGATGTCGTTGGAGCGGGTGAAACCGGAGCCGAGATGGCGGAGCGGAATGCGATCCTCGATGAACAGGATGCGCTTGCCGGCGCCGCGCGGCGAGCGGGCGTGGATGATGAGGTCGAGGTTGGCGGGGAAGCGGGTTCTTAAAAACGCCTGGTTCTTCTTGCGGAATTTGGGGTGGTTTTGCGCCATCATGTGGTTCGCGATGGTCGAATCGCTGGAGGAATATTCCTGGTGGATGATCATGATGGCGGGGTCGTAGATGATGTTGTAGCCGTCGTTGCGCAGCGCGATGCAGAGATCGGTTTCCTCGAAATAGGCCGGCTTGAAGGCGGGATCGAAGCCGCCATGCGATTTCAGAAGATCGGTGCGCACGGCGAGAAAGACGCCCGAGCAGAAATCCACTTCGCGGACGAAGTTGACTTCCGGCGCGTTCGGGTCGCCGTCCCTGAAATAGCCCTCGGTGCCGCCGTCGCGCCAGATGATGCAGCCGGCCTCCTGCAGCGCGCCGTTGGTGCGGATGATCTTGCCGCCGACGGCGCCAGCCTTTGCGTCGCCGGCGAGACGCGAGAGGGCGGCCTCGATGGCGCCGTATTCCAGCAGAATGTCGTTGTTCATGTAGAGCGTGACGCGGGCGGTGACATGCGGCAGTGCGGCGTTGCAGGCTTCGACGAAGCCGGCATTGTGGTTAAAGCGCACGATTTTTGCGCCGGATACGAAACGTTCTATGTGACGGGAATCGTCGGTCGAGCCGGAATCGGAGAGGATGAGTTCGATCGCGCCGGCAAAATTGCGGCGCAGCGAATCAAGCGCTGTGAGGGTGAGGTCGAGCTGGTTGTACAGCACCACGATGACGCTGATGGCGGGCGGGCCTTGATACGAAAAGTCCAGCTTTTTGCGGGCAAAAATGGGCCGGCGGTGGCGGGCGCGGGCGGCGGACGAGAACCTGGTGCGCGAACATCAGGCGAGACTGGGTCTGGACGAGCCGATGGCCCGGGCGCTGGCGTCCCGGGGGATCATCGCCGGCGCCGGCGAGAACTACCTGCGGCCGACCCTGAAGGCGCTGTTTCCCGACCCCTCCAGCTTCCTCGACATGGATCTCGCCGCGACCCTGCTGGTCGACGCCCTGGAGAGCGGCCGGCCGACCGTGGTGTTCGCCGACTACGACGTCGACGGCGCCTCCAGCGCGGCGCTCCTGGTCAGATGGTTTCGAGCCAT
>PLFB01000272.1 GCA_003137135.1 Acetobacteraceae bacterium
CACGCGATATCCGCGATCGAAAACTCCTCCGCGATCCACTCCCGTTCCGCCAGATGCCTATCCAGCACCTCATAATGCCGCCGCGCCTCGCGCAAATACCGCTCCGCCGCATAGGGCTGCTCGATGCCCTGCGCCTTCGCGTGGCTTAAAAAATGCGCCGCCTGCCCGCACATCGGCCCCTGCCCGCCCACCTGCCAGAACACCCAGGCCATCGCCTGCGCCCTTAGCCGCGCCGCTTGTGGCAGCAGCCTGCCAAATTTTTCGGCCAAATAAACCAAAATAGCCCCAGACTCAAAAACCGTCACGTCGCCATCAATAATCGCCGGTATCTTCCCATTCGGGTTCACGCCCAAAAACTCCGGCCGAAACTGATCGCCCTCCGAAATATTGGTCCAGACGATGTTATACGGCGCCCCCAACTCCTCAAGCGCAATCAGCACTTTCCGGGCGTTAGGAGAGGTGTAGTAGAAAAAATCGATCATGCGCGCGCCCCGAAAGCAAGGAAGCAAGCAGCGCTTTTTTGANNGGCCCAGATGAGCAAAAGTTTTTTGCTTCTTTTTTTCAAAAAAGAAGTGCTTGCTTCCTTCTCCATCAAGCCGCCTTCTTATGCTCGCGCGTGCTCTCCAGCCGCGCGATATAGTTCATCAGATTCGCCCGGCCCCGCACGGCGTCCTTCGTCGGAAACTCGAACGGCGAGTCCACAATATGCTTCAGATGCGACAGCACATTCGCATCAATCGTGCGCGGCTTATCGCCCATGAAAAACGCCTTGTCGCCCAGAAAATCTGACAGCGCGTTGATATCATCCGCCGCCCGCTCATACACCTTATCCGCCGGCAGCCGTCCCATGCCCTGGCCGTCAAACTCCGCCAGAATCATCCGCCGGAATTCCTCCAGCATGTTCCGCAGCGGGTCCTCCACCTTGGCGCCACCAACGATGATCGGAATATACCGCTCCCAGTTCGCCTGCTCGCGCCACCGTGGCTGGATCACCGCGGCCCAGTACAGATGCTCATCCAGCATCCGGTTCCACGCCAGCATCTGCGCCTTTTCCGCCGCCGTCGCATCGCCATCCAGCGGATGCTGCGCGCGCGCCTCAAGGAATTTGATAATCTCCGTGGAATCCGCAACCGTCTGCCCATCCACCTCGATCACCGGCAGCTTGCCGTACGGCGTCGTCGATTTCAGCGCAAAAACCTGGCCCGGCTTCATCTGATAATCCAGCCCCGCCAATTCCATGTAGTTCGCAACCTTCGTCACGTACGGGCTGATGCACTGCACAGTCCAGCCCGGGCCATAGCCATAAAGTGTAATCATTTTTCCTGTTCTCCCCAATTAAAGGTTTGTTGGTTACTCTACCAAGGCAGCAACTCCCCATTGGCGTGCCGGAATTCTCCGGACGACGCCAAGGTCAGATCATCCATCCGCGCGATCAGTCCGGCCGCCGCCTGCGCGGGCATGATGTAATTGAACTCTCCAGGATAATCCTTCACCAGATCGGTCTTCACCATGCCCGGATGCAGCATCCGCACCGCGATGCCGCGCTTGGAAAGATCGTGGTGCAGATTCAGCCCCGCCATGTTGGCGGCGCATTTCGAAAGCCGGTAGGCGTATTGCCCGCCGCTCGAATTATCCGAAAGCGAGCCGACACGGCTGGTGACGATCCCGACTTTCGAACCCTCAAGCAGCATCGGCAAACAGGCTTCCACCGTCCGCAACGGCCCCAGCGCGTTGATGTCGTATTCCCGCTTGGCCTGCTCGAAATCCAGCGCGCCCAGGCTGTCCATCGACATGATGCCGGAGATGTGGAACAGCACGTCGATCCTGCGGTATTTTTCCCGCAACGCCGCCGCCATTCTGGCCACGTCCGGTCCGGACGCGACATTGACGCGCGGAATCACCGTCTCCGCCACATCCAAAACCGCCTCGCCTTCGCCCAGGCACACCGCCGCCAGCGCCGGCTCGCCCCGCGCCTTCAGCGCCTTGACGATCTCGAGGCCAATGCCCTTGTCGGCGCCGATAACGACCGTGGCCATCACGCAGCCTCCGGCCGGCGTTCCGGCACCTGAATAACGTTCTCCGCCCGCAAAGCCTCGATCAGCGCCTCNNCGCGTCAGCGCCGGCGCGCAGGGCACATCATTGGCCTCCAGCACCGCCATCCATTCCGCCGTGGTGCGCGTCAGCAGCACTTCCTGCGTCATCTGCAGCCGTTCATTCACGTGCCGGTCGCGCGCCGCCGGCGTCGCAAATCGCGCATCCGCCAGCCAGTCCGGCCGCTCCAGCGCGCGCGTCACCCCCGCCCATTCCCGGTCGCTCATCACCGCCACGGTCATATAGCCATCCGCGGTCTGGTAGATCAGATCAATAAAGCTCGCCGCCTCCTGCGTCTTCACCTGCATATCCGGGTAAGTCTGCGCCCCCATGTCCGAGGCCCACAGAAAATACAGCACCGCATCCAGCATCGAGAGCCGCACATGCTGCCCCTCGCCCGTCCGCTCCTTGGCAAACAGCGCCGCGGAGATCGCCTGCGCCGCGACAATCGCCGAAACCTTATCCGGCAGCACCGTGCGCACCAAGCGCGGCCGCTCCTCGTCAGACCCCGCCTGTACCGTCGTCAGCCCGGAGACCGCCTGGATGATCGGATCATAAACCGGCTTGCCCGCCCAGGGCCCCTTCTCGCCAAACCCGGCGATCGAAACATAGATCAGCCCTGGATTGATCGCCCGCAGCACCTTCTCCCCAATCCCCAGCCGGTCCACCACGCCCGGCCGGAAATTCTGCACGAACACATCGGCATTGCGCGCCAGATCTTTGATCGCCAGCACGCCTCTAGATGTTTTCAAATCAATCGCCAGCGACCGCTTGTTGCGGTTGATGTTCAAAAACATCGCGGACATGCCGCCCCGCGCATTCCCCAGCGAGCGCACGTGGTCGCCCTTCCCCGGCGCCTCCACCTTGATCACGTCGGC
>PLFB01000027.1:0-3816 GCA_003137135.1 Acetobacteraceae bacterium
GTGCCGATTAAAGGCAATCCCGGTCTCAGCGCCCCCAGGAGCAAAAGTTTTTTGCGCGCTTTTTTTCAAAAAAGCGCTGCTTCCTTACGCCGCCGGCTCGTCCTGCTTGCGCGGCGGATACGCCAAATTCCACTCGCTGCGGCCGATCAGGGACAGGTTGGGATTGTGGAACGGGTCGGTTTTGCAGATTTTGGACCAGCGGGCGCGCAGGCGGATGATGTCGGCGTTTTCCCGGTCCGTCGCTTCGGCGTCGTAGTGGCGGCCAAAAGTCAGGGTTTCGTGGTGGATCAATTCCACGCTGGCGGCGAACACGATGCCAAAGCCCTGCTCGCGGACGCGCAAGCAGAAATCGACGTCGTTGAAGGCGGTCGGAAAATCCTCGTCCAGGCCGCCGACCTTTTCAAACACGTCGCGCCGCACCAGCAGGCAGGCGCCGGTGACAGCGGAAAGTTCCTGGTCCAGTTCCGCACGCCAGGCGTAGCCGGGGTTGCCGCGGGGTAGAAAGCGGTTGGCGTGCTCCACCAGGCCGGCCAGGCCCATGATGACGCCGCCATGCTGGGTCGTCAGGTTGGGGTAGAACAGCTTCGCGCCGACGATGGCGCAGTTGGGGTCGGCGAAAAAACCGACCATCCGGTCGAGCCAGTCGCCGTCGATCGGCGAGACGTCGTCGTTCAGCAGGCACAAGAACGCGCCGGTGGCGAGTTTGGCGCCGATGTTGTTGGCGGCCGAGTAGTTGAAGGTTTTTTGCGCGATGCGGTGCACGCGGAATTTGTCGTGCGTGGAAAATTCGGCGATGGCGCGACGCTGCTCGCCGTCAAACTCCTGCTCCTGGGTCACCAGCACCAGCATCTCGAAGTTGGGATAGGTGGTTTTGGCCAGAATCTGGCGCAGGCAGTTCAACTGGGTTTCGCCGCGCAGGCAAGACGGCACGACCAGCGTCACCCTGGTCCGGCGCAGTGCGCCGGGCTGCCATTGGATGCGCAGCGGGAAGCTGGACGTGACTGTCGCCTCGAAGCCTGCGCGCGACAGGAAGCTCTCCACGACGCCGGCGAGTTTTTCGGGCGGCGCCGATTCGGTGTGCTCGGAGCGGTGGGTCAGCAGGTAGGGCACACGGTGGGTGGCGGCGGCGCGGCCGGCCTCATACACCGCGAACCAGGCCTCCAGCCTGACGCATTCGGCGTGGTCGGAACGCGGCATGGTCTCCAGCCATTCGCGGCGGATCAGCCAGACGCCGCGCGACAGCAGCGCCGAGCACATCAGGGTGAGATTGGGCTGCGGCTTGAATAGCGGGTGGCTGCGGATGCCCTGCTCGTCGATCAGGTCTTCGTCGGCGAACACGATGTCCGGGAAATTCTGGCGGACCAGTTCTTCCGAGAGCAGCAGAAAGGCGTGCCGGGGCAGCACCTCGCCGGCCTGCAGCACGGCGACGTATTCGCCGAGCACGTTTTCGGCCAGGCCCGTGGTCTCGCCGGGTTCGCGGATGACGGTTTCGCAGGCCGGGTAGATCTGGCCGAGCAGCGAACCCAGGGTTTGCGCCAGGCCGGCCTGGTTGGCCGGATCGGCGCGGAAAATCAGCGCGCTGATCAAAGGCCGGTGAATGCGGTTGGGGGAGGCTTCCAGGGCGGCGATGCGGTCCTGCGGCCAGCCGTCGAACCAGGATAGCCAGTTGCTGTAGGATTTCGGCATGTACTGGCCATTCAGCGCGGTCGCGGCCACCGCGCGGCGCAGCCGCCTGGGCAGCGCGCCGGCGGTGGATTTGAGCGCGGCCAGAAAACCCGGCGGGTTCTGCAGGCAGACCAGCAGCGAGGCGAAGAAGCGCAGGATGGGAATGAAGGTGATTTCGGCGGCTGCCGGCGGCGCCTGGTTGCTGTAGATGTCGAGTTTCAGCTCCGACTTGGGGTGCGGCAGGTAGTACACGCCGAGTTTGATGCCGAACGGCGTCCAGAGATAAGGCTGCGCGACGGTGAGCTCGAGCGCGGGCAATTCGGCGTTTTCGGTGTCCATGCGCAGCACGGCGATCCAGCGCGGCAGGTCTTGGCGGATCCGCACGGCCACGAGGTGCCAGCCGGCCTGCAATTGCGGCGGCAGAAATCCGGTCAGGGTCCGGGCGTCGGCGGATCGTTTGCAGGAGACGTGACTTAACCTGCTCCTGTTATTGGCCAGCATCAGCAATCAGACCGCTCCTATAAAAATTTTCGCCGTCCGCGCCCCTAGTTAACATTAACTTAGCATCTGAGAGGAGATGAACAAGAAAAAAAGCATTTCTTGTTGTTTCTTTTTCTTTACGGCTAATTCATGGCCCTAACAGATCGTAAAAAAATTTTCTTTTTGAGACGTTTTGCGCGCACCAGGAGAGCGCGGAAGCGCGGTGCGGAGATGGGCTTTGGTGGCGGGCGGCGGCGCCCCATATGGGCGGGGTTGGGCGCGTGAGATGACGGAATGAACATGGGCGGCTTGGGCGGAAGGGTACGGGATTGACGCTGCAGCGGGCCGCGCCGGCCGCGCATGACCGTTCAGATGTGCGCGCCCCTGGCGTGACTGATCTGCGCGAATGCTCGCAATGCGGGCTGATCTCGCTGCTGCCGCGGATGCGGCCGGAACTGGTGGCGGATTGCCCGCGCTGCCACCACACGCTGTGGCGGATGCGCCGCCGGCCGTTCGAGTTTCCGATCGCCTGCGGCCTGGCGGCGGCGTTTTTTTACGCCTACGCGCTGCTGGCGCCGTTTCTGGAAATCACCGCCTACGGCCGCTACCAGCAGGCGGGTCTGACGACCGGACCGGTGCAACTGGCGCTGGAAGGCTTCCAATGGGTCGCGGCCCTGGTGCTGGCGGCCACCGTGATACTGCCCGGCCTGAAACTGGGGCTGATGCTGACCACGCTGATCGGCCTGCGCGCCCATCTGCTGCCCCCCGCCCTGCTGAAGCGCCTGTTCCGCTGGTACACGCCGATCGGACCCTGGGCGATGGTGGACGTGTACCTGCTGGGCTTTCTGGTGGCCTATACCCGCCTCTCCGCGATCGCGCAGGTACATCTGGATACCGCGGTCTATTCCCTGGTGGGGCTGATGATCAGCATGGCGGCGGCGGACGCGGCGCTGGATAACGAGGCGGTGTGGCGCGCGCTGGACGACGCCGCGCCGGCGCACGGCGCGGAAAACCCCCCTGCCCCGCCCGACCCGGCGGCGAAATACCTGGGCTGCCATTGCTGCGAGATGGTGAATCTCGGTTTTGACGGCGAAGCCTGCCGGCGCTGCGGCACCACGTTGCGGACCCGCAAACACGACAGCATCGCGCGCAGCTGGGCGCTGGTGATCGCCGCCATCGCCCTGTACCTGCCGGCGAATATCTACCCCGTGATGATCTATACCGAACTCGCGCAAACCACGCCTTTCACCATCATGGCCGGCATCGCGGAACTGGCGCATTACGGGCTATGGCCGCTGGCCTTGCTGGTGTTCCTGGCCAGCATCACCATACCGCTGATGAAACTGCTGATCCTGATCTACATCCTCATCACCACCCAGCTCGGCAGCCACGAACACCTGGTCGGCCGCACCCGCGCCTTCCGCCTGATCGACTTCATCGGCCGCTGGTCGATGATCGACGTGTTCATGATCTCCATCCTCGTCGCCCTGGTCCGCTTCCAGCAATTCGCCAACATCTTCGCCGACACCGGCGCCCCCTGCTTCGCCGCCGTGGTGGTGCTGACGATGCTGGCGGTGGAGGTGTTTGATCCTCGGCTGATGTGGGATGGGACTGGGGAGCCAGACCAGGAGGGCTCTGCCCCCCTGGACCCCCCGCTAAGGCCGACGGCCT
>PLFB01000027.1:3857-10329 GCA_003137135.1 Acetobacteraceae bacterium
CAGCGCCCCCTGGCCTTACTTCCCAGAGCCACCCCACATGAGCGAGGCCCAGACACCCCCACCCCCGGCACCGCCCCGGCCACCGCCGCGCGCCGCGTTGCGGCGGCGGCGGTTTGCGTTTGTTTGGTTGATTCCGTTGGTGGCGCTGGGGATTGCCGGGTATTTGGGGTATCGGACGGTGCTGGAGCGGGGGCCGTTGTTGACGCTGACGTTTTCGACCGCCGATGGGCTGGCGGAGGGGCAGACGCAGGTGAAGTACAAGGCGGTGCAATTGGGGACGGTGGAGTCGATCGATTTGAGCCGCGACAACAGCAAGGTGATCGTGCGGGTGCGGATGAACCATGTGGGGCAGCGGTTTTTGAATTCTCACGCGAGGTACTGGGTGGTTAGGCCGCGGCTGACGGCGGGGGATCTGACCGGGTTTGAGACGCTGATTTCCGGCGCGTATATCGCGGTTGATCCGGGCGTGCCGGGCGGCGGGTATCAGGACCATTTCACCGGGCTGGAGCAGCCGCCGGGCGTGCAGTCCAACGAGCCGGGGCGGACCTATGTGCTGATGGCGGATAACATCGGCACGCTGGATACCGGCTCGCCGATCTATTACCGGGATGTGCAGGTGGGCGAGGTGCTGGGGTATGATCTGGGCAACGGGCTGGGGCCGGTCAAGGTTTCCGCGTTCGTGCGGGCGCCGTGGGATGATCTAGTGAAGCCGGGGACGCGGTTTTATGATTCGTCCGGGATCATCGCGGAATTGCAGAATGGCGGGTTTCATATCGAGTTTCAGTCGCTCTCCGCGGTGCTGACGGGGGCGGTGACATTTGAGCTGCCACAGGAGGCGGAGAGCCAGCCGCCGGCGGAGGATAACGCGACGTACAAGCTATATGGCTCCGAGACGGATGCCGAGGCGGCGGATTTCCAGACCAATGTGAAGGTTGTTTCGTACTTCGAGAGCTCGGTGGCCGGGCTGGCGAAGGGTGCCGCGGTGGATATTCTGGGGATTCAGGTGGGCCAGGTGACGGATGTGCGGCTGGTGGTGGACGCCCGGACCGGGTCGGCGCGGGTGCGGGTGGAGATGGATTTGCAGCCGGAGCGGGTTGTAGGCCTGAATTCGCCCGAATTGCGCGCCGCGCTGCCGGCCGACGTCGTGCGGCGGATGGTTTCCGATGGCATGCGCGTGGAGCTCGATACGGCGAGTTTTGTAACGGGCCAGAAGATTGTGTCGCTGGTGAAGGTGCCGGGAGCGCCCAGGGCGCGGGTGACGATGGAGGGCGACGCGATGGTGCTGCCGACCGAAAACGGCGGGCTGGATGCGACGATCGCGAATTTGTCCGACATCACCGCCAAAATCGACAGGATGCCGCTGCAGCAGATTGGCGAGAACGTGAACCGGCTGCTGGTGACGACAAACCATACCGTGGCAAGTACGAATGTGCGGCAGACGCTGCAGGCGCTGACGCAAACGCTGGAGACGGCGAATCAGACGCTGGGCACGGTGAATGACGATTACGGGACAGATTCCGATTTCCAGAGAAATCTCGCGCAGTTGCTGGCGGAGGCGCAGGACACGCTGCGATCGGTGAAGCAATTCACGGATTATTTGAATCGGAATCCGCAGTCCCTGCTGCTGGGGCGTGGGCCGTGATGCGCCGGCGCGGGGTGTTGTGCGGGCTGGCGGTTTTGGCGCTGGCGGGGTGCTCGGCGCCGGCCACGGATTACCGGCTGGCGGTGGCGGCGGGGCCGCCGGCCGGCCAGGCGGCGATGGTTGTGGCGGTGCGGAGCGTGAGCGTGCCGGGGTATCTGGACCAGGACGGCATCGGCAAGGCCGGCGGAAAATATGAGTTTTCCAGCTACCCGAACGACGTGTGGGCGGAGCCGCTGGCGGACATGCTGCAAGGGGTGATGGTGCAGGAGCTCAGCCAAAGGCTGCCGGGGGCGACGGTGCTGCCGGATGGCGGGGCGATCGGTGCGCCGGCGGATGTGGTGGTGGAGGTGAACGTGCTGCGGTTTGACCCCGATGCGGCAGGCACTGTGATTTTGGACGCGCAGATCGCGGTGCGGCGCGGCGCAGGCAACAAGGTTTGGCGGACGGTGGATTTTATGCGCCAGGCGCCGGGCGGGGATTCCGCGCTGGCCATCGTGGCGGCGATGAGCGCGCTTTGGGGCCAGGCGGCCGATGAGACGGCGCTGCTGCTGGCGCGGAGTACCGCCTCCGGTTGAGGAGAAACGCGGCTATGCGCGGGTTGCTTTTTAACTTGGCTTCGTTCTTATGCCTCCCATGGATTCTTTCGAATATCAGCGGATGGATGCGGCGGAGGCGCGGCTGTGGTGGTATCGCGGGCTGCACGCGCGGTTGGCGGCGGCGCTGGCCGATGTGCGCGGCGGCGTGCTGGATGCGGGCTGCGGGACCGGCGGGTTTTTGAGTTTTCTGGGCGCCGCGCGGCCGGATTTCTCGCTGGTGGGGTGTGAGTACGATTTTTTTGCCGCGTCGCTGGCGCGCGCGAAGGGCGCGGCGGTGACGGTAGGCAGCGTGCACGCGCTGCCGTTCGCCGACGGCAGATTTGACGCGGTGGTGAGCGCGGATGTGCTGTGCCATGAGGGCGTGGAGCCGGCGCCGGCGCTGGCGGAAATGCGCCGCGTGCTGCGGCCGGGCGGCGTGCTGGTGGTGAACATGCCAGCCTATATGTGGCTGTTTTCGGAGCATGACCGGCGGGTGAAGAACGTGCGGCGCGTTTCGGCCGGTGAGATGCGGGGGATGCTGACGGCGGCAGGATTTGGCAAAAATTCAGTGCGGTATTGGAATGGGTTCTTGTTGCCGCTGATGATTTTGCGCCGAAAAATTTTGGCGGCGAAGGCGGGGGCGGAATCCGATGTGGCGCCGATTAACGGCGTGTTGAACGCGTTCTTCCTGGGGTTGTTGCGGGTGGAGCGGGCGCTGAAAATGCCGGCGGGCGGGTCGGTGATGGCGGTGGCGGTGCGCGCGTGATGGAGTGGCGCGGGCAACGGGTTTTGGTGACCGGCGGGGCCGGGTTTTTGGGCGCGAATCTGTGCATCGCTTTGGCCGAACGCGGCGCGAAGGTGACGGCGGTGGATGCGTTTTTGTTCGGCGGCGGCGCGCATGTGGCGAATTTGGACGGCGCGGATGTGGAACTGGTGCGGGCGGATATTCGCGAAGTGGACATGCGGCCGCTTTGCGAGGGCCGCAACGTGATTTTTAATCTGGCGGCGCAGACCAGCCACATGGGCGGGCAGTCCGACCCGCTGGCGGATATCGACGTGAACGCGGTGGCACAGGTGAAATTGATCGCCGCGGCGCGCGAGGCGGCGGCGGAGGCGGTGGTGGTGCACGCCTCGACGCGGCAGTTTTATGGCCGGCCGCTGTATTTGCCGGTGGACGAAAAACACCCGGTGGCGCCGCCGGATGCGAATGGCGTGTCAAAATTCGCCGGTGAGCAGTACTGGATGCTGGAGAACCGGGTGCGCGGCCGGCCGGTGGCGTCGCTGCGGCTGACCAACTGTTATGGGCCGCGCCTGCGCATCCGCGACGCGCGGCAGACGTTTTTGGCGAACTGGATGCGCGAAGTTTTGCGCGGGAATGCGTTCGAGGTATGGGGTGGCGAGCAGTTGCGGGATTTGACGTTTGTGGATGATGTGACCGAGGCGTTTTTGCTGGCGGCGGCTGAGCCGCGCTGTCATGGGCGGATTTTCAATGTCGGCGGCGCGCCGCCGGTTGCCCTGGCGGCGCTGGCGAAAATGCTGGTGGAGGTGGCGGGAAACGGCGCGCGGTATGTGGTGAAGAATTTCCCCGAGGACCGCGCGAAAATCGATATCGGCAGTTATTATGCGGATGATTCGGCGTTCCGGGACGCCACGGGCTGGACGCCGGTGACGGATGTGCGCACGGGGCTGGAAAAAACCCTCGCCTGGCTGCGGCCGCGGCTGGAGGTTTATTGTTGATGGACGCGCGCGTGAACGCCATGGTGCCGCAGACCGATCCCGGGGCTTCGTATCGCGCGGCGCGCGAGGAAATTGATGCGGCGGTGCAACGGGTTCTCGACTCCGGCTGGTATATTCTGGGCGAGGAAGGCCGCGCCTTCGAGCAGGAATTTTCGGCATGGCTGGGCGCGGGCGAGGCGGTGGGATGCGGCAACGGCACGGATGCGCTGGTGCTGGCGCTGAAAGGTTTTGGCATCGGCCCGGGCGATAGGGTGGCGACGGTCTCCCATACCGCGGTGGCGACGGTGGCGGCGATTGAAATGGCCGGCGCGCAGCCCGTGCTCGTTGATATTGATCCAGAATATTTCACGATGTGTCCAAAAGATTTGGAAATTGTGCTGAGAACGCAGCCGGTCAAGGCGGTGATCGTGGTGCATCTCTACGGCCAGGCGGCGGCGCTGGATGAGATTTTGCTGCTGGCGGCGCGCTACGATGTGAAGGTGATCGAGGACTGCGCGCAGGCGCATGGCGCGCTGTTCGCCGCGCGCAAACTGGGGACGTTCGGCGACGCGGCGACGTTCAGTTTTTATCCCACCAAAAATCTGGGCGCATTCGGCGACGCCGGCGCGGTGGTGACGAAGCACGCGGCGCTCGCCACGGACATGCGGGCACTGCGGCAATATGGCTGGCGGCAGCGCTATATTTCTGATTTGGCAGGCATCAACAGCCGGCTGGATGAGACGCAGGCGGCGGTGCTGCGGGTCAAACTGCGTCATCTGGATGCGGGGAATGCCAGGCGCCAAACGATCGCCGCGGCCTATGACGAGGCGCTGGCGGGAACCGCGCTTACACCGCCGCGGCGGCGTGCGGGTGCCACGCATGTGTTTCACCAGTATGTCGTGAAAACGCCAGAGCGCGACGCGGTGCAGAAAAAACTTGCGGCGCTGGGCGTGGGCACGGGAATCCATTATCCGGTGCCCGTGCATTTGCAGCCGGCCTACCAGAATCGTTTGCCGATGGGTGCGGCCGCGTGCGCGGAAACGGCGCTGGCGGCGGAAAAAATCCTCAGCCTGCCGATGTTTCCGGAAATGACGGAGCGCCAGGTGCAACAAGTGTGCGGCGCATTGAAACAGTTTTGAAAAGTTTGGGGAATTCGACGTGTTGATAAGCCAGGACAACGGATTGCGCGAATTGCGGAGCGGCATGACGGCGCGGGTGGGGTTGTCGATCGTGATTCCGGTCTATCGCGGGGCCGCGACCATCGGCATTCTGGTCCGCGCGCTGGAAGACATCGCACCCGCCGGCGGCATGGAAATCATTCTGGTCAACGACGGCAGCCCGGATGAATCGGGCGCGGTCTGCCAGGCGCTGCTGAAGGACGCGAAATGGCCGATGGTCTATGCCGAGCATGGCCGCAATTTCGGCGAGCATAACGCGGTGATGACCGGGCTGCGCTATGCGAAAGGCGATTACGTCATCACGATGGATGACGATTTGCAGAATCCCGTGGATGAGGTGATCCGCATGTACGACCACGCCCGCAACAACGATTGGGACGTGGTGTATTCGCGTTATGCGGTCACGCAGCAGGTGGGCTGGCGGCGCGCCGGCAGCCGGTTCGCCAACCGCGTCGCGGACTGGCTGCTGGACAAGCCGCCCGGATTGTATCTCTCCTCGTTCCGCTGCATGTCGGCGTTCGTCGTCGAGGCCGTGACGAAATATGCCGGGCCGTATCCTTACGTTGACGGTTTAATCGTGCAGGCGACGCAGCGCATCGACAGCATCGAGGTGAAGCATCTTCCGCGCGCGATGGGCCGTTCCAACTACACCATCACCCGCCTGGTGCGGCTGTGGTTGAATCTGGCCACCAGCTTTTCGCTGGCACCGCTGCGCCTCGCGGTCTGGGCCGGGATGGCGATGGCGCTGCTCGGCGCCATCGGCGCGGTGCTCACCATCGCCGAGGCGCTGACCTCGGAACATCTGCCGACCGGCTGGGCCTCGACGATGACGGTGATCCTGCTGCTCTCCGGCATCCAGTCGATGATTCTGGGCGTGGTCGGCGAATATGTCGGGCGGACGTTCTTGTCCGCAAGTTCCAAACCGCAGGCGACGATACGCAGCGTGCAGCGCGGCGGGAATTCTTCTGAATGAATGTTTATTGGCTGGTGCTGTTCGCCGCGATCTTCGTGGCGATGGCGGGACAGACGCTGCTAAAAGCCGGTTCGCAGGCCGATACGTTTTTGCATCAATTATTCGACTGGCGGACGATGCTGGGGCTCTGCATCTATGGCTCCGCCTCGATGCTCTACATCGTGGCGTTGCGCAAAATTCCGATGTCGGTCGCGCTACCCTGCACGGCGATGTCCTACGTGGCCGCGGCGATGATCGGGCATTTCGTTTTCGGCGAAGTCGTCAGCCCGATGCGCATGGCGGCGATCGGGTTGATCTCGTGCGGCGTCGTGCTGCTGGTCGTTTGACAAAAAGAAAGCAGTTACTTTTTTGAAAAAAAAGGCGCCCCGCCCGGGGTAACCAAAAAACT
>PLFB01000206.1:0-19405 GCA_003137135.1 Acetobacteraceae bacterium
CCCCCAGGAGCAAAAGTTTTTGCGCGCTTTTTCCAAAAAGCGCTGCTTTTCTTTCTAACTTTCTAAGGCGTCAACGCGCCATGAACGTTCACATCGCCGTTGCGGCGCTTTGCCATGCCCGTCATGGCTTCGCGCCGAACGGCAGCTATCGGGCCGAGTTAGCCCGGGAACCACACCTCTGACGCGAACAACCCGACCAGGTCACACGCGAGAAAACGGTTTGTAATGCTCTACCAACACAATGAGGGCTGTTTTACCACGCGTGATCACTTATAGCGTTTCGGGGTTGCCGTTCCGAGCCACGTAGCCGTGCGGAGGCAAACCTGGAGATTTACAAACCGGAACGGAGCGCGCGTGACCATATCCTCGATGTCTGACAGCCAGTCACTCTACCTCGACAGCGCCACCAGCACGGATTTCGACGGTGTGCCCGACAGCATCGACCCGGCCGGCATCGCGCCGCCGGTGGTCACGAAAACGCTGAACAACACGCTCTACCAGCCGGTCAATTTCTTTGCGACAAAAAGCTCGTTCGGCTCGCCGTTCACCATCGGCGCCGCCGGCGCCATCACGGTGGCCGGCTACAACGCGATCACCAGCTTTCTCACGACCGCGGCGACCGTCATCACCGACGGCAAGATCCTCGCGACCGATGTCGGCGCCACCCACGGCAACGGCATCGTGCTGCTCACCGATGGCGGGCTGGTGGTCAACCAGGCGCAGGGCGAGATCACCGGCGGCTATCTCGGCATCTACACGAAGGACTTCGCCACCGTCACCAATGCCGGTATTGTCAACGCCGGCGGCTTCGGCGTGTTCATGCGCAGCGGCGGGGACGTGTCCAATAGCGGGCAGATCATCGCGCCCAATGCCGGCGACCGCGGCAACACCTCGTACAACCAGACCGGGATCGACCTGCATGGCGCCGGCACCATCACCAACCTGGCCGGCGGTACCGTGTCAGGGTTCGATGCCGCCGGGATCAAGTATGGCGTGGGGCTGATCGTCAATCACGGCCTGCTCGCGGGTTCGCTGCTGGGGGCCTATCTGGGCAATGGCGGCGTGGTGGACAACACGGCCATCATCACCGCCAATCTCTCAAGCGGGAATAATGCCGTGGTGCTGTATCGCGGCGGCACGTTCAACAATACCGGTTATGTCTATGGCGAGGGCGGGCTGGGCTACGGCGTGGTCTTCGGTGTTGCGGCCTCCATCACCAATGCCGGCACCATCCGCGCCGGCAATGAGGCGATCCAGGCCTATGGCGCCGGCCAGATCGTCAATACCGGGCTGATCGAAGGCAACAAGGCCGGCATCGCGTTCGAAGCCAACGCCGCCGATACGATGGCGGTGATCGAGAATAGCCATACCATCACCGGCGGCACCGACGGGATCCAGATTTTCGCCTCCGGGCGGATCAGCAACGGGACGCTGAGCCTGATCGAGGGCGGCGCCGACGGCATCTTGTTCGAGGCCGCCAGCTTCGCCGAGACCGCGACCATTTCCAACAGCGGCGTCATCGAAAGCGGCCAGGGTGCGGCCGGCATCGCGATCGATTTCGGCACCGCCGTCGCCAGCCTCACCATGGGTGCCTCCGGCACCTTGATCGGCCAGGTCATCGCCGACGGCGCCGCCGGCAACCGGCTCGACCTGACCGGGACCCGCACCGCCGTGCTCGCGGGCATCGGCACCGAAATCACCGGCTTCACAACCATCCAGTTCGCCGGCGGCGCCACCGCCGCCATCGAAGGCGATGTCGCTGGCCTCGCGGACGGGCAAACCATTTTGGGCTTCAAGACGGCAGACGAGATCATCCTGGACGGCTTTAGCCTTAGCAGCGCCGGCTACGTCAGCAAAAAGGGTTTTGAGCTGTTCAGCGGCGCCACCGAGGTCGAACTCGGCACCACCGGCAAGTTGCAAGGCGATTTCCTGCTGCGCGCCGCGGGCGGGGCCACCACTCTGTCAGCCGTCGGGGCGATCAATACGCTAGGCACCGGCGATGTCGAAATCATGCTGAATGGCGGCAAGCAAAGCCATGAAGCGGTCGATGCGGGCGGTGTGCTCGAAGTTTTCGCTGGCGGCAAAGCGAGTGCCGCCGTGATCAATTCCGCCGGGTTGCTAGAGGTTTATTCGGGCGGCAGCGCCTCGGGCAGCGTGATCCAGGCCGGCGGCCGCGAGATCATCAGGGCCGGCGGCGTCGCCAGCGCCACCACGCTCGCTGGCGGCACGCTCGAATTCACCAAGGGGGCGAAACTGCTGAACGGCCTGCACCTCGGCAATGGCGGCGGCACATTGCAGCTGGACGGCGGCGCCGTCGTGCCCGGCACATTCGCCGTCGGCGCCTCATCGTCGGACGTGCTGCTGCTGACCGGCAAGTCCAGCGCCGTCCTCAGCGGCCTCGGCACCACGATCAATGGCTTTGAGCACATCACCTTCGCGGCCGGGGCCGCCTGGCATCTCGAAGGCAACATCACCGGCATCGCCAACGGCGAGAGTTTTGCCGGCTTTGCGGCCGGTGACGCGCTGACGATGCAGGGTTTCGGCGGCCTCAGCGGCACCTATGCGGACGGCGATTTGGCGCTGTTCAACAACGGCGCGACGGAGAGCGTCAGCCTCGGCCTCGCCGGCGGCGTTGACCTGCTGGTGCATGGTCCGAGCGCCAGTTCCACGATCACCGGCATCGCCGGTACCGCCGCCCTCACTTTGGGGGTGGACGCGTTTGAAATCGTGACCTCCGGCGCGGTGGCCGATCATGCCGTGGTGAACAGCGGCGGCGCGCAGATCGTCGTGGCGGGCGGCACCGCCAGCGGCACGATCCTGAAGCATGGCAGCCTCACCGTGAGTGCCGGCGGCGCCGCGGATGGCGTCACCATCAGCGCCGGCGGCTCCGAAGTGCTGCGCGGTACCGCGACCGGCCTGACCGTCAGCAGCGGCGGCGCCGCCACGCTGGCATCCGGCGGCACCCTCACGGGCGGCACGATCGCCGGCGGTGAGCTCGACATTCTGGCCGGCGGCACGCTCGGCGGCCCACTCGCCTTCACCGGCACCGGCGGCGACCTGGGGCTCAGTTCACCACCGCCGGGCAACGTGATCTCCGGGTTCCTGAAAACCGACACGATCGACGTCAAAGGCTTTTCCGCCACCTCGCACAGCTTCATCAGCGGCGTGGGACTGGAATTGTTCAATGGCGCGCAGACCATCACGCTCGACCTGGCTGGTGATTTCTCGAACAAGCTGTTCAAGGTGAAAGCCGGCGCCGGTGGCACCGTGATCAGCCTCTCGGCCAACCCGCCAGCCGCGCCGCACGCTGCCACCGCGATCGCGCTGACAACACCGCGTATGACAATGCTTGCCCCCTCCCACGCCAGCGGGCCGGCGGCGATTTTGCGCGACTTCACACCGGCGCTAGGTGCCGCCTGCTTGTGCTATGCCAACGCCCAGCACGCCATGGCAGTCACCCAGGCAATTTCCCCAAATGGCTGGGTCACCGCCAGCCTAGTTACCCCTGCGGCCGCCACGCCGCCTGCGATCACCTTACAACCATGAAGGCTGTGCGCCCTTAAGGATGAGCCGAACCGGCCAACCGATGCAGCACGAAGTCCTAGCGCCGACAGTGCAGCGCGCTGACAAATGGCGTTAGGCTGCCGAGGGGCTGTTTGGTGGCTTGGTAGGTGGATATGCCGCTCCGGCGGCAGCGGCGGTACAGCCAATCCCGCACATCGAAGGCGGAACGAATGGCCGCTTACCGGTAGTCGGAGATTGCCCGCGAACGACGAGGTTGAGCGCACATGCGCCGTTCCGCTGGCTTCCGCGCCGACAATTCATCATGTGTTACGGCGCCATCTCCTGCACCAGCGTGTCAGCATGTATCGCCAGAAAGGGATACTGCCACGCAAAACTCTAACCTGAGCTGAACGAAAGCGCTGCCCCGGATTAAGGCACCAATGGCATCTTTCGGGAAGCTCGCTGTGCCAGGAAACGGCGAGGATGGAGGCTTTCGGCTGTTGCTCACCTGTGAACGGTTGCTCTGGAGAATCGCGGCTTACCTAAACGGCAATGGTGAGGCGCATGGCTGCCGGGGGTGGTGGCCGCAGGAACTAGGCGTCAACTCCAAAAATCGGCGAGTCATCTTGGCGAGGCCGGGCGCAGCGCCAAAAGCCGGCGCACCACCTGGCCGGCCTTTGCCAGGGACGACAAACACCGCAAATTCCCGCAAGAGTCAGAGGCTATGATGACTGGTATAATTTGCGCAGTTGGTCGCCAAATCTGCCGGCGCGGCGCGGATTTGGAGCCGCGTTTGGCAGGATAGAGTTTGGCATCTGCCGCCTCGAAGATCACGATCGGCAGAGCTCCCATGGCGTGAAAAAAATTGGTCTTGATCGCTACTCGGCGCGATGTTCGTCGAGTTGCCGTTGTTGCACGGCGAGTTCCAAGGCTGCATTGGCTGATAGCGGCGGCGCGAAGAAGAATCCCTGCACCAGATCGGCGCCGGTGCCGCGCGCGATGTCGAACTGCGCCTGGGTCTCGATGCCCTCGAAGACCACCGGCTTGCCTGCCGCATGGGCCAATGCGATCACCGCGCTGACGAATCCAACGCCGCGCGGATCGCCCTCGATATCTTCCAGGAAGCTGCGGTCGAGTTTGACCTTGTCAACCGGCAGCCGGCGCAGATACGACAGTGACGAGAAGCCAATGCCGAAATCGTCGATTGCCACCCGGACCCCAAGCTTGCGGATGTCGGTGAGCACGGCCCCTGCCGCGGCGTCGGCCAGCAGGCTTTCAACAACTTCCAGGCAGAGTGCCTCGGCGGGATAGGCTGCTGCCGCCAGCGCATCCGCCACGCCATGACAGTAGCCCGATTGTGGGATCTGCAACACCGAGACGTTGACGTTCATCTGCAGGTTGGCATCCGGGTGGGCTTGCCGCAGCAACAGCCCGCGGTGTAGCGCGGTTGTCAGCACCCAGTCGCCCAGTGGCAGGATCAGGCCGGACTTCTCGGCAAGCGGGATGAACAGCGCCGGGGACATCCAGCCGTGGCGCGGATGCCGCCAGCGCACGAGCGCCTCGAAACCGGCGAGCCGCCGGGTGCGCGAGGTGAGACGGAATATTGGTTGATACAGCAACACGAACTCGTCGCCGCCGCGCAGAGCATTCCGCATATCCTCCTCGAGCTCAAATCTCAGGGATGCGCTGTCGTACAGCGACGGCTCGAACAACACCGCACGGTTGCCGCCGGCCTGCTTGGCCGCATACATCGCCATGTCCGCGGCACGGACCAAATCGAGGCCACCAGTTTGGTCCGCAACCGCGATCCCGATGCTGGCGGTGACGTGGCAAGGCCGCCCGGCGATATCAATCGGCGCCGCAATCGCCTGCCTGATGCGTTCACCGAGGTCCGCCATCGCGTGCTGTTCGAGGCCGAGGCACAGCACGACAAATTCATCGCCGCCGAGCCGGGCGGTGAGATTGTCGCGTCCGGCGACGGTGACCAGGCGCTCGGCGACGGCGATCAAAAGTGTGTCGCCGGCCGCATGCCCCATCGTGTCGTTGACGGCCTTGAAGCCGTCGAGATCGAGGAACATGAGGGCCCCTCCGACGCCCGTCCCGAACGCCTGGTCGGCCAACCGCTCTTCCAGCAGGCTCCGGTTCGGCAAGCCGGTCAGCGGGTCGTAGAGGCGCAACCGGGCCAGCGCCGCGGTTGCGCGCTGCGCCAGAGCGGCCTCGACCGAGCGCCGCAATTCCCTGGCGATCGCGCGATCGGCCCGGTCCCATGGCCGCGAGCGGCCACTCTCGATTTGCTTCCAGAGCGCGAAAGAGCCACGCGGCGACAAGCGGCCGGTGACGGGGTCCGACGTCGCATGTAGATCGGGATTGCCGCCCCAACTGACCGTCCTAATGCGTTCCGGCCTGAACCAGAGAATCGCCGATCCGTCGGCCTGTGGCAGCGGCAGCAGCAGCGCGCCGCTGCCTTCGGCGATGCAGTCGGCGAGTTCGGGATAGCGCAGCCCCAAATTGTCAACCGCCAGCACGTCGCCGCCGGCATCGGCTTGCAGCAGCGCCATGGCATGCTCGGCCGCGGCGGCGGGCGGGGTCCGCCCGACGGTGAGGAGGGCGCCGCAGATGTGCACCAGGGCGCCGCTGGCACCCGTCAGTTTCAGCAGTTCGGCCGCCCCCATGGCGAACCCCTCGGGCACCGGCACCGGCATGGCGATGCGCTCGACCAGCGTCTGCAGCATGGCGTTGCGGGCGAGCAACTGGGCATAGAGTTCCGCCTCTTCCAGGCTGCCCAGCAGCATCGATACGACCTCGCCGATCATGCCGAGCACCGATTGCAGTTCCGGTCCAGCGGCCAGTGGCGTCTCGTGATGGAGGACGAACATGCCCCAGAGCGTCGGCTCCTTGCGCTCGTTTGGTCGCACCAGCGCCACCGAGAGCGAGGCGGCCACATTCATGTTGCGCAAATATTGCCGATGGATCGGCGAGACGCTGCGCAGCGTGCTCAAGGTCAGGTCGAGCGGCGTGCCATCCTCGAGCGAGGGTTCACTGAGCAACGGAACCGGCGTGTAGCCGGTATCGGCGATCTGGCACACAGGCTGACGCAGGCAAAGCCTTCGCGACTGTGCCGGCACGTCGGCGGCGGGGTAGTGGAGTCCAAGATAGGGCTCAACGTGCGGTTCCTTGGCCTCCGCAATGATTTCCCCGTGTCCGTCCTCGGCGAACCGGTACGCCATGACGCGGTCATAACCGGTGAGCGCTTTCAGGCCGTGCACGGCAAGCGCGCACAGCTCAACCGGGCGGGTGGCCCGCGCAAAGGTTGCCATCGCCGACTGCAGCATCGTATCGGGCGCCATCCGCGTCGCCGCTGGCTCGACGGGGCGTATGTCGATGCAAATGTGCCGGCCCGACCGGAAGGCGTGCAGGTGCAAGCTTTGGCCGTCAGGGCCGGCCATCGTATGGACACATCCGCGAGCGCTGCTGTCCACGGCCGGGAGCGCGGCGGCCAAAGCGAGACTTGTGGCCGTGTCAAACCCGGCGCTGAGCGGCCGGCCGAGGACCGCTGCCACCGGCACCCCAAGGATCGAAGCAAGGTTCGCGCTCGCATGCGTAACGACCAAGCCCTCCGGCAGCAGGGCGATGAAAGCGCCCTGCGGCTGGATTGCGCCAGGGATGTGGATCGCCTCTGATTCGCAGAGCGACAGATCAGGCCCATGCGCACCATCCTGCGGTTGCACTCGGTCACTCGCGCTTATTACCGTCACTCGGACGTACCAGCCAGGGGCGCGAACCATAGCGTGATCGCTTGGAAGACGCTTTTTGCGCCGGAAACCACCTCGGCGCGAAGACTTGGCCGCGCATCGCCGAAGGCGTCCAGCGCCGTCTTGAAGATCAGCCAGGTTGCACCGACCGTTGCGCCGCGACCGCCGAAGAACCGGGTCGCGCCGCTTATCTGCGGGCCGATTCGTTCATCCAACTCACGCAGGATCATGCGCCCGCCGAGTGTCGAACCCTCAAGAACGTACAGCGCCCCCAGCGCGTGAGAGAAGGTCGGCAGATCCGGTCGCAACACCGGCGGAGCCTCCGATATGCTGGCCGGGTCGATGCCAAGAACCGCGAGATCGGCCGTGAGGCATTGGGTTTGGCTGGGTGACGGCAAGGTGAGGCCGTGTTGATCCCACTCCCTGAACCTGGCCATTGAATGCTCCAGCGGCGCATACAGCCCCAGGAACTTGCAAAGGCAGCCTTGGTACTCCTGCAAACTTTGGATCGCATGCGGAAGCCCGAGCAGCGCTTCCGTCTGTTGATGCAGGGCGGCGGTTTGCGCCCTTAGTTGCGCAGACAGCGGCATTGCCAGGATATCGAGCCGCAACGCTCCGCCGGATGGGGACGACACGTCAACACCCAAGGGCAATGCGCTACGATCTGGCTGCTTGGTGGTAGAATAATCAGCCATCTGCGGAAAGTTGCACCTCAATGTGTGTGCAACGCTCTAGATACAAAACCCTAATGGAAAGTTAGCCCGACTTTCCGGATTCGGCTGCAAAAGCCATGCACGAACCTGAAGCATTTTTTGACCGGATGGCCGCGCTGTATCTGGACGGACCGCTTGCCCATGATCACGCAAGGACTGCCAGCTTGCCGCCTAGGGCAAGCAGCTCGTGACACCAAAGTCCTACTCCAGGTGGGACGCTAGTCTCGCCATCGCTCTGCCATGCCAGTCAGCGTCGAAACGATAAATGATGACGCGCTCGTACCCTGTCGGAGCGCGTACCGCACGCGCTGCTGCGCGCGCAAGGATTGCGATGTCGGGCGCTGAATCTTGTAGATCGGCAATGCTTTCTCGGAGCACATGAGAGGCTTCCAGAGCCTCGGAATCATAGCTTTGCATGGCGCGTTCCAGCTCAACAAGCACCAGGCCGGTGTGAGCATGGACTGTAGCGTGCAGCGCCGCGGAAATGCCGGGCAGGCAAAGGGTGGATTGCCAGGGTGCGGTGCCCCGCAGTCTGCCGCCTAAATAGCGAGCGAAGAGTTCTTCTTCAAAGTCGGAGCCTATGACATCAGAGATGCCGCTGCCTCATGTCTCATGGCCCTCGCGACGCAGCCTTTGCAGGCTCGGCGCGTTGCTGCTGACGGCGATGATTTTGAAATTCTCTAACGGATCGATTGCCAAGAGCACGCCATGCGACTGAATACTGCCAGGCGTATGAATAGGTTCTAGCGTACAATTTGACTCTGCGGCGGATTTGGTGCCCGAGCGGCTGTCGTGGTCCGGTCCCGACGTTGTGTGTCTCCTGTAGAGCTGGGCTAAGAAGAACTGCTTGGCCAGTATAATGACAAATTAGCTAACCCCGTTTTAACAACGGGTCGGGCAATGCTGGTTTGGGTTTGGCAGCCGCTCATCGAATTAACGGTCACATTCTCTCGCAAGTCAAAACGGCGCGTTAGAGAAACTATGACGGAGGCCATGGCAAGACAGTTCAAAAAGGGCAGACAGACTTCGAGAGTTTGACCAAGCCTTGCCGCTGTCACAAGTCTGGAGTTGTCATATTTCGGCGGCCTGTACGTTCCGCCAGCACTATGTCGTGCAGCCGCCGCTGGCTTTCGCTGACGTAGAGGGCGGCGAGCCCACCCAGAGAGAGTTTGCGCCACTCGCCGGTCGCTAGCGTTTTCAGTGCCCCGGCGACGAGTTCGGCGGTCTGGTGGGCAAAATCCTGTTGCTGGGCATGCTGAAAACCAAGGTCATCCATGGCCTTGTCAAGCTGTGCAGCGGCGCGGGATGCGGCACTGCCGACTTCCAGTTGCGATGCAAGGGAAGCCAAGATGTCGCCGCAGGCCGTCAGCTTATTGAAAACCGCCGAAGCGGCGATGCCCTCGCACAGGGCCGCCACCTGTTCGGCCAGAATGGCGCAGATCAGCCTGGCTTCCTCAGATAGCGCTTCAGGCTCGGATGATGCCACGGGCGCTCGCCTCAGGCCGCCGGCGCTAGTTGTTTCAGCGTGGCGATGAGTGTGTCCGGTTCGGTGGGTTTGGTGAGCCAGCCAGTGGCGCCGGCGGCGCGGGCTTCGCCGGATTTGGAGAGACCTGATTCGGTTGTCAGGACGATGATCGGCGTGAAGCGGCATGACGGCAGTTTTCGGGCCGCCTTGATGAAGCTGATGCCGTCCATTTCGGGCATGTTGAGGTCGGTGATGATGGCGGCCGGTTTCAGGCCGGCGCCGAGCTTGTTCAGCCCCTCCTGGCCGCGCGTCGCGGTTTCCACCTCGTAGCCGGCTTTTTTCAGAATCCTGGCCAGGCTCATGACCATTGTGGAAGAATCGTCGAGCACCAGAATGGTGGCCATGTTGTTAGATCTCCGTCGCGGTGTAAGGGACAAAATAGGGCGCTAGAAATTGCGCCAGTGCCGGGTTTTGCGGCGGGCCGGCAACCGGCAGGCGGGCGGCGAGCAGCACCTGCAGGCAGGCGGTGTGCAGCAAGGTGCAGCCAGTCCAGTCGATCACGTCTGCTCCATCATGCACGAAAGAGAGCAGCGTGTCGGCGTCTTCCACCGGGCAATGGCCCAGCAGGAGGATGGTCTTGCCGTCGCGCTCGATCATGCGATCAGTTCCTTCAGGTCGAGCACGAGCAGCACCTTGCCGTCGCCGAGCAGGCAGGTGCCGGAATAGCCGGCGATGCGCGCGAGCACGCCGTCCATCGGTTTGAGGATGACTTCCATCACCTCGCCGAAGGCGGAGATGCCCAGCCCCAGCAGTTGACCACCCGTGCGCACCACCAGCACGGCGATTTCGGCGGGAGTCTGCTGCGGGTCGGGCAGGTGCAGCAGGCGGTTGAGGTGGCGCAGCGGGATGATCTGGTCCCGCAGCAAAAACGCCTTGGCGTTCTTGATGCGCGTAATGCTGTGCGCCGGCAGTTTTACGGTCTCCAGCACCAGGTCCATCGGGATGCCGAACAGCCGGCCCTCGACCAGCACAGTCATGACGCGGGTGACGGCCATGCTGAGCGGCAGGCTGAGGCGCAGGGTCGTGCCCTGGTGCTTGACGCTGGAGAGCGTGATGGCGCCGCCGGCTTTTTCGACCGCGGCGCGCACCACGTCCATGCCGACGCCGCGGCCCGAAACGTCGGAAATGGTTTCGGCGGTGGAAAACCCGGCGGCAAAAATCAGCATCGCGGCGTCCTGATCGCTGATGGTGGCGAGCCGGGTTTCGTCGATCAGCCCGCGCTCATAGGCTTTGCGCTTGATCATTGCGGGGTCGATGCCGCGGCCGTCGTCGATGATTTCGATCACCGCCTGGTCGCCATCCTGGCGCGCCGCCAGGGTGAGCGTGGCGCTGGGTCTTTTGCCGCATGCCACGCGTTCGTCGGGTGGTTCGATGCCGTGGTCCAGGCTGTTGCGGACCATGTGCAGGAGCGGGTCGAACAGGGTTTCGATGACGTTCTTGTCGGCCTCGGTGTCTTCGCCGGTGATCACCAGATCGACCTGCTTGCCGAGTTTTCGTGCCAGGTCGCGGACCAGGCGGGGGAAGCGGCCAAAGACCTGGCCGACCGGCATCATGCTGACCGCCATCACGGCGCCCTGCAGCTCCTGCGCGATGCGGTCGATGACGCCGTATTCGTCCTTGATTTCCCGCGCCAGCGCGCGCGCGCCATATTGTTCGTCGGCGCGTTTGGCGAGGAAGGGCAGGCTGTTTTTGGCGACCACCAGTTCGCCGATGAGGTTCATCAGCACGTCGAATTTTTCCTTGTCCACGCGTAAAACTTTGCGAACGTTGGGGGCTTCGTGCAGCGCCTCGGCGGCGGGCTCCGCCGGGGTGTCGATCCCTGTGGCGGCGGATTCGGCAGCGGACCCGATGGCGGGCCTGGCGGCGGCGCCGGTTGCGAGCAGCACGGCGATGGACTGGCGACATGTATCCGGCGAATCTGCCTCGGCCAACTGGACCGCGGCCTCGGTGAGGCCCGCTGCGCGCAGGGCATTGGCCGCAACGCGTCGCGCGGCGGCGAAACGGCCTGGCTGTTCCGCGGGAGGCGCGTCGTGCGCCAGCATATCGGTACAAAATTGCAACAGATCGCGGGTGATATCGGGTAGAGCCACCGGTGCCGCGGCTGAAAAACTGCCTGGCGGCAGCGGCAAAAACGTTACATCCTGCGCGGCGTAGCGGAAATTCGCCGCCAGCGCCTCAGGCGTCGCGCTGGAGAGGAGGAAAAAATCCAGATTGCATTGATACGGGTCGAGTTCGGAGAGCGGGGCGCAGGGGTTGCGCCAGGCCCAGGCCAGTGCCGCCAGGTTCGGGGTTTGCAGCGCGAGGTGGAGCGGGTCCTCGCCTTTGAAGAAACAGGATTCCGATGGCTGATAGACGATCAGGTGAAATTTTTCGCCGCTCCGCGCGAGTTGCGCGAGCGTTGCGGCGCTGAACCAGCGATCCAGTTGCGGCGTTTCGGAGGGCACCGGCGCGTTTGCGCTGGCGGCCGCCACGCCGGCGGGCGCCGCGCCGGAAGGCGCCACGCCGGAAGGCGCCACGCCGGCGCGTGCTATGCCGGCGGGTGCGGCGGTCGCCGGATTGTCGAAATAGGTGCGCAGCCGGGCTGCCAGGCCGGTGGCGAGCGCGCCGGCATCGGCTGGTAAAATTTCGGTCCGCTCGAGTTCATCGATCCAGCGCGTGACGAGATCGACCGCCGCGAGGGAGGCGTCCACCATGTCCGGCGTCAGTTTGAGGCCGCGTTCGCGCACCGCCTGGAACATGTCTTCGCCGGCATGCAGCAAGCGCGTGATCGGCGGCAGGTCGAATAGGCCCGATGAGCCTTTGACGGTGTGGATGGAGCGAAACAACCGGTTGATGCGCTCCTTGTCGTCGGGGGCGCGTTCCAGCGCCAATAAGTCCTCCACCGCTTCGGCGAGCAATTCGCGGCCTTCGGTAATGAATTGTTCCAGCAGATCGTCGTTCATGACGCCACCCCGAGCATGGCGGCGGCGTAGGCGCAGAGTGCTGCCGGCGGCACCGGTTTGGTCAGATAGGCATTGGCGCCGGCGGCCAGCGCCTGGTCCCGGTCGGCCGCCGCGGCTTCGGTGGAAATCATCAGCGCCGGCAGGTCGTGCGCGGCGGGTGCGGCGCGCAGGGCGTGCAGGAAGGCGTAGCCGTCCATCACCGGCATGTTGACGTCGACCACGCAGAGATCGAATTTTTGCTCGAGCGCCTTTTCAAGTCCGTCCATGCCGTTGACCGCCTCGGCCACCTCGTAGCCGGCCTGTTCCAGGATTTGCCGATGGTACTGCCGCACGAGTGCTGAATCGTCGATCACCAATATGCGGGCTGGAATCGTTTCCATCATGCCCCTCCGAGCGGTTTTTGATGCACCATCGCCTGCGGGAAATGGCGCGGCGCGAAGATCGATGAGATGCGGCTCATCGATTCCGAATGGCCAAGGCAGATGAAGCCTCCAGGCGCCATGCAGTCATAAAAATTCTGTACCGTTGATAGCCTGGATTGATCGTCAAAGTAGATCAGCATGTTGCGGCAGAAAATGATGTCGATGTTCGCAAAGGCGCGCATCGCCATCGCATCCATGCAATTCACCTGGGTGAAACGAACCGAATCGCGCAGGCTGTCGGCCAGCCGGAATCGATCATCGGCCAGTGTGCTGAAGTAGCGCTGCACCAGCGACTTGGGCAGCCGGTGCAGCGCCCGCTTTTCATAGATTCCGGCCCGTGCCGCCGCCAGCGCGCCGGTGTCGATGTCGGAGCCAATGATCTCGATATCAAAATCATCCACCGACGACCAATTTTCCAGAAGAAATATCGCGATCGAATAGGGCTCTTCGCCGGTGGAGCAGGGCATCGACCAGATACGAAACCGCTCCCCTTTGCGCCGGCGCGCGACGATTTCCGGCAGCATGTGGAGGACCATGCACTCGAACTGATGATCCTCGCGAAAAAAATAGGTTTCGTTCACGGTAAGCAGGCTGGTGAGCTTTTCAAATTCGGGCGCCGCATCGCTGCGTTTCAGGCTGGCGAAGTAGCGGTCGAAATTCTCCGATCCGGTTTTTTGAATGCGGTCGATCAGCCTCTTATCGACGTAATATTGCTTGCCGCCGCCGAACGAAATGCCGGTCTGGCGGTAGAAATAGTCGCAGAATTTGACGTAATCGGCCTCCGAGATCTTCGGATCGGCCGCCGCCTTGATGGGGGGCATCGCGTTCAAGGCTCATCTACGTGGACAGCGGAACGGTCCGTCAGGGCCTTCACAGCCATGGCGATGGCGAATTCGACATAGCCCGCCCCGGCAAAACGCGCCGCGCACGCGACAAGGGCCGGCAACAGGGAGGCGTCACCCGCCTGCAACGCCACATCGACCGCGGCACCCACCACGTTGACTTGCTGTTCGCTGGCGAGGATCGCGGCCAGCCGGGGCACGGCGCGGTCCGGCTTCCAGCCGCGCATGACCTCGACCGCCAGCAGCCGCACATCGGCATCTTGATCAGCCAGCAGCGGGTCCACCGCCGAAACCGCGGCATCCGCCAGCCGCTTCAAGGTCTCCAGCGCGCCGTTGCGCAAGCCGGCATCCTCCAGCCGCAGCAAGGGCGCCAGCAATGCGGCGGCGTGGGCGCCGCCGATCTGGCCGAGGGCGGCGAAAATCGCCTCGCGCACGGCGGTGTTATTTTCGGTTTGCAACTGCGTTGCCAGCGCCTCGATAATCTTGGCTTCGGCGCCCGCCTGCGCGGCGAGGCCGCCCAGTTCGTGGGCGGCGCGGCGGCGGGCGCCGGCATCCTGGCTGGTTAGCGCCGTGACCAAAAACTCGGAATCGGCGGGCGGCGGGGCGGGCGCCCCGGCGGCGTCGGCGCGGACTAGCGGCATATTATGTGGCCCAGCGCGTGATCTGGTCGGCGATGCGATGCAGCGGCAGCACGACGCTGGCGCCGCCGCGTTTCACCAGTTCGCCCGGCATGCCCCAGACCACGGCGGTCTCCTCCGATTCCGCAATCGTGCGGCCGCCGCGCGCGCGTAGCGCCGCCATCGCCTCGGCGCCGTCATCGCCCATGCCGGTCAGCATCACGCCCAGCAAATTGCTCGCGGGCATGGTTTCCAGCGCGCTGGTCACCAGGCGCGCCACGCTGGGATGCCAATGATGCTGCTCGGAGGCCGGGGCCGGGGTGACGACCACGCTGCCGGCGCGCCGGGTGACCAGCATGTCGGCATCGCCGCGCGCGATATAGACCTGGCCCGCCGCGACCGGCGTGGGCTTGGCCACTTCGCTCACCGTGAGCCCGCATAGCGCGTCGATCCGGCGGGCGAACACGCCAGTAAAACTCTGCGGCATGTGTTGCGCCACCAGCACCGGCCACGGAAAATGCTTTGGCAACCGCGGCAAAATCGCCTCGATGGCGCCGGGACCGCCGGTTGACACGCCGATCAGCACCAGACCGCGCGGCTGGCCGGCCGGCACTTGCGCCCGCGCGGCGGGACCTTCGGTCATTCCGGCGGCGGTTGAGGACGCCTGGGCACTCGCGCGGCGCACGCGTTCGGCCAGAAACCGGCTGCCGCGCGGTTTGGCGCGCGCGGCAGCGCGCACTTTGGTCACCAGCGCGAGGCGGATCTTCTCGATATGCAACGAAACGGTGCCATCCGGCTTCGGAATGAAATCCACCGCCCCCAGAGCCAGCGCCTGCAACGTCACCTCCGCATCCTGGCTGGTGAGGGAGGAGACCATCACCACCGCGCAGGGACATTCCACCATGATGCGGCTAAGGCAGGTGATGCCGTCCATCTCCGGCATGTTGACGTCCAACGTCATGACGTCGGGTTTGAACGAATTGGCCAGTTGCAGCGCCTCGGCGCCGTTGCGCGCCAGGCTGATCTCGAAATCGCCCTCGGATTTGAAGATATCACCGAGGTATTTGCGCATCAGGGCGGAGTCGTCGGCGATCAGGATTTTAATCACGAGAAAGCAAGCCCTTCTTTTTTTGAGAAAAAAGAAGCAAAAAAACTTTTGGCCGCTTCGCGCGGCTGTGGCGCCGCCACGGCCACGCGAAGCGGAACGGGAGTTTTTTGGTTCCCCGGGCGGGGCGCCTTTTTTGCAAAAAAGAACATTCTTACTACCTTCAATGCGAGACCACGCCGGCCGCCTTCGCCACCGCGCCGAATTCTTCACCGGCCAGAAGCTGGTCGACCGCGATCAGCATGATGATGCGTTTTTGCGCCTCCAGATTGGCGACCCGCGAGATCAGCCGCGCCTGCTCGGCCGAAAGTTCCGGCGCCGGGCCGATCGCGGCGCGCGGGATTTTTAAGACTTCCGAGACCGAATCGATGATGAAGCCGGTGCGGATGCCGCCGATGGTGAACACCATGATGCGCTGGCGGTCGGAGCGCGCGATTTCGGGCAGCGCGAAGCGGCTGCGCTGGTCGACCACGGGCAGCACCGCGCCGCGCAGATTGACCACGCCCTTGATGAAGGCCGGCGCCTTCGGCACGCGCGTCAGCGACTCAGGCACGCGCACGATTTCCTGCACGGCGGCGATCGGCGCGCCATATTCCTCATCCGCCAGGCGGAACACCACGAATTGTTCCTCAAGTTCGGCGGCTTCGCCTTTGCCCGGTTCCGCATCGTTCATCGCATCCTCCGTTGCCTCATCTTCCGCGACATGCGCGAGTGCGCTGGTGACCGCTTGGGTGCCGAACAGGGCCTCGGCCGAGAGCACCGAAACCAGCCGCTTGCCATCCTCCAGCCGGCAGATGGCGGCGATTTCGCCGCCGGCGTTCAGCAAGGCGGGCATCGGCTCCATGCGGGCGCGGCTGACCCGCAGCACTTCGCGCACCATGTCCATGACGATGCCGACAGCGGCGCCGCCCGGCAGGGCGACGACGACGATTTTGTTGCGGTCATCGGCGCTGGCAGGGGGTAGGCCCAGCATGGCGCGCAGGCTGACCAGCGGCAGCAATTTTTCGCGCAGCGTCATGATGCCGAGAACGTGCGGATCGGCGCGCGGCACCGCGGCGATGCTTGCCGGCATTTGCACGATTTCCTGAACGTGCTCGATGCTGAGGGCATATTCCTGGCCGGCCACTTCAAAGCTGACGAGTTGCACTTCGTCAACCGCGCCGGCGGCATTGTGGCTGAGCATGGTATGGCTGGCGCCGTTGCGGGTGTCCCCGTTGGCGTCGCGCGGCTTGCTGCCCCCAGGCGCATGGTCTCCGGTCAGGCGGCCGGGGTCCAGAATGATGATCATGCCGCGGTTATCGGATTGCCGGATCACGCCGCGCAGCAGTTCGCCGCTGATCGTGGTTTCGATCGCGCTGGCCGGTTCGATCTCGCTTTCCAGCGCCGAAACGACCGCGGCCATGCGGTCCACCACCAGCCCGGCCGGAATCCCACGGTTCAGCACCACGACGCGGGTCGCGTCGTCGTGCTCGAGATCGGGGTAGTCAAAGATCCGCCGCAGGCTGGTGATCGCCATCACCGTGCCGCGCAGATTGGCCAGCCCTTCCAGCGCGGGCGGGCTGAGCGGCACCTGCACGATGTCCGGCATGCGGATGATTTCCTGCACCTCGGTCAACGGCACCGCGAACAGCCCGTCATCGATATGAAACGTCACGAACTGCCCGCCGCCGACGGGCACGATTCCGGGCTCCAGCCCGGCCTGTTCTAAAGCTGCCATGCGATCACTCCTGAAAGTTGCTGTCAATCGCGCGAGTTTTGCAGCTCATCGGCGAGCGAGGCGACCTCTTCCACGGCCGCCGCCAGTTCCTCCGCGCCGCGCGACTGCTGCCGGGCCGCGGTGGCGGCTTCGGTTGAGGCGCGGTTGGATTGTTCGGCGGCGATGGCGATCTGCTGCATGCCTTTTTGGGCTTCCTGCACCGCGCTCAGTATCACTTCGGAGCCTCTGAGGATTTCATCGGTGCCGGACTGCACGATCTGCATTTCCTGCACGACGGAGACCAGCTTGGCGGTGATTTCCTCATTTTTCTGCACCTCGTTGGCTGCCGCGGCGGCGATCTGCTCGAGATCGCGCCGCACCGCGACGATCTGGTCCTGCGTGGCTTTCACGACATCCTTGATCTGCTCAGCGTTTTCGGCGGATTCGCGGGCCAGGTTCCTGATATCGATCGAGACGACCATGAAACCCTTGCCGAATTCGCCGGCGCGCGCGGCTTCGATCGAACCGTTGACCGCCAGCATGTTGGTCTGAATGGAAACGGTGGTGATGGAGTCGACGATCTTATCGATCCGCCGGCTCACCTGTTCCAATGTCGTGATGAGCTGGGCGGATTTCACGGTCTCGTCCATGCCCTTTTTCACGCCCTGGATCAGTTCGTCGATGGACACGCGGCTGGCTTGCACCAGGTCGTTGATGGCGCTGCCGGTGGTCATCGCCTCGGTGCCGCGTTTTTGGGCCACCACCGCGGCTTTTTCGATCTGCGAGATCGCGGCGGTGGACTGCGCGGCGGCCGCCGAAGCCTGTTGCGAGCCGCGGTTGATCTGCTCGATCGCCACCATGATCTGGGCCGAGGCGGAGCTGATTTCCTGCACGGCCGCGGAGAGTTCCTCGGCGGCGGAGGCGACTTCCTCGGCGCTTTTGGAAAGATCGGTGCCGTTCTTGAGCTCATCGGCGAGGGTGGCGAGTTCCTCGGATGCGGTCTGGCTCTGTTGCAGCGCGGTGGATTGCTGTCCGACGGTTTTCAGCGCTTCCTCGGAGGAAGACGACAATTCGGTCGCCGCGGCGGCGATCTGCTCGGCGCCGGTTTGTGCCTCGCGCGCCGCGCGGTCCGATTCCAGCGCGCCGGCCGCGATATCTTCCGCGCCGCGGCCGACCATGACCATGTCATCGCCGACCTTGCGCAGTTGCCCGCTCACCTGCCGGCCTTTGTCGACCTCGGCATTCGCGGCTTCCGCGGCGGCCGTGATGCCTTCGGCGATCGTCGTCACGTGGCTCTGGATCTGCGCGATCAGCGTCTGGATATCGCGTGCGCTTTTTTCGGAGGTTTCGGCTAGCGTGCGCACCTCATCGGCGACCACGGCAAAGCCCTTGCCGTGCTGGCCGGCTCGCGCCGCCTCGATGGCGGCGTTCAATGCCAGCAAATTCGTCTGGTCCGCGATGCGCGCCACGGCTTTTACGATCTCGCCGATGGAGGCGGCCTGTTTCTCAAGCTCCACGACCATTTGCACGGAGGCGAATTGCCGGTTGGCGCTGGTGGAAATATTTGCGACCGAACTCGCCAATTGCGTCACCAATTCGCCCAACAGGGTCTGCATCGTGCCGGTCTTTTGGCGGCTCAGCTCGGCTTTTTCTTTGGCCTGAGCAATGCTCGCCGCGATCGAGGTGACCGCGCCGAGCGATTCCTGCGAGGCGCCGGCGGCTTCTTCGGCGCCGGTGGCGATCTGCTCCATCGATTTGCGGAGCTGCTCGGCGGCGGCGACGGATTGGTTGATGCCGGAGGCCATCTGCGTGGTCGCGCTGGCGACGCGCTCGGCGATTTTCTGCTGCCGCGCAAAAGTGCGCGCGCGCTTGCGCTGGATATCCGCCTGCGCCGCATTGCGATCCGGCCGCTCGGCGGCTGCGGTTGGGGCCTCGGATTTAGTCTGAAAAACCTGCGCACGTTTCGCCAGCGGCATCACTTGATCTCCTCACACGGGGCCCGAGTGGAAATCAGACGCACAATCCTCGGGGGCCAGGCGCTTGGCCCTCATCCGGAACGGCGCGCCTTGCCCATCTCGCCCGGCAAAACAACATGGACCGCTTAACACTTAGCGAATGGCGCAAACAAATTTCTCCGCCGCCGTTAGCGCTCGTTCTTTCGTTTTAGAAAACATTATTCTCGAAACATTTTGTTAAGTCTTTCCAGGGCATGGTCGCCAGCGTGCCGACTAAACGGTGCGATCGCGCAACCGGCTAGGTTTGGACTGTGCAATGTGATGAACGGAAA
>PLFB01000206.1:19425-27245 GCA_003137135.1 Acetobacteraceae bacterium
CGAATTGGCGCGCATAAATTGTTAGAGACCGGCTCCGGGTCCAGATGGCGGGTGGGTCTACGGATCGCTCTGTGGCTGATCATCGAGAGCGGCGCGGCGGTGCTGCTGATGACGCCGGGTGAGCTTTGGCCGGCGCGCCTGCTGGCTGCGGCAATGATCCCCGCTTGTGCTGCGCTCGCGTGGCCGTGGCGCGGCGGCCCGAAGCCACTGCACGGCGATCGGGCGCCGCCGGTTTTTGTCCTTGCGCCGCAAGCTCCTCTCGCCGAAGCCGAGACTATGGCGCTGATGCAGCCGGCCTTCGAAGATGCCGGGATCGTCGCGGAGCCGGCAATGCCGGTTCTGGCAGCCGCATCGCCTGGCACGCCGCAGGATATGCGCACCGCGATCGGGCTGTTCGGCGCCGCGATTCTGGATCAGGTAGAGACCTCGGTGCAGACGGTCCTGCAGGAAAATCAGACGATGCGCGAGGCGGCGGAGGAAATGGCTTCCGGCGCGCTGGAAGCCCAGGGCCAGTTCAAAAACGCCCTGCAGCGCACCAGCGCCGCGGAAGCCGGCATCGGCGCTTTGAACAGCGTCAGCGGCGAACTCGCCGGCTCGATCCGCGTGATCGTCGTGGCGCTGCGCGAAACCGCCACCACCGTCAAGAACGCCACCGCCCAGGCCGCCGAGACGCGGCTTTGCGTGGCGGCGATGGCCAACCTGTCGGGCGCCGTCGCCAGTACCGTCGAGTTGATCGACAACATCGCGCGCCAGACCCGCATGCTCTCCATCAATGCTTCGATTGAGGCGGCGCGGGCCGGCCAGGCTGGCCTCGGCTTCGCGGTGGTGGCCGACGAGGTGCGGGGACTCTCTACCCAGACGGCCGCCGCGACCGAGACGATCGGCGGCAAAATCGCCGAACTGAATGCGATGGTGACGAAATCGGTCGAGTCACTCAACCAGCTCGCCAGCATCATCGAAACGGTGGATGCCTCGAACGGCGAAATTGCCGCGGCGATCGCAGGTCAGGAGAAGCTCACGGTGCAGGTCGCCGGCAGCGCCAAGGACATGCAGGAGGCGATTTTCAGCCTGGCCAAGGAGGTCCGCGAAGGCGCGCAGCTTGCGTCCAATTCAGGCAGCCTGGCGGAAATGGTGCTGGAGACCGCCAATTCGGTAGATGGGCTGATGAACGCGCTAAAGGCCAATCTGAACGAAATCGGCATCGGCATGGATTCGCAGTCGCGCGACCAGGATGAGACGGCATCAGATCGCGCGCCAAGCCCAATCATAACAACACCGAAACAGACTGCCTGGGCGTGACGGGTTTAGGCCGCTTTCGGTGAAATCGACCGCGGCGCGCGGCAAGCAGGTTCAAAATAAATCGCGAAAATATTGATCAGCGAGGAGGTGGCGGCGGTGCTGGTCTCGCGTTCACGCAGGTCGTCGGACGGCGCATTACTCGATACAGCGATTTGCTGTTTTGGCGACGACTTGCCGACGTCTGGCNNCGATGATGTTCGGTCCGGCCGCTTCGACCGCCTGGCCGGATGCGCCCGGACTGCTCTCCACCGGCAGTCCTTCCGCCAGCACCAGATCATGCGCATCAAGTTCGACCACGTAGCCGGTCAAAACTCGCGGCACCTCCCGGATAATCGTCATGTCGTTGCAAAGATCCCGCAGCTCAAACAGCGCGCCATCGGCGTAAATGGCATGCTCGCCGAACAGCGTCAGATCGCGCATCGGCATCTGCGGCGCAAAAGCATTGGCGCCAATGCGGTAGAGCGCCTCCTCGCCCGGCAACCTGCGATGGATGGCGGTGATGCGGGATATCCGCTGCAGCGCCGGCCCGTCTGCCCGGATCGCCACCAGTTCGTCGCCGGGAACGAGCGTTTCGACCCGCCGTTCTCCTCGGTTAGTTAGCAACATCGTGCCGGACAAAAAGCATCCGGCACGGGTAAAGACTGTCATGCGCAAATTAATTTAGGGCAGGCGGCCCGCACAGTTGAGCTAAATATGAGACAAAAGAAGATTTTCGCCATGAGTCTTCGTTAGCAGGTTAAGTATTAATCTACTAGAAGTATCTTCGGCCGCCACGTCACCCAACACTAGCCGCGCACCACCCCAGCACCTACAAACCGATACTGTCCAAAGGATACACGCCTAATATGTTTCTCCCCTGACTCGAGGCCATCGTCGCTACCTTTTTAACAAAGGAAGCCGCGCGGCGCCAAACCAAAACAGCCCAAGCTTCCTTATGACCGCGACAAAATCATTGAAGTCAGCCGGTTTAGTGATGAAGGCGTTGGCGCCGTTCTCGTAGGATTGCGCGATCTGCTTCTCATCGCTGGAGGTAGAGAAAATCACCACTGGCGTGCAGTCCAGTCCGCGGTCAGCGCGGATTTGCTTTAAGGCATCGTCGCCGTTCAGCCGCGGCATGTTCAGGTCCATCAATACCAGGACGTTGCTCATGGGCACGTCGATCTGTGCAAAGTCATTGCGCCGGTGCAAATAATCGAGCAGTTGCTCGCCATCGGCGACGAATTTCAAGTCAACGGCCAGGCCGGCTTCGGCAACGGCCTGCTGCAGAAACATCCGGTCGTATTTATCATCTTCGGCGACCAGCAGAACCGGGATGGCGGGCGTAGCAGGTGGCTCATCGCTCATGCAATTTTGTCCGGTTCATTGGATGGCCGCATTGGCAGACAGAGCATGAATATCGATCCTTCGCCGATCACGCTGGAAACGGTAATCGTGCCGTGATGACGCTCGACAATCTTGCGGCAGATCGCGAGGCCGATGCCGCTACCGTCATAAGCATCGCTGCTATGCAGCCGTTTGAATGGCTCAAATACCTGCTCGCAATGCCGCGCTTCGATGCCGATGGCGTTATCCTGGATCAGCAATTCAAGCATCGGCGCATCAAACGGCGTATCCGCCGGCCGAACCGTTGCTGAGACGTGAATCCGCGGCGGCCGGTCCTTATGGCGGTATTTGATGGCGTTCTGCACGATGTTCTGCAGCACCTGCCGCATCTGGCTTTGATCGCAGACCAAAACAGGCAGCTTGTCTGCTTCCAGCCCGGCTGCTGTTTCGTCAATCAGCGTCGCCAGGTCGCTCCGCACCTCCGCAACCAATTTATCCAGCGCCACCGCGGTGAACGGATCGGCATGGTGGCCGAGCCTGGAATACTCGGCCAGGTCATCAATCAAGGTACGCAACCGCCGCGAAGACGCTTGAATCCCTTCAAACCAGGGTTTTACATCCGCGGTCTCCAGGTTACGGAGACGAAACACACGTTCCAGGAGCGTGCCAAACGTCTCAATCCGGCGCAGCGGCTCTTTCAGATCATGCGCGGCCACGTAAGCGAAGGATTCCAGGTCGTCGTTGCTGCGACGCAATTCGCTGTTCATCTGCTCGAGCGCCGCGGTGCGGCGCAGGACGAGATCGACGATCACGTCGCGCAGCCCGTTCGCCGCCGCCATTTCATGCGGCGCCCAGGGCCGTGCCCGGCCGGTGACCGTCTCGGTCCAGGCGGCGAAGGATTTGCGCGGTGACAAACGCAGGCCCGCTTCGGCGCCCGGTGCGCAAGCCGCCGTGGTTTTCGCCGGCGCACCGGCCCAGGTTACCGTCTGCGTGATCGCAGGGCGGAACCAGATCATCATGCTACGGGGCGAGCCGCCCAGCAGCACCGCGATCATGCCGGCGGTGTTCGGCCAAGCCGCGGCCGGCGCGTAAAAGCGGCGCAGATGATCGGTCGCAAAAATCCCTGCCCCCGTCGCAATCAGGTGGCCGACCAGGTGGTCGATCAGCCCGGCCAAATCGGTCTCCGCCGGCGTATCGCCGAGCAAGCTGACATTGTCGCCGAGGCTGAAGGCAAAGCCCGACGCATGCAGCATTTTCAGCAGGCCGTCGCCGTGGGTCAGCAGCGCGTCGCGATAATGCGTGTCTGATGTGGTGTCATGCAGGAGTGCGGCCTCGATGGCTTTCACCCCCACGTTGCGGCGCGTGATCTCGGTATCCTCAGCCACCGCCATTTGCCAGGCCGCCAGATGCGCCAGCAATACGGCGGCCTGACGCAACTCATATAACACGTAACGGGCTTCATGGTGGTGGCACGCGACCAGCCCCCATAGTTCGCCATCGCGCAGAATCGAGACCGACATCGAGGCGCCAACCGCCATGTTGCGCAGATATTCGAGATGTACCGGCGACACGCTGCGCAGCATCGCGTGGCTGAGATCGACGGGCTCCGCCGTGGAGGAGACCAGCGGGACCGGGATGTAATGAATATCGGGGATGTGCCGCTCGGGGTTGATCGTGTACAAAGCCCGGGCCTGCGCCGGGATGTCCGCCGCCGGGAAGAACAGCCCCAAAAAAGCTGGCATCAGGCCGGCATTTGCCTCGGCGATGACTTCACCGTTCCATTCGGCGGTGAAGCGGTACACGTTCACGCGGTCGTAGCCGGTCAGGTGCTGCACCTCGTCGGCCAGGCATTGGCAGATGCCCAACACGTCGGAGGCTTTTCGCATCCGCCTGCTGGCGCCGTCATAGCTCGCCAGAATGCTGCTGACCGATGGCCTGACGGAGGGTCCGGGAAGTTTGACTTCAAGCAGCGCACCAGTGACGCCGGTATGAAGAAATGCCTCCCATAGCGGCGCCGTGCCGCAGATGCGCACGTCGTTCAGCCGTGTGCTTGGCTCGCCCTGCGGCACGAATTTCGCCACGATGGCGGGCGATGCGGAATCGAGCAGTTCGTCAACAGCCATGCCGAGCAGTGACGCCGCGGGCCGGCCAAGATGTTGCGCGGCATTCGCGCTCAGGGAACCGATTTTCATGCCGGCTGTCAGGCTGAACAGGAAGCCGTGCGGCTGAATGCTGCCAGGGATATGAATCGGCTCACGGTCGCATTCGGTCAGCGGAATTTCGGTAGTGGCAGGGTCGTGTCTCAATCGCTCGATCCTAACCGTTGTTGAAATCTATCGAAAGCACTGATGGCGCCTTCGGGTGTCTGACTAAAAGCCTATGTAAAGATGAAGATCATGTGCAAATTGAGGACGTAGAGAAGGCCGAGCTCTTGAAAAAAGCGCGCAAAAACTTTTGAGTCTCCCGAGGCTTTTGAGCGGCCAGACCATGGCCGCTCAAAAGCCTCGAGAGCCTCAAAAGTTTTTTGGTTACTTTTTTTAAAAAAGTAACGGCTTGCTTTTTTCTAACTCTCAGCCGCAACCGATCACGCACTATTGCACGGTGACGCCGTTATGCAGGAGATGGGCAAATTGGCCTGGGGGGATCGGGCGGCTGAAATAATAGCCTTGCGCTTCGTCGCATTCCTTGGTTTGCAAAAACTCCAGCTCCTCCGCGGTTTCCACACCCTCGGCGACCACGCGAAGGTTCAGGTTCCGGGCAATGCCGATGACCGCGGTCACGATGGTGGTTTCGGCCGGGATGAGGCTGATCTGGCGCACGAAGGACTGGTCGATTTTCAGCGTATCGATCGGAAATGTCGTGAGGTAGCTCAGGCTGGAGTAGCCGGTGCCGAAATCGTCGATCGCCAGGCGGATGCCCTGGTCGCGCAGGGCCCTCAAGGTGGCTTGCGTCGAGGCGGCGGACTTCATGAGAACGCTCTCGGTCAGTTCTAACTCGAGGGATCTTGGGTCCAGGCCGGTTTCTTTGAGGATCGCGAAGACGTCATCGACGAAGTTGTCGTTTTGAAACTCCTTGCCCGAGATGTTCACCGCCATCGTTACCAAAGGCAGGCCGGCGGCGGCCCAGCACTGCGCTTGCCGGCAGGCTTCCCGGAGCACCCACTGGCCGATGGGGGCAATCAGGCCACAATTCTCCGCGATCGCAATGAAATCCACCGGCGGGACCGGGCCCCGAACCGGGTGCGTCCAGCGCAGCAAGGCCTCCGCGCTGGTGATGGCGCCGGTCAAAAGGTCGATTTTCGGCTGATAATGCAACGCGAATTCGCCACGCTCCAGCGCGCGCCTCAGGCTTTCCTCGATGGACTGGCGCTCGACGGCGCGCAGATTCATCGCGGGTTCAAAAAAACGATAGGTTTGCCGGCCGCCTTCCTTGGCCTGATACATGGCAGTGTCGGCGTTTTTCAGCAGCGTCTCGGCTTCGGTGCCGTCGTCGGGGTAGATGCTGATGCCGATGCTGGTCGTGATGTGAAGCTCATGTTCCTCGATCAAATGGGTGTGCGCCACGGCCTCGAGCAATCGTTTCGCGGTGATGGCGACATCCTCGGCGTGGGCGACTTCAGAGAGCAGCACGACGAATTCGTCGCCGCCCTGCCGGCTGACCGTATCCGAACCGCGTACACAGCCTTCCAGGCGGCGGGCGACCGATTGCAGGAGCTTGTCGCCGATCGGGTGGCCGAGCGAATCATTGACGTGCTTGAAGCCATCGAGGTCGAGACAGAGCATCGCGACGTTTCTGAGATTTCGAGCTTCCAGGGCGATCGCCTGCGTGATGCGATCATTCAATAGCATGCGGTTCGGCAGGCCGGTCAGGAAGTCGTGCTGGGCGGAGTGCGTCATCTGCTGGGTGATCGCGCGGGTCAGGCTGACATCGCGGAATACAATGACCTCGCCGGTGGTTTTGCCGCCGCGGTCCTGAATGCTTGAAACGTTGTAGCCGATGGGGATCGCCTGGCCGTCATCGCGGATCAGCATGGAATTGGCGGTCGCGTCGAGCTTCGGATCTGGTTTGGAGGCGGCCGGGCGGGGCTTTATGGCCGTTTCGGCGCCGTCGGCATCGCGGATGCGCAAGACCTCGCGGAGCGGCCGCCCGATGGATTGGCCAGCGGACAGGCCGATGAGCCTGCCGGCCGCATGATTGACGAATGTGATGGCGCCGGAGGTGTTTGTGCTGATGACCGCATCGGCGATGGAGTTGAGGGTGACCTGGGCGCGTTCCTTTTCCAGAAACAGCGTGTCTTCCATGCTCTTGCGCTCAATCGCATAGCGGATCGCGCGCAGCATCGCGCGCAGATCCAGTTGGCCTTTGATGAGATAGTCCTGCGCGCCGGCGTGCAAGGCCTGCGCCGCCAGTGCATCGTCGTCACGGCCGGTCATCACCACCAGTGGCACGTTGGGCGCCGCGGCGCGCGCCATGCGGACCGCCTCGATGCCGCCGGCATCGGGTAAGCCGAGGTCGAGCAGAATGACGTCCACCGGGTTGCCGGCGAGAAAGCGCAAGGCCTTTGCCATCGAGCCCTGTTGCGTTAGTTGGTAGGCAAAGTTCAACGATTCCCTGAACATCTCGCGCATCAGGCGTGCATCGCCCAGATTGTCTTCGATCAAGACGATCCGCATGGCAGGCGGTTCAGCCGTCATATCGGTTCCTTTGCAGCGTTACGGTAGCCAGCCAGAACTCGTAGATTGTGCAGACGACGTTGAGAAATTCATCGAGGTTGGATGGCTTGGTCACAAAGCAGTTGGCGTGCAGCTCGTAGCTTCGGCTGATGTCGTCCTCTGCTTCCGACGCTGTCAGCACGACGACCGGAATCGTTTTGAGAGCGCTGTTAAGTTTGATTTCCCGCAATACTTCCCAGCCACCTTTCTTGGGAAGGTTAAGATCCAGCATGATAAGGTCAGGGCGCGGCGCGGCGGCAAATTCGCCTTGCCGCTGCAGGATCGACATCGCTTCCATCCCGTCGCGCGCGACCTGTACCGAACTCGGGGTCTTGGAGTCTCGCAGGGCTTCGCGGATCAGCCTCACGTCACCAGGATTATCCTCAACCACCAGGATTTTTTTGCGATTGAGGACTTCGCCAATTTTGCGGGTCATTTTTACGGCCTGTCAGGTATTGTGAAATAGAAGGTCGTTCCTTTGCCGGC
>PLFB01000206.1:27261-50812 GCA_003137135.1 Acetobacteraceae bacterium
GAGAAGATCCATTTCAGCGCGTAGGAGAGGCGCGCTGAAATGTGAACTTTTGGCGGGTCCGAGCCATGGTATTTTATCGCGTTACCGATCAGATTTTGAAACAGTTGCAGCAACTGCGTCGGGTCCGCCACGACGGTGGGCAGTTTGTCATGGGAGATGACGGCGCCAGCATCACCGATCGCGTTCTGCAAATGCAGCACCGCCAGCTCCAAGGCGGCTTCGCTGGAGGTTTCGCAGAACGCCTCGCCCGCTGTTTCCACCCGGCAATACGCGAGCAGATCGCGGATCAAGGACTGCATGCGCTGCGCGCCTTCAACCGCGTAGGCGATGAATTCGTCGGCGTCGGCGTCCAGGCGGCCGGCATAGCGCCTGGCGAGCAACTGAGTGTAGCTGGCAACCATACGGGCCGGCTCTTGCAGGTCGTGCGCGGCGACGAAGGCAAAAAGTTTCAGCTCGTCATTCGCACGCGTCAACTCGTCCGCCTTGCGTTCCAGGGTGACTTTTTGTTTGGCCGCCTCCTCCATCATCTTGCGGGCGGAAACGTCGCGGATCGCGCTGGCAATGTGCAGGCCGGAAGCGGTCTCCAACGGACTTAGATTGAGTTCCATCGGAAACTCGCTGGCGTCCTTTCGAAGGCCGAATAACTGGCGGCCTTCTCCCATCGACCGCGGGCGCGGATTTGCGACGAAGTATTGCATGTGTTTCAGATGGATTTCGCGATATCGTGCCGGCATCAGAACCTCGATTTCCTTGCCGATCAGTTCGTCGCGATGATAGCCGAAAAGACGCTCCATTGCCGCATTCACAAGAACGATGCTGCCATCCCGGTCGGCGATCACCATGGCGTCAGGAGCCGGTTCGATGAAACCTTGGAACAAAGCCACGCTCGAGCGCAGGGCTTCCACACTTTCCCGGCGCAATGTGATGTCGCGGATCGCCGCGGTCACCAGGATTCCCTCAGGCGATTCAAGCGGGCTCAGCATCAGCTCGATCGGGAATGCGCTGCCGTCCTTGCGAAGGCCGATGAGTTCGAGGCCGGTGCCGATCTGCTGCACCAGCGCCTCGGCCGCGGTCCTTGTGCCATCGGCGAGCAGGCGTTCCGCGAAACCCTCCGGAATGATATTTCTGACGCTCTGCCCGATCAACTCGTCACGGCTGTAGCCGAATTGCCGTTCGGCCTGATGGTTGAGCAGCACGATTTCGCCGCCGGCGTCAACCACCACCATCGCGTCAGGCGCAGCCTCCAGCAGGCTGCGGTACCGGCTTTCCATTTGCACCAAATGCCGCTCGGCGTCCTTGCGGCCGGTGATATTGCGGATCGCCGCGATAATCAGAATCCCGCCGCTGGACTGCAACGGGCTCAGCATCATTTCCATCGGAAACTCGGTACCATCTTTGCGGTGCCCCGTGAGTTCGAAGCCGGTGCCAATTTGCTGGGCCAGGGCTTCAGCGGCGGTCCGCGTGCCGTCGGAAATCAGGCGCTCCGCGAAGCCATAGGGGATGATATTTTGGACGTTCTGCCCGATTAATTCATCGCGGCTATAACCGAACTTGGTTTCCGCGTGGCGGTTGAGCAGCACGATTTCGCTGGCCTCGTTCACGACGACCATCGCGTCCGGCGCCGCTTCAAGCAGCCCGCGATACCAGGCCTCCATCTCGCTCATTTGCGCAAATTGCCGCTCGAAATGCTCGCTGGCGCAGGCAATTTTTTAGGCGCGTCGGTGAACGCTCCTATCAGAAATCCAGAATATACCGTTGTCATGACTTCCCTTTCGGGGAATTGCCTCAAATGCCCCCGTTGATTGTATTATGGCGTTGGAGTAATTAACTGACCGTGAATATTTATGGCGCGGTTGCCGAATGCGATGCGCTCAGCTCTGTCCGGCCCAAAGCCCCAAGGAGCAAAGGTTTTTTGCGCGTTTTTTTCAAAAAGCGCTGCTTTCTTGAAGTTGCATCGTCGCTTGCGCAAAAACCTGGCGCGGTACGTCGCTGCTTTCACCGTCTTCCGAGAACTCCATCTGCCGCGCGTGCCGAAATTGTCGCCTGTCAAGGACACCCGCCGGCTATCGTTGATTTTCGAATGGCACGCTTTGGCAGAAAAGCGCTTTTTTTAAAGCAAGAACTGAACCAGCCCCGCCGCAAAATGGGCGGACGTAAGCTGACCGAGCTTCTTATTGAAATGAGCGTTCCGAAAAATTCAGCACGACGCGGCCAGCGACCTTACCTTCGGCTAGGCGCTTGAAGACGTCGTTGATGGCGGCGAGCGGTTGCATTTCGATCTTCGCCGTCACCTTGCCGCGCGCCGCGAAATCGAGCGTCTCGGCCATGTCCTGGCGATTGCCGACGAACGAGCCGCGGATGGTGATGCAATTGGCGACGACATCGAACAGCGGCAACGGAAATTCACCAGGCGGCAGGCCGACCAGGACGCAGGTGCCGTGCTTGCGGGTCATCTCGACCCCTTGTTTGAAGGCCGGCAGCGACGGGGCGGTGATCAGCACGCCGTGGGCACCGCCATCGGTGGCGCTTTGCACGTTGGCGACGGCATCGTCATGCCGCGCATTCACCACCGCATCGGCGCCGAGTGTCTTCGCCAGCGCCAGTTTGTCATCGTCGATATCCACGGCGCAGACCAGCAGGCCCATCGCCTTGGCGTATTGAATGCCAAGATGGCCGAGGCCGCCGCAGCCGGAAATGGCGATCCATTGCCCGGCCTTCGTTTCGGTCTCCTTGATCCCCTTATAGGTCGTGATGCCGGCACAGATCAGCGGCGCCGCCTGCCTGGCGCTTAAACCAGCAGGAATGTGCGCGACATAATCCGGATTGGCGATGAGGTAGGGCGCGAAGCCGCCATTCTGCGTATAGCCGCCGAACTTCGCCGAGCCGCAAACCGTCTCCCACGCGGTCAGGCAATATTCGCAATGGCCGCAGGCGGAATACAGCCATGGCACGCCGACGCGCTCGCCGAGTTTGACCGAGGTTACTTGATCGCCAATCGCCACGACGATGCCAATGGCCTCGTGTCCGGGAATGAATGGCGGCGTCGGCTTGAGCGGCCAGTCACCGTCGGCGGCGTGCAAATCCGTATGGCAGACGCCGCAGGCTTCGGTTTTCACCAGGATTTCATTGGCGCCGGGCGTTGGCACCGGCCATTCGCGCAGTTCGAGCGGCTTGCCGAAAGCCGTCACCGTGGCGGCGATCATGGTTGACGGGATCGTCATCTTCGGCGCTTCGGCTTTGATTTTGGTCGCGGTGTTCATTGGGTTTCCTTTTATGTTTCAGGCGGCGGCTTTGCCGAGGCCGCGCACGGAATCGATCATTTTCGCCAGGCTGGCGGCGGCGTCGCCATAGACCATGTTGCAGTTCGGGCTGTAGAAAAGTTCGTTCTGAATGCCGGCATACCCCTTGCCCGCGCCGCGCTTCTGCACATAGACCTGTTTTGCTTTGTCAACATTCAGGATCGGCATGCCATAGATCGGCGAGGATTTATCCGTCCGCGCCGCGGGGTTGACCACATCGTTCGCGCCGATCACCATGGCGACGTCGGTGGTGGCGAAATCATCGTCAATGTCTTCGAGCTGAAAGATCATGTCATACGGCACGCCGGCTTCCGCGAGCAGCACGTCCATCTGGCCGGGCATCCGGCCGGCGACGGGGTGGATGGCGAAGCGCACATTGACGCCGTCTGATTGCAGAAGCTTGACGAATTCGAAGAGTTTCTGCTGGCCCTGCGCGGCGGCCAAGCCATAGCCCGGCACGATGATGACTTTCGCGGCGTAGCGCATGAACACGCCGGCATCCGCGGCCTCGGTCGGCTTCAGCTCGCCGGTGATCGTGCTCTTGGATGTCTTCGGCACGTCGCCGAAGTTTGAGAACACGACGTTGGCGACCGAGTGGTTCATCGCTTTGGCCAATGATCTGGCCTTTCGTTGTGATGAGTTAAGCAAGCGGTCGCTTTTTTAAAAAAAAGCTCCGCAAAAAACTTTTGAGAATAATCACTTTCGCCGGGCCGATGGCGCCGGCGGCGGAGGTAATTTTCGGCAGCACGCGCCTCAGCAGACCCGCACCCAGCATGACCGAAAGATAGCCGGAAAGCGCGGCCTGGCTGGACAGCGCGTCCATCGCCTGCGCGCGGCTGATGCGCGGAATGTTTTGCATCGCAAAGCAGGTAATCTTGCGCGCCAGCAACGGTTTCAAAAGTTTCGGCTCGGCCTGCTCATCCAGAAAGCATATCAGAATCGCGCCCTCCCGGATGGCGGCGATGGTTGCCGCGTCCGGCGCCTGCACGGCGAGCACGACATCAGCCTGCGCCACCAGCGCCTCGACATCCTTGCTGAACAGGACGTCGGGAAACGCCGCATCCTCCAGGTTGATCACGCCGCCGGCGCCGGGTGGCATGTGCAGCCGCCCGCCCAGTTTTTGCAATTTTGCCGCGACGGAGGGCACCATGGCGAACCGCCGTTCGTGCGGCGCGGTTTCCGGCAGAACGGCGATGTTGACGAACATCATCAGACCGGTGCGTCGAGCTTGACGAACCGCACCAGTTTTTTGTTGACGAATTCCTGAATGCCCATGTCGCCCAGTTCGCGCCCATAGCCAGAGTCCTTGATGCCGCCGAAGGGCAGTTCCGGATCGGTCCAGTCGATGTTGTTGATGAACATCATGCCCGTTTCCACGCGGCTGGCGACACGCTTGCCGCGCGCGACGTCGGCCGTGAATACCGAACCGCCGAGGCCGAAATCCGAGTCATTGGCGAGCGCGATCGCCGCATCCTCGTCCTTGACGCGGAAGAACATCGCCACCGGGCCAAAAAACTCGTCGCGGAAGGCCGGGTTATCCTTGGTGACGTGCGTGAGAATCGTCGGCTCCATGTAGGAACCGGGGCGCTGGATGCGCTTGCCGCCGAGTGCGATGGTGGCGCCGTGTTTGGTTGCCACCTTCACCTGTTCCAGCAAGGTCAGCAATGCCGGCTCGCTGGATAGCGGCCCGAGCGAGGTGGCCTCGTCCAGCGGGTCGCCGGCCTTCAGCGCGCTCAAAGCGGTTTTGAACGCGTCGAGGAATTTATCGGCCATTGATTCGACCACGATGAAGCGTTTGGAGGCGCAGCAGGTCTGGCCGGCATTATACATTCGTCCCCACACCGCCCATTTCACCGCGTGCTCCAGATCGGCGTCGTCCAGCACGATGAACGCATCCGCGCCGCCGAGTTCCATCGACGATATTTTCACCGCCTTGCCGGCGCCGGCGGCGATGATCCGCCCGGCCTCAACGCTGCCGGTCAACGCGACACCTTTGATGCGCACGTCCTCGATGATCTTGTCGGTCTGCGCATGCGAGACGAACAGGTTGGTGTACAGCCCCTTCGGCGCGCCCGCATCCAGCAGCAGTTTTTCGAACGCCAGCGCGCAGCGCGGCACGTTGCTGGAATGTTTCACCACCATGGTGTTGCCGGCCATCAGATGCGGCCCGGCGACGCGCGCCAGCTGGTAGTACGGAAAGTTCCAGGGCTCGACACAGAAGATCACGCCGATCGGGCTGCTCTCCATATGTGCTTCGCCGCGGGTCGGGTGCAGTTTCACCGGTGCGAGAAATTTCTCCGCGTTCTTGGCGTAGTAGGCCAGAATGCGCGAGGAGAACTCCACCTCGCCGCGGGCTTCGGAGATGCGCTTGCCCATTTCCAGCGTCATCGTATGCGCGAAGGTTTCCACCTGTGCCGCCATCAGCTCGGCGGCCTTGCCGATGATTTTCGCGCGTTCGGCATAGCTCTTATGGCGCCAGACTTCATACGCGCTCTGCGCGGTCGCCAGAACCGCCTCGAGCGCGGCATCGGCGATATCGGGAAAGCTTTGCAACACTTCGCCGCTGGCGGGATTGATTGTTTGATAGCTCATGATTTTGATCCTCGTGTGACCTCTCCGAGGTGGACACGCCGATGGCGCGGCGGAAGCCTCGGAAACTACTCACGCCGACCTGCGCGGTGCTTTACGCGCCCTGCCGCACGCCGTCGAAAGTGCGGGCGCCAGGCAATTGAAGCAGAACCGCAGGACGCGGCGCGGCGCGAAGCGGTCTTTTATGGGGTTGTCGCGGGGATCGGTGCGGTTTGCGTTGGGTGCAATTCCTGCGGGCGGCCCTGCATGCCGAGGTCGAATGTGAAGACGCCGTCCTGGCTTTTGGGGCGCTGCAAGACTTCCGGATGGCGCAATGTATGCACGGCATCCGCGTAGCCGGCGGCCCAGTGGTCTTCCATGGTCTGGCGGGAGAATTCGTGATCCATGGAATTGCCTTCGTATTTCTTCTTGCGGTAGATCATCTGGATGATGCTGTACACTTTTTCGCTGGCCTCATGCGCGAGCAATTGCGCTTCCGGCGACTGCCGCAGCGCCTCGGGCAATTTTGCCAGAAGCTTGGCGGTTGCCTTGATCAGGCCTTGAACTTTGCGGAACTGATCGGTGCCCGCGCGGGTCCGGCTGGAATAGCGGATCTCCGTCTGACGCAGATTCATATGGGCAAGATCGTGCGGCAACTCGCCACGCGCGCTCCAAAGGTCGATCTGAAACGCCAGCGTATCTTTGCGCGGCCTGGCGTCAACGACCCATTGCAGAGGGGTGTTGGAGACGAGGCCGCCGTCCCAATAGAATTCGCCGTCGATCTCGGTGGCGGGGAAGCCAGGCGGCAGCGAGCCGCTGGCGACGACATGCGCCGGCCTGATCTTGACGGTTTCGTTATCAAAATAGACAAAATTACCGGTTTTGACATTGGTGGCGCCGACGCTGAAGCGCGTTTCGCCGGCATTGATGCGGTCGAAATCGACCAGGCGCTCCAGCGTGGATGTGAGCGCGCCGACATCGCAAAAACTGAGAGTCTCCGTATTACTGAAAGGGAACAGCAGGGGCGTGAAAAGACGCGGCTTGAAGAATCCCGGCGCGCCAAACAGCAATGTGCCCAGGACTTGCGTCTGATTGATCAGAAAATGGGTTCGCTCATCCGTGGCGGCCAGCGCCGGAATGGATGGCATCCCCAGCGGATTTTGGGTCACGGTCTCCCAGAATGCGCGCAATTTATCGACGCGCTGCTCCGGTGGGTTGCCGGCGATGAGTGCGGCGTTGATCGCGCCGATGGAAATGCCGGCGACCCAGTCGGGGTGGAGATTTGCCTCCGCCAGCGCCTGGTAAACACCGGCCTGGTAAGCGCCGAGGGCGCCGCCGCCCTGCAGCAGAAGGGCGATGCATTCGAATGGCGGGCGTTCGGTGGTGATGTGAGTGTCGCGAAGCGAGGGTTGGTCGAGCAAAGGATATCTCTTTCAGGTCGTGACGGTTTATGAGGGCGTCGGGACCGCGGATCGGAATTATGGTTGGTATTACGGAACGACATGCCGTTTGATGCAAGGACTTGAAATACTGGTCTGGCTGTTCGGAAGCTCAGAAGAGCCGCGGCGTCGTGCGCTATTGGCGTGGACCGGTTATTTCGTCACGGCGACGATCAACTTCAACTCTTTTATTTTTAATCATAATGCATTGCGTCCAGTTCGGCAGGATTCATAAGGTTGGAAGACATAATAAAAATGGATGCTTTTCTTGACTCCTGCTCACCGCCATCGGCTCTGAGAAGATGGATTGCCTCGCTTCGCTCGCAATGACGTGGATGGGTTATCGTTGAAGCGGAATGGTATGAGCGCTTTTTAGATGAAATTCATTTCCGCTGGCGCGTCACAAAAAACTCTTGTTTTCCTCGGTTTTTGAGTGGCCAAACTTTGGCCACTCAAAAACCGCGGAAAACAAAAGTTTTTTGGTTACTTTTTTTCAAAAAAGTAACTGCTTGCTTCCCGCTTTCGCGACTTGTGCGGGTCAGCCTGAGATGTTCCTGCAGCCGTCCAAAAACCGGTGGACAGCGCCCTTCACAAAATCGCCGATCTCCGCCGTTGAGGGGATTTGATTCAGGCCGAGCAGGCATTGGATGTGAAAGGCCCCGAGCAAGATGCCCTGGAACTGGCGGGCGGCCTGGTGGGGGTCTGGCAGGTTGAGGACGCCGCGGCGCGTTTGTTCCGTAAAATAGGTTTCGAAGGCGGTGAGGGTGCGGGCCGGACCCAGGGCCCAGAAACGTTCGGATAATTCCGGCATGAAGGGACCCTCGGCGACCACCAGGCGGTACAGGCCGAGCGCGTCGGGTGCCAGCACTGTCTGGAGGAAATTCGTGCCGATTTCCACCAGAACCTCGTCCGGCGTGCGCTCGGGCTTACCGTCGGCGCGGAAGGGGCGAAACAGTTCCGCGTTGCGTTCGGAGACGATGGCTTCGAACAGACCCTGCTTGCCGCCGAACAGCGCGTAGAGGGTCTGGCGGGAGCCGCCGGATCTGGCGATGATGTCGGCCAGCGTGGTGTTGGCGTAGCCTTTTTCGAGAAACGCGGCGTTCGCGGCGTCCAGAAAGGCGCGCCGCCGCGCTGTCAGGCGCGGGCCGGAAGCCGGTTCGGCGGCTTGCGCCGTACGCGGCGTGGTCATTTTAAGCGCGGCCATTTTCGACATCGTATCCGGTTTTTCCTCGGCTTGACAGACTTGCCTTGAAATGTACCGTATCGTACAGTACATATCTAGTCAAGCCGGCCGTCATTGGGTGAATTTTCGCGGGCCGGCGAAAGGTAAGGTGAAACATGGATCAGAACGTTGTCACGGAGCGGGAAACCCGGGCTTTTGCCGGCGCGACGGTGGGCCAGCCGGCGGGCCAAGGCAAAAAACGGCGGCTTCGGCCGGTGTTGTTCACCGTGGGCGGCCTGGCAGCGCTGCTGGTGGCCGGCGTCTATGGCCATGACTACTGGACGTCCGGCCGGTTCATGGTCTCCACCGACGACGCCAATCTGCAGGCCGATAGTGTCGCCATAAGTCCGGAGGTGGGCGGCTATGTCGCCGCGGTGGCGGTGCAGGACAATGAACACGTGGTGCCGGGCGAGGTGCTGGCGCGGATCGATGACCGGGATTATCGCGCAGCACTGGCCTCGGCGCAGGCCGACGCGGATGCCGCGGCGGCGGGGGTTGATGTGCTGGTGCAGCATATGGCGCAGCAGGACTACGCGATCGCGCAAGCGCAGGCGGCGGTGGCGGGGGATCAGGCGTCGCTGGAATTCGCGCGCCAGGATGAGGGCCGCTATGCCAAACTGGCGCAGAGCGGCGCCGGCACGGTGCAAGAGGCGCAGCAGGCGGGCACCAGCGCGCAGACGAGGCGGGCTGATTTGCAGCGCGACACGGCGGCGGTCGGTTTGGCGCGGACGCAAATGGCGGTGCTGGGCGCGCAGCTGGTCAAGGCGCGGGCGCAGCTCGCGCTGGCGCAGGCGGCGCTGCTGCAGAGCCGGCTGAACCTTGGCTATACCCTCATCACCTCGCCGATCGAGGGCGTGGTCGGCGAACGCAGCCTGCGGGTGGGGCAATATGTGCAGGCCGCGACGCAGCTGATGGCGGTGGTGCCGCTGCAGGCGGTCTATGTCGTGGCCAATTACAAGGAGACCCAGCTGACGGATGTGCGGCCGGGTCAGAAGGTCGCGATCAGCGTCGATACCTTCCCCGGCACGGTCGTGCATGGCGTGGTGAACAGCGTGGCGCCGGCGAGCGGCGAGGAATTCGCGCTGCTGCCGCCCGACAACGCGACCGGCAATTTCACCAAAATCGTGCAGCGTGTGCCGGTGAAGATCACCATCGATCCGCACGATCCGCTGCTGGGGCAACTGCGTCCCGGCATGTCCGTCGAGCCGGCCATCGACACCAAGCCGTCCGCATGAGCGGGCAAGGCAAGGCCGCCATGGCAGGTGCCGCGGTTCCGTTAAAAACCTGGATCCTGGTCGGTGCCGCGCTGCTCGGCGCGTTCATGGCCGTGCTGAACATTCAGGTCACCAATTCCTCGCTGCCGGATATCGAGGGCGGCATCGGCACCGGCGGGGTGAACGGCACATGGATCAGCACCGCCTATCTGATCGGCGAGATCGTGGTGATCCCGATGACGGCGTTTTTGACCGAGGTTTTTTCGCTGCGGCGCTACATGATCGCCAGCACGGCGATGTTTCTGGTGCTTTCGGTGGCGTGCGGGCAGGCGACGAGCCTGCCCGAGATGATCGCGCTGCGCGCGCTGCAAGGGTTTTTCGGCGGTGTGCTGATCCCGATGGCGTTTACCATCATCGTCTCCATGCTGCCGCCGGCCAAGCAGCCGATGGGCTTCGCCGGCTTCTCGGTGACCGCCACATTCGCGCCGGCGATCGGCCCGACCATCGGCGGCTGGCTGACCGACAATTATGGCTGGCAAACGATTTTCTACATGAACCTGGTGCCCGGCGTGCTGATGCTGGCCGGGCTGATTTATGGGCTGCCGACGGCAAAACCGCAGCACAGCCTGCTGCGGCAAGGCGACTGGCTCGGGATCGCGCTGATGGCGATCGGGCTGGCGACGTTCCAGACCGTTTTGGATGAGGGCAACGTGGATGACTGGTTTGGCTCGTCCTATATCGTCAAGCTCAGCGTGGTCTCCGCGCTCGCCCTGGGCGCGTTCCTGATCGTGGAACTGCGCGCGAAAACGCCGCTGGTGCGGCTGCGGCTGCTGCGGCGGCGCAATTTCGGTTTTGCGACGCTGGGGAATGTGCTGCTGGGTTTCGCGCTGTATGGCTCGGCCTATCTGCTGCCGCAGTATCTTGCGGTCGCGCAAGGGTTCGATGCGCAGCAGAGCGGCGAGGTGGTGGCCTGGACCGGGCTGCCGCAGCTTCTGGTCATCCCCTTCGTGCCCTATCTGATGAGCAAGTTCGATCCGCGCCTGCTGGTGGGCGTTGGGATGGCGGTGTTCGCGGCCAGCTGTTTTATGAACCTGGCACTCGACCCCAATATCGCCGGCCCGCAGATGCTGGTGCCGGACGTGACCCGGGCGGTTGGACAGGCGCTGGTGATGACGCCGCTCTCCGCGGTGGCGATGGTCGGGATCACGCGCGAGGAAGCGGGCGACGCGTCCGGGCTGTTCAACATGATGCGTAATCTCGGCGGCGCGATCGGGACCGCCGTGATCGAAACCTATTTTACCCAGCGCGAGCAATATCATTCATTCATCATCAATGCGCATGTTTCGCTCTACGATCCGGCGACGCAGACGAGGCTGGCGATGCTGCAGCATTATTTCATGCGCAATGGCTCCGCCGATCCGGCGGCCGCGATGGCGCGCGCGGTGAATGTGATCGGCGTCACCATCAAGGCCCAGGCGACGGTGATGGGCTATGCGGATTGCTTCGGGCTTCTGGGCGTGATCATGGTTGGATCCGTGGCGACGGTGGCGTTGCTGAAACGCGGCGCCAGCGCTGGGGGTGGCGCGCATTGAGATTGCGGTGAATGGCCTCGACCGTCGCGGGCGGCGATGTGATGGCGACGCTCCGCTGCCAGTTTCATCGCCTGCGCGCGGGCGCCGAGTCGGCCACGCGCGGTGAGGTCGGCTCGACCATATTCCAGGTACTTCAAAACCGGGCGCTCCGACGCGCCGATCGTGGAAAGGCTGAACTTTGCCCGCGCGCTGGTCGAAGTTGCACCACCGTGAACGGCTAGGCGGCCCGCAGCAACCTGGCGAGTCAGATCCGGAAAGATACGTCAATCGGCAACGAAAATAACAGGAGAGCCAAATGGACCTGATGGAGTGGGACACGGAGTCGAAGGCTCGATATGAAGATCACTTTGCCCAGGTTGGTGATGGCAAGGCGCGTTATTGGCTTTGACGCTCCGTTCTTCGGTGAGTGCGAAAAGGACGGCGAAACTTGTAAATTTAAACAAAATAGATTATCCGGTTAATCGTTGATTTTTTCTTTTCAGCGGTATCGTTGATTCATCAATGTAAGGTCTTGCGGCACCGTGAACAACAACCGGCGAGTCAGCGGCGAAATTGACGGGGAGTTTGTGCTCTTTCTCATCGGCGTCCGATTGAACAAACCCTGGAAATTAAGCTGGCTGCCGGTTTTCAGCGCGATGCCGCGCATGCTGCGGGAACTAAGCCGGCAGCCGGAACTTGGACTGCTGCATTTTCGCGTGCATTTTGGGTTTCGCAACACCATGGTCGTGCAATACTGGCGCAGTTTCGAGCAACTGACGGCTTATGCGCAGAACCGTGACCAATCCCACCTGCCGGCCTGGCGGGCATTTAACAAAGCCATCGGCACGAACGGCGATGTCGGAATATGGCACGAAAGCTACATCATTTCGCCAGGGAAATTCGAAAGCATCTATGTCAATATGCCAAAATTTGGCCTCGGCGCCGCCGGCACGCTGCACGATTCAATTGCGCAGCGCGCCAGCGCGAACAGCCGGATCGGTAACAAAACGATCGTGTAGAGCGTGATGGCGTGCCTTCTGATTCGAATGAAACCAATCACGCTCTGGCGGTCGGATCAGCGGATATTATCCGGAAGCCAGATTGACTTCTCTCGAAAAAAAGAAATTTTTCCTGGCCGATTTTGAGCGATTGACTGCGGGCATGGCGGCGCCCTCGAAGGCCTTGCTGCCGACATGGCAATGGAACAAATCCAGTTCCGACCAGCAATCCACATTTTCAAAACCGCTTGTCCTCAGCGCCGCCTGGACCGCTTCCGGCGGCATGTAGTTCACGATCGTGTCCCAATGATAGCGCATCAATGTCCGCGCGCCGTGGTCGCGGGTTGTCACCAGCGATACCAAGGGCACGATCCGGCCGATATAGATCGCGGCCAGAAATTGCGCGAAGCGGCGGCGGGGCGCGCTGATTTCCAGCAGTAAAACCGTGCCGCCCGGCCGCAGCACGCGCAGCGCTTCCGCGAGCGCCGCCCGCAGATCGGCGATGTGCCGCAGCGCGTAGCCCATGGCGAGAAAATCGGCGCTGGCCGAGGCCAGCGGCAGCGCCTCCGCCGCCGCCTGAATCAGCGGTATTTTCAGCTTGAAGCGGGCGATGGCGAGCATGGATTCGCTGACGTCCAGGCCGATGACGGCGCGCGCATCGCCGGTCAGCGCGATCATCTCGCGCGCCAGCAGCCCGGTGCCCACGGCGACATCGACCGCCTGCATGCCGGGCCGCAGCCCGGCCCAGTGCAGACAGGCGCGGCGGTACCAGCCGCCGGAGCCCAGCGAGAAAATTTGGTTCGCCAGGTCATAGTGCCGGGCGGTCTCGTTGAACATGTCACGCACAAACATCTTGCTGCGCGTTGGATTGATGCAGCTGGCGGGGCCGGGCTGGAGGCGCGAGGCGGCGAGGACGGGTTCCTGGTCATTGGACATGGGGCCTCGCCTATGCTTAGAAAATGCACCCTAAAAAACGGTCGCGGGACCGTCGTGGCAGGTTCTCTATAAGGCGATTCACCAGCTGGCGAAAGGAAGGGCGCAAGCATTTGACCCAGCTCGAACATCACGGCGCGCACGCCGATCCGGATTGCGACGTGCTCGTCGTCGGCGGCGGGCCGGCCGGCGCGACGGCTGCCGCCCTGCTCGCCGAGCGCGGCTACCGCGTCACCCTGGTCGAAAAAGACCGCCACCCGCGCTTCCATATCGGGGAATCGCTGTTGCCGCAGAACCTCCCGCTATTCGACCGCCTGGGGATCCGCGAGGCGGTCGAGCGGAGCTCGATGCGCAAATACGGCATCGAGTTCGTGTCGGTGTATCACGGCAAGACGGTGACCTACGATTTCGCCGGCGCGCTGGACAAGCGCTTCCCCTATGCCTTCCAGGTCCGCCGCGCCACGTTCGACCACATCCTGCTGAAAAACGCCGCCGCCAAGGGGGCCGAGGTGATCGAGGATTGCCGCGTCACCGCCATCGAATTCCCCGCAACCGGGCATCCGCGCATCGAGGCCCGCGGCGCCGATGGCCGGATCCGGAATTTTACCGCCGCCTTCGTGGTCGATGCCTCGGGCCGCGATACCCTGCTGGCCTCGCAACTCGGGCTGAAGCAGCGCAACCCGCGCAACAACAGCGCCGCGATCTTCGGGCATTTCAGCAACGCCCGCCGCCTGCCCGGCAAGGCGGAGGGCAATATCAGCGTCGTGTGGTTCGATCATGGCTGGTTCTGGTTCATCCCGCTGGCCGACGGCGCCACCAGCGTCGGCGCCGTCTGCCCCGCCGCGTTCTTCAAAAACCGCGGCACCGACCTGAAAAATTTCTTTAAATCCGTGATCGCCTCCTGCCCGGAAATCGCCAGCCGCCTGCAGAATGCCGAACTGGTGGGCGAGGTCACCGCGACCGGCAACTATTCCTACGGCGCCACCCGGGCCAGCGGCGGGAAATATATTATGGTGGGTGATGCCAACGCGTTCATCGACCCGGTGTTTTCCACCGGCGTTTACCTGGCCATGACGATGGCGTTCCACGGCGCGGACGCGGTGGAAACCTGCCTGCGGCGGCCCGCCCAAGCGCGCCGCGCGCTGCAACGCTACGAGGCGGCGACCCGGAAATCGCTAGACCTGATCTCATGGTTCATCTACCGCATCCGCGAACCGGCGATGCGCAACCTGTTCATGTCGCCGCGCAACTGGTTCCGCATGGAAGAAGCCGTGCTGTCGCTTCTGGCGGGCGATTTTTTTGGCGGCCGGCAGGTGCGCTCGCGGCTGTATTTGTTCCGGACGATCTATTACATCACGAAATTCGCGCATCTGCGCCACCGGCTGCGGGCGCCCGAGCCGGCCAGCGTGGATGCGGCGGCCTGAGGACGTAAGCAAGAATCTTCTTTTTTGAAAAAAAGCAGCAAAAAACTTTTGGGAATCGAGGGCGGGGGGGCGGCGTGCGCCGGGTACGTTCAGCGCGCGGCGCACGTCCAACTTGTACTTATTCCAAGTTACAATTCCGGCGCCAAATTATGCGAAACCGTCGCCCAGGTGCGCGCCCACGGCCACCCGGTCTGGGTGGTGATCGACGGCAGCACCGACGGCTCGGATGCAAACCTGGCGCGCCGCTTCACAGGGGACGACGGCCTGAAAATCTTCCGCCGCGCCCGCAATGGCGGCAAAGGGGCGGCCGTGCTGGACGGCCTGCGCGCCGCGGCGCGGCAGGGCTTCACGCATGTCCTGGTGATGGACGCGGACGGTCAGCACCCCGCCTCGTCGATCCCGGAATTTTTGGCGTTGTCCCGGCAATATCCCGAGGCGATGATCCTGGGGGTGCCGGTTTTCGACGAGACCGCGCCCTGGATTCGCGTGGCGGGCCGCCGGCTTTGCAATGTCCTGACCCGGCTCGAAACCGGCGGCGCGATTGGCGATTCGTTATTCGGCTTCCGGGTTTATCCGGTCGGCCCGCTGCTGTCGGTGATGGCAGCCAGCCGCTGGATGCGCGGCTTTGATTTTGACGCCGAGGCGGCCGTGCGCCTGAGCTGGCGCGGCGTGCGCGCGCTTAACCGCCCGGCGCCCGTGCGCTACTTTCGCCCGGAAGCCGGCGGTGTCTCGCATTTCCGCTACGGCCGCGACAATGCGGTGCTGGCGGCGATGCATATTCGCCTGCTGGCGCGCTTGTTGATCAGCCAGGCGATGACGCTGATCGGAGGGGAAGGGATGGGCTGTTTCGTGAAAACGCGAACCAGGCGGCTGGGCAACGGGTGAGGCTGATGCCGCAAGCTGCCATGGCGCGATATCGCTGGCGGCCTCTGCCCTGCGCCGGCTTGCCCATCCTGGCGATTGTCGATGCGCCGAACTGGCGTTAACGACCGCATCATGCGTGATCACCAGCCCGCCAGCCCGCCATGAGCGGCACCGCCCAGTCGACCGAGACCTTGCTGTCTCTGGTGCTGCCCCAGCTGATCGTCATGATCGGCGCGGCCAGGATTTTCCATTCACTGGCGAGGCTTATGAAGCAGCCCGGCGTGACGGGTGAGATCGTCGCCGGGCTGCTGCTCGGCCCCTCCTGCTTCGGGCATCTCTTCCCGCACGCCGCCATGGCGCTGTTTCCCAACGCCGCCGCGCCGCCGATATCGATCATCAGCCAGATCGGTCTGATCCTGCTGATGTTTCAAATCGGCACCGAATTTTCCTTTGGCCATCTGCGGGCCGGCCGCCATATGGCGGCGACGTTGGCGGTGGCGGCGGCGTCCATCACGGTGCCGTTCGGGCTGGGTTTTGGCTTCGGGCTGGCGTCCGCGCCCGCTTTGGCCCAGGGCATCAGCCCGCTCACTTACAGCCTGTTCTGTGGCGTCGGCGTCTGCATCACGGCCGTCCCCATCCTCGGCCGCATTTTGCGCCAGTTCCACCTCACCAGCGACCCGGTCGGCGTCATCGCCATCGCGGCGGCGGCGATGAACGATGTGGTGGGCTGGCTGCTGCTGGCCTGCATCGCCGCGTTCGCCACGCATGAATTATCGGCCGGCTTCGTGGCGTGGAAAATTTTTGCACTGGCGGCCGGCGGCGCCGTGTCGTGGTACGTCCTAGCACCGCTGGCCGCCGCGGCGGTGCGGCGCTTTCCGGTGGAAAATGACCGGCTGGACCCCGGCCTCATGGCGCTGGTGTTCTGCCTGATGTTCGGGCTGGGGCTCTATACCAAGACGATCGGTATTTTCACGATTTTCGGCGGGTTCGCCGCCGGGCTGCTGTTCCACCGCCACAGCGCGTTCGTGGCCGCCTGGCGGACTCAGGTGGGGCAGTTCGTGCTGGTGTTTTTCCTGCCGGTGTTCTTCACCTTCACCGGGCTGCGCACCAATCTGCTCGCGCTCTCGGCGGCTGATTTTGGCTGGCTCGCGGTGCTGCTCGGCATTTCGATCTTCGGAAAAATCGTGCCCGTCTACCTGGCGGCCCGCCTCGCCGGGTTGAACCATTTTCAGTCCGCCGTGCTCGGGTCGCTGATGAATACCCGCGCGCTGATGGAGCTGATCGTCCTCAACATCGGCTATGATCTCGGCTTCCTGCCACGCGGCGTGTTCACGATGCTCGTCATCATGGCGGTGCTCACCACCGTCATGACCGGGCCGCTCCTCAATATCCTGTTGCCGAAAATGCGCCGCCTGCAGGATGACGTCGTGGCCGGCGGCACCACCACGATGCTGGTCGGATGACCGCCCTGCCTGCCCGCACCAGCTTGCAACCGCGTGAAACTCCGCGCTACAATCTATGACAACTGTAATTAGCTTTTGATGGGGCGCCGCGTGGCAACTTCGACGATCGCAGGGGTGGCCGGTTTCGTCTCACGCCGTATGGCTAGCGCCGGAAACGCGCCGGCGCGGCGCGGTTGAGCGCCTGCTGATGGACGCGTTCAATCAGCAGCAGACGCCGCAGGAAACCGAGCTCGCGCGCCTGATTGCCGTGACCTTGAACCTTGAAGTTGTTGCCGCTGAGATCGATCCGCTGGCGCCGCTTTATGGCGAGGGGCTCGGGCTGGATTCGATCGACATGCTGGAGATCGCGCTGGCCGTTTCGCAGCAATACGGCGTCAAGCTGCGCGCGGATGACAAGAATAATCGCGAGATTTTCAGCTCGCTGCGGGCCCTGAACGGCTTCATTCAGGCCGAGCTGGCGGGGTAAGTGCCAGCGCGAACGACAAGCGCCAGATGGCTGCGGCGGCTGCCGGTTCTGGCGCTGGTGGCCGTGCCGGTGCTGTCCCATCTGGCCATCATGCGGACCAGCGGCGTGCCTCTGATGCTGGCGCCGCGGCTGGCGCCGCTGGCCAAGCTCAGCTTCGTCACCGTCTCCGCGCTGACCCACTGGGCGATTTACGCCACGCTGTTCGTCAGCTTCGCCATGACCCTGCGGCCGGGGCGCGAGCCGCTGATCAGCGCGATGGCAAGGCGGCTGCATGGTCCGGTCCCGGCACCGCTCGCGCGCTATACCAGGCGGGTGACCATGGCGTGGAGCGGGTTTTTTCTGGCGCAACTCGTCGTCTCGGTCACGCTGTTCGTGTTCGCGCCGCTGGTGGTCTGGTCATTTTTTGTGAACATCCTTGATTTGCCCCTGGTGGCGGCGATGTTCGCGGCCGAGTACGCGGTGCGCCTGCGGTGCCTGGCTGACCCGCCGCGGCATTCGCTGGCCGAGATCATGGCGATGGTCGCGGATGTGAGAAAACCGCGCGAGGAACCGGCGGGCACGCTGTGACGGATGGCGCCCGGGCCGGGCTGGCCGGCGCCGCGCGGCACGCCGGCGCGGGGGCTGCCTACCCGATCACGCGGCATCGGGGCGGCGATGATATCGTGGCGCGGAACGGGCAGTTTACCGCCACGCGCGACAAATTTCTGCGCGACACCGCGGCGCTGGCGGCGCGCCTGCCGGAACGGCGCTATGTCATCAATCTCTGCGCGGACCGCTACCGCTTCATGGTGGGATTCGCGGCGGCACTTTGCCGGGGACAGATCAGCCTGCTGCCGTCAAGCGATGCGCCCGGTGTGCTGGCGGCGGTGGCGGCGGATTATCCGGACGTCTTTGGGCTGACCGATACGCCGGCCACGGTGTCATTTCCGGTTCTGGCCTACCCAGAACACCTGCCCGCGGCCGGCGCCCCGCCGGGCGTGCCGGCGATACCGGGAAACCAGCCGGCTTTGATCCTGTTCACCTCGGGCTCCACCGGGCGGCCGGCGCCGGTGCCCAAGACATGGGGTGTTCTGGTACGCAGCGCGCTGGCGGCGGGCGAGCGGCTGGGCCTGGCGGAACCGGCAGGCGGCGGCCGCGCCGGCGCCGGCCGCGCCGCCGCCGGCCGCGCCACGCTGATCGGCACGGTGCCGCACCAGCACAGCTACGGGCTGGAATCGACGATCATGCTCGGCCTGCAACATGGTCTGGCGGTGCATTCCGGCGGGCTGCTTTATCCGGCCGACATCCGCGCCGTGCTGGCAGCGGCACCCCGGCCGCGCGTGCTGGTGACCACGCCGGTGCATCTGAAGGCGTTGCTGGCCGAGCCGGCGGACATGCCCGGCGCTGACCTTATTCTATCGGCGACCGCGCCGCTGCCCGAAGCGCTCGCGCAGCGGGCCGAGGCCTGTTTCGGCGGCGAACTCATCGAAATCTACGGCTGCACGGAAGCCGGCCAGGTGGCGACCCGCCGCTCCGCGCGAGACAGCCTCTGGCATTGTCTCGAGGGCGTCAGCTTGTCGTTGCGCGGCGGCGGCACCTGGGCGAGCGGTGCTGCGGTTGAAGGCGTGGCGCTGCTGCAGGATGTGATCGAGCCGGCGGGGCAGGGCCGTTTTCACCTGGTCGGCCGGGCGGCGGACCTGGTGAATGTCGCGGGCAAGCGGGCGTCGCTGGCGCATTTGAATCATCAGCTTCTGAGCATCGACGGCGTGCGGGACGGCGCGTTTGTCATGCCGGAGCCGGATGGCGGGCATGTCACGCGGCTGGCGGCGGTGGCGGTGGCGCCTGGCTTGCTGCCGGCGGATATTCTGGCGGCGCTGCGGCGGCTGATCGATCCGGCGTTTTTGCCGCGGCCGCTGGTGATGGTGGCGGACCTGCCGCGCAATGCCGTCGGGAAGCTGCCGCGCGCGGCGCTGCTGGCCCTGCTGCGCGGCGGCGGCGGCTGATGATGCCGATGGAGGTCGAGATCAATTTCGCCGGCGACCATCCGTCCGGGGCCGGGCATTTTCCCGAAAACCCGGTCATTCCCGGCGCGCTGATTTTGGACGAGGTGATCGCGACCTTGCCGGATGGGGCGGCCGGCATCCGGTCGGCGAAATTTCTTCATCCTGTGCGCCCAGGCGAAACCCTGCGCGTGCGATGGACCGAAGCGGCGAGCGCCGCCGTGAAAAAATTTGAATGCCGCCTGGCCGGCGGCGCGCTGGTGGCGTCCGGCATCGTCGAAATTGGTCATCCGCCCGCATGACTGAAAAGGCGCTGCCGCATGAATGGACGTTAAGCCCCGAGCGCGGGTCGCTGACCCTGATAAAATTCGGCGTCCGGACGGCGTTGCGTCTGGGCCGCTCCCGGGCGCGATTGTTTCTCTATCCGATCTGTTTTTATTTTCTGCTGTCCTCGGCGGGGGCGCGGCGGGCGTCGCGCGCGTATCTCGCCCGGGCGCTCGGCCGGCGGCCGCTTGTTTCGGATATTTTTAGGCATTTTTTAACCTTTGCCTCGTGCCTGCTGGACCGCGTGTTCCTGCTGAACGAGCGGACCGATGACTATGACATCCGCGCCGAGGGCGAGGAGATTTTGCAGGGCATCGAGGCGGCGGGCGGCGGCTGCCTGTTGTTCGGCGCGCATTTCGGCAGCTTCGAGGTGGCGCGCGCCACCGGCCGGCGCCGCGCCGAGCTGCAGATCAGCCTGCTGATGTATGAGGAGAACGCCAAAAAGGTTCGCGACGCGCTGGCGGCGGTCAATCCCCGGCTGGCGGCGGAGGTGATCGGCCTGGGGCAGCTTGATTCCATGATCATTGTCGCCGAGCGGCTGCGGCGCGGGCATTTCATCGGGCTTCTGGCCGATCGGCATTTTGAGGGCAAAAATCTCGCGCGGCATGAGTTTTTGGGCGCGCCGGCGGCGTTTCCGCGCGGGCCGTTCCAGCTGGCGGCGATGCTGCGGCGGCCGGTGGTGATGATGTTTGGCGTGTATCGCGGCGGCAACCATTATGACCTGGTGTTTGAAACGCTGGCGCCGGCGCTGGAGACCCGGCCCGCGGATGTCGAGGCCTGGGTTGACGAGGTGATGCGGCGTTATGTGGAGCGGCTGGAGCATTATTGCCGGGAGGCGCCGTTTAACTGGTTTAATTTTTATGATTTCTGGAGGTAATACCAAGTGGCATTGACTTTGAATCATCGGCGTCATTGCGAGCGCAGCGAAGCAATCCATCTTTTGTGCCGGTTCAGAGAAAGATGGATTGCTTCGCAAGAGCTCGCAATGACGTGGATGGGTGGTGATTTACACTGATTTGTAAAAGTTTTTTGCGGAGGCGGCCCGCCCGGGCATTGTTTTCAAAAAAGCGACCGCTTGCTTTCTTGTCCTAGGCTTCCCCAATACCCTTCGCGCTTACCCCCGCCAGGACTTCGGCTACGTGGCGGACGGTGATGGTCGAATTTTCGCGGGACAGTCGGCCGGCCAGGTTGAGGAGGCAGCCTAGGTCGCCGGCCAGGAGCAGGGCGGCGCCGGTGGACTCTATGTCGGCGCATTTGTCGGACGCCATGCGGGTGGAGATGTCGGGGTATTTGACGCAAAACGTGCCGCCGAAGCCGCAGCAGATTTCGGGGTCGGTCATTTCCACCAGGGTCAGGCCGGGAACTGCCGCCAGCAGCGCGCGGGGCTGGGCTTTGACACCCAGTTCGCGCAGGCCGGCGCAGGAATCGTGGTAGGTCGCCTTCGCGTTCAAGGGCGGCGGGGTGGGCGTGAAGTGCATGACATCCGTCAGGAACGAGGTCAGCTCGTGCGTCTTGGCGGCCAGGGCGTCGGCTTTGGCGCGCAGGTTGGGGTCGTCGTCGAATAAATGCGGCAAATGGCGGCTGAGCATGCCGGCGCAGGAGCCGGAAGGGACGACGACGTAGTCGTAGGCGGTGAAGGCGGTGATGATGGAGAGGCCAAGTTCGCGCGCGGTGGTGCTGTCGCCGGCGTTGTAGGCCGGCTGGCCGCAGCAGGTTTGCAGGCGCGGCACTTCCACCAGGCAGCCGGCGGCTTCCAGCAGCGCAATGGCGGCGAAGCCGACCGTCGGGCGGTGCAGGTCCACCAGGCAGGTGACGAACAGGGCGACTCTGGGCTGGGTCATGACGCTCTCATGAAGCGGGAATCGATTTGGGGAGCAGCAGAAAGAGTTGCCCGGGTTGCATCATGCGGCCGGCGGTGGCCTCCGCGTCCGGGCCGGCGCCAAAAAACAAATCCGCGGCGGCGGCGCCGCGGATGCCGCCGCCGGTGTCCTGCGCCACGGCCAGGCGGTCCAGAGGCTGGCCGGTGACCGGGTCGGTGGTGGCGACGAAGACCGGGCTGCCGAGGGGGATTTGGGTGTCATCGACGGCCAGCGAGCGGCCGGCGGTGAGCGGCACGCCGAGCGTGCCGGGAGCGCCCAGATCGTCCGGCAAATCGCCGAGCGGGCGCAGAAACACGTAGCGCTGGTTCTGCTCCATCAGGTTTTTGGCGGCGGCGGGGTTGGCGGTCAGCCAGTCGCTGATCGACTGAAAACTGACATTGTTTTGGGCGAGATCGCCCTGCGCGACGAGCAGGCGGCCGATGGGGGTGTAGGGCTGGCCGTTCTGGCCGTCGAACCCGACGCGCAGGACGCGGCCGTCGGGCAGCAGGATGCGGCCGGAACCCTGGATTTGCAGCATGTAGGCGTCCACCGGGTTGGTGAGATAGGCGGTGACCGGCGCCTTGCGCGTCAGCGCCCCGTCATCGATTCTTTGCCGCGGCAGGGTTGCCAGTTGGGGGTCGGCCGGTCTGGCGTAGATCGGCACCGGATAGCCGGGGGCGGCGTTTTTGGAGCCTAAAAATTCCGGCTCGAAATAGCCGGTGATCTGGGCGCTTTCGTCCACCTGATAGGCGGCGAAATTGGTGGTGAAAAAGGCTTTGGCCGCGGCCTCGTCGCCTGGGGTGACGGCGCGGGCGATGAGGCAGGTGTTTTGCCACATGCCGGCCTCGCCGCCGGCCTGCTGCGCGTAGCCGCTGCCGCCGAGGTTTTGGTCGATGGGCATCAGCAGCAGCGCCTGGCAGCCGCGGACGAAGGCGGCCAGTGCCGCCTGCGTGTCGTCGGTTTGCCAGCCGGGCAACTGGTCCACCGCGATGGGTTTTAGCGGCGGGGCGCCGGCGGGCTGGGCAATGTCGGTGACCGGCGCCGGCTGGGCGCAGCCGGCCAGCGCAAGCGCCAAGGCCAAAAACCGGCAACGCCGCATCAGCCGCTGCGCGCCGCGGCCAGACGCCACAAAGAATCCTTGGATTTGACGGTGCGCTCGAAAGTCCAGAGATCGACGATCTCGGTCACCGCCTCGCTCCCCACCAGCGGGTTGCCGGCCGCATCCAGCGTGACGTTGACCTGGTCCGAGACGAACCGCACGATCACGGCGGCCTGGTCGGAGATCAACTGCGCGTCCTCGATGGCGGTGGAGATGATGGATTTGATCTCGGTGCGATGCCGCTCCCCGGCGGCTTCGCGGGCGGCGATCACGCCCTCAAAAGTCTGATAGACGCTGGGGCTGAGCAGGTTTTGCAGGGTCTTGCGGTCGCCGGCGGCGAAGGCGGTGACGATCACGCGGAACCAGTTTTCGGCGTCCGCCAAAAATTTGGGCGGGTCGAAATTGGGGTCGGCGTTGACGATGCTCATCAGGCGCTCGCCCAGGGCCGAGCGCGGGTCCGGCACCGGGCGGCCGCCGCGCACCGGCGACGCCTGGCCCTCGATGATCGGGCCGGCGCCGAAGCCGGGCATCTGACCGGGCGGGATCGGCGGCTTTTCGAAGCCGACGCGCTTGCCCAGAACACTGCGCAGCCGCAGAATGAGAAACAAGGCGATGGCGCCAAACAGGACGAGGGCGACTGGAAAGCTCCCCAAATTCTGCAGCGGGCTGTTAGCCAAGAGGACTCCTGAGGAGGTTATGGTTGACCCAAGTCATACGGCGCGCGGGCGGCGGGGGCAACCAAGAGCGAAATTGGAAGGAAGGCGAGTGAAGGAAAAAGAAAGCAAGAACTTCTTTTTTGAAAAAAAGGCGCCCCGCCCGGGGAAGCAAA
>PLFB01000126.1 GCA_003137135.1 Acetobacteraceae bacterium
TCCCCGCCCCCAGGAGCAAAGTTTTTTGCGCCGCACCCGCGGAGGGGCTTTTTTTTAAAAAAGCGCTGCTTGCTTTCTTCTCTTGCTTTCTTTTGCCTGCCCTGGCTTTTCCAGCCGCCGCGGTTACGCTGGTTGCTGGATGACGGAGGTCGGGATGGTGAAGCTGGACAGGATTTATACACGGGGCGGGGATGCCGGGGAGACGTCGCTGGGCAATGGCGCGCGGGTGGCCAAAAGTTCGCTCCGGGTGGCGGCTTATGGGGAGGTGGATGAGGCGAATGCGGTGATCGGGATTGCCCGGCTGTATGTGGAGGGGACCGAAGATTTGGTGCTGGGGCGGATACAAAATGATCTGTTTGATCTTGGTGCGGACCTTTGCGTGCCGATCGAGGATGAGGCGCCACAATATCCGCCGCTGCGGGTGACGCAGGCGCAGGTGGACTGGCTGGAGGGGCAGATCGACCGGATGAATGCGGAGTTGGCGCCGCTGACGTCGTTCGTGTTGCCGGGGGGGAGTTTTGCGGCGGCGTTCCTGCACCAGGCGCGGACGGTGGTGCGGCGGGCGGAGCGGGTGCTGGTGGAACTGTTGGGGACGCCGGATGAGAAGGTGAACCGGCTGGTGCTGATGTATTTGAACCGGCTGTCGGATTTGCTGTTCGTGATGTCGCGCTATGTGAACGGCAAGGGGGCGGGGGACGTGCTTTGGGTCCCTGCCGCAAATCGGGATGGCTGACGTCGCGGCGGTGGAACCGCCGGTGCTTTCGCGCGGCGGGTGGCGGGTGGAGCAGGTTTTCGCCGCCGGGCAGGCGCCGCATTTTTGGGCGTTTTATGATGGCGAGGATTTTGGGCACGCCGAGCGCGGCCTCCTGGCGGTGCTGGCGACGGCGCATGCAAGCAGGCCGGATGAGGCACAGGCGGCGCGGCGGAGCGCGCAACTGGTGGCGTATAGTTTTGCCGAAGGGTTTTTTGGCGCGCGGCGCACATTTGGCGCGAAGCGGGCCGCGGGGCTGGCGCTGGAGAGCATGAATTCATGGCTGTTCGGGCAGATACGAGCGGATAACGCACAATATTTTGCGCCGGTTTCGGTGACGGGGGTGATCTTTTCCGGGCCGCTGGTGGGCATCGCGCATGTCGGGGCGGGGCGGTTTTACCGGCGGCGGGCCGGCAAGATAACGCCGCTGACCAGGGCGCATGTGCGGCAGGGCGCGGATGGGCGGGAGGTGCTGCGGCGGGCGATCGGGCTGGATAATGAGATTTCGGTGGATTTTTTTGAGGAGGCGGCGGAGGCCGGGGACGATTTTTTGCTGTTGGCCGGGCCGGCGGAGGAAGGCGCGGACGGGCTGGCGCAGGTGTTTGATCTGACCGGGGCGGCTGATGCGGCTGGGAATGCGGCGGTGGGGGCGGCGATGCGGCTGCGCGTGCTGGCAGCGCCGCCGGCGGATGCGGCGCGCAGGCTGGGGGATTTGCAGACGCTGCCGATCAAGCCGCCGCCGCGGGAGGGGGATGTCTGGGACGGTTTTAAGATCGGCAAGACGATCTACCGGGGGCGGTACACGCTGCTGAAGGCGGCGCGCGATATTTTTGAGAACCGGGACGTGGCGCTGAAAATTCCGCTGCCCACGATGCTGCAGGATGAGGTGTTTGCCGCCGGATTCATGCGCGAAGCCTGGATTGGGACGACGATACGCGGCGAGAATATCGCGCGGTATATCGATCTTCCGGAGGATCGGCGGAGCTCGCTATACCTGGTGATGCCGTTTTATGCGGGCGAGACGCTGGAGGCGCGGCTGGGCCGGGGACCGCTGATGAGCCTCCCGGATGGCGTGGGGATTGCGCTGAAATTGTGCGAGGCGGTGCAAGATTTGGCGGCGATCCAGGTGATTCATCGGGATATCAAGCCGGATAACATTCTGCTGCTGCCGGGGAACAAGGTGAAGCTGATCGATCTGGGGCTGGCCTATCTGCCGGGGATTGATGTGGCGGAGGCGGTGAAACCGGGGGGGACGCTGCGGTATATGGCGCCGGAACTTTTGAAGGGCGTGCAGGCGAATGCGCGCACAGAGGTGTTTGCGCTGGCGGTGACGTTTTATCGGATGTTTGCCGGGGGGGCGTTTCCGTTCGGGCAGCGCGAGGGTGTGCCGCTGAAGCGGATGCGGCCGGATTTGCCGGAATGGCTGGGGCGGATTCTGGGCCGCGGATTTGCCGAGGATCCGGCGGCGCGGTTCGCCGATGCGGGGGAGATGGCGGCGGCGCTGCAGGAGGGGCTGGTGACGGGGGAAAGTGACGCGCCGCCGCCGGCGTTTTCCCTGCTCGGGTTTTCGGCGCTGCAGGTATGGCAGGCCGCGGCGGTGGGGCTGGGGGTGGCGTTTTTGGTGCTGCTGGCGCGGGTTCTGAAAGGGTGATCCGCATTCTTTATATGAGCGATCTGCACCTGGAAATGGAACGCAGGCGGCTTTCGATTCCCGGGTGGACGGAGTTTTTGCGGCGGCGGCGGGAATTGCCGGGGCACCCGCCGCACGGGCCGCTGCTGAGCGAGGTGGGACAGGTGGATTTGGTGGTGATGGCGGGAGATATTCATAAGGGGCTGCGGGGAATCATCTATGCCGAGGAGGTGGCGGCCTATCTCGACGCGCCGGTGCTGATCATCGCCGGCAACCACGAGTATTATTACCATGACATGGCGACCCTGCTGCCGGGGATGCGCAAGGCGGATGAGCATAGCGGCAAGCGCGTGCGGTTTTTGGAGAACGGGGTGGCGCGGTTTGAGTTTGCCGGCCGGCGCCTGAATGTGCTGGCGGCGACGCTCTGGACGGATTTTGCGCTGTACGGCGATGTCGAAGGGGCGATGCTCGATGCCCTGCGGCGGATGAATGATTACCGGTGTATTTACGCGGGGGGGCAGGTGTTTTTGCCGGAGGATGCGCGGCGGCTGCACGAGTCGAGCCGGGCCTGGCTGCATGCGGAGTTTGCCGCGCTGCGCGGCGAGGAGTGCGTGGTGGTAACGCACCACGCGCCGAGCGCGCGGTTTTTGGGCGAGCGGCAGGGGGCGATCGCGCCGGCTTACGCGTCCGAGCTTTTGGGAGAGTTTGCAGGGTATGCGCCGCTGCTGTGGATTCATGGGCACACGCATTTTCGGCATGACAGCGTGGCGGAGGGGATCCACGTGGTTTCGGCGCCACGGGGGTATGTGGGGTATGATGGGCTGGCGGCGTTGCGGTACAGGCCCGGAATGGTGGAGATTTGAGGTAAAAGTTATAAAAAAGGGGTGAACATTACAGGGTTTTGTAAGGGATGGATGGCTTCGCTTCGCCCGCGATGACGGGGGTGGTCCGGGGTTTCGACGCACCGCGTTAGCGAACGTTTTTTGGTTACTTTTTTT
>PLFB01000196.1 GCA_003137135.1 Acetobacteraceae bacterium
TTCAAAAAGCGCTTCTTGCTTTTTCCTGCGCTTACTAAGGACCCAACAATGCCCAGCAACTCCACCGGCCGCGTCACGCAAATCCTAGGCGCCGTCATCGACGTGCAATTCGAAGGCGACCTGCCCTTCATCCAGAACGCGCTCACAACGCAGATCGGCGACCGTGAACTCGTGCTCGAAGTCGCGCAGGAGATCGGCGAGCGCACCGTCCGCTGCATCGCGATGGACACCACCGACGGCATGGTCCGCGGCGCCGAGGTCACCGACACTGGCGCGGCCATCACCGTCCCCGTCGGCCCCGGCACGCTGGGCCGCATCATGAACGTGATCGGCGACCCGATCGACGAGCGCGGCCCGATTCCGCACGAAAAGCGCATGCCGATTCACAATGACGCGCCCTCGTTCGAGGAGCAATCCGCCTCCGCCGAAATCCTCGTCACCGGCATCAAGGTGGTGGACCTGCTCGCGCCGTACCTGAAGGGCGGCAAAACCGGCCTGTTCGGCGGCGCAGGTGTGGGCAAAACTGTTCTGATCCAAGAACTGATCAACAACATCGCCAAAGGCCATGGCGGCGTCTCGGTTTTTGCCGGCGTCGGTGAGCGCACGCGCGAAGGCAACGACCTCTACCACGAAATGATCGACGCCAACGTCATCAAGCTCAACGACGGCAACACCGATGGCAGCAAAGTCGCCCTGGTGTACGGCCAGATGAACGAACCCCCCGGCGCGCGCGCCCGCGTCGCCCTCAGCGGCGTGACCATGGCCGAATATTTTCGGGATGTCGAAGGCCAGGACGTGTTGTTCTTCGTTGACAACATTTTCCGCTTCACCCAGGCCGGCGCCGAAATGTCCGCCCTCCTCGGCCGCATCCCCAGCGCCGTCGGTTACCAGCCGACGCTTTCTACCGACATGGGCGCCCTGCAGGAGCGCATCACCTCCACCAAAAAAGGCTCCATCACCTCCGTCCAAGCCATCTACGTCCCCGCCGACGACCTCACCGACCCAGCCCCCGCCACATCCTTCGCGCATCTGGACGCGACCACAGTCCTCAACCGCGCCATCAGCGAAAAAGGCATCTATCCCGCCGTCGATCCGCTCGATTCCACCTCCCGCTCGCTCGACCCCCAAATCGTCGGCGAGGAGCACTACACCGTCGCCCGCGACGTCCAAAAAATCCTGCAAACGTATAAATCCTTGCAAGACATCATCGCGATTCTCGGCATGGACGAGTTGTCAGAGGACGACAAACTCATCGTCGCCCGCGCCAGAAAACTCGAGCGTTTCCTCAGCCAGCCTTTTCACGTCGCCGAAGTTTTTACCGGCACGCCCGGCGTCTTCGTCAAAGTCGAAGACACGATCCGCAGTTTCAAGGCCATCGTCGCAGGCGAATATGACCACCTCCCCGAGGCCGCCTTCTACATGGTCGGCTCGATCGAAGACGCCATCGCCAAAGCCGACTCCATGTCCGCCAAAGCCTAACACCTCGTCATGGCCGGGCTCGACCCGGCCATCCACGCCTAACTCTCAGAACCAGGCCCCCAAATGCCCCTCACCCTCGAAATCATCAGCCCCGAAAAACTCCTGGTCTCCAAACCGGTCGACATGGTCGTCATTCCCGGCACGGAGGGCGATCTCGGCATCCTCCCCGGCCACAGCAGGCTCATTACCAGCTTGCGCGGCGGCCTGGTCGATCTCTACGAAAACCAGAAACTAACCGACCGTTTTTTTGTCACCGGCGGCTTCGCCGAAGTCACCGAAGACCGCTGCTCCGTGCTCGCCGATTCCATCACCAAGCAATCCGACCTCAACCCCGAAACCGCCGCGCAAGCCCTGAAAGCCGCCCAGGACGCCTACGCCGAAGCCGATTTCGCCCTCCCCGACTCCTACCGCAAAGCGTCCGACGCCCTGATTTCCGCCCAAGCCATGCTAGACTCTCTCCCCACCCGCCGCGCGGACGCCTAACTCCGCCGCCCCGGCATGGCGAGGCCGCGAAGCGGCCGCGGCAATCCATCTTTTCAGTTGCAAAGGCCATTCGGCCGAGGCAAAATCCCACGGCACTTAGCCCCGTCGGACCCGCCATGGAAGACACCATAATCTCCCTCACCCCCGCCGCCGCCCAACTCGGCATCTGCCTGTACCTGGCCGCCACCGAGTTCCTCGAATACCGCCAGACCAGCCGCGTGGGGTACCTCGTCCTGGCCGTCATCCTTTGCCTCTTTCTCCCCTTCTGCCTCCACCGTCTCCGCACCGCCTGGCGCACCCGCGCCCTCTCCGCCAGCTAACCCCACCTTGCCCAAAATCGACATCCAAGCCGTCCCCAAACGTCTAGGCGTCGGCTACCCCGCCCCGTTCGCGGCGCCCTGCGCCGGCCGCATCCGCCAGCGCCTCGGCGACGCCGGCGGCCTCACCGATTTCGGCGTCAACCTTATGCACCTGCCGCCCGGCAACTGGTCCAGCCAACGCCACTGGCATACCCACGAGGATGAATTTGTCTATGTCCTCGCCGGCGAACTCACCCTCGTCGAAGACACCGGCGAAACTTTGCTCCGCGCCGGCGATGCCGCCGCCTTCCCCAAAAACACCGGCAACGGCCACCACCTCATCAACAAATCCACCACCACCGCCATCTACCTCGAAGCCGGCTCCCGCTCGATGGAAGACCTCACCACCTGCTCCGACATCGACATGATGAGTTCCGCCACCGACGGCCGTTTCACCCAAAAAGACGGTGCCCCCTACCCCGATTAATGTCCCCACGCGCCCCTATCCATCGCCGCCGGCCGCGTGTTAGCTGAACCCAATACGCAGGCGCCCACAACCCACGCCGCTTCGGCTTTTTCAGGAGACCACGCATGGGCGACACCCTGTTTGCCACCGCACCGCGGGTGGAGTTCAGCGACTGCGAATTCTACCACACCATGGAGATTCCCGGATTTGGCCTGGTCGAAGGCCAATGGGACCTGCGCGGCGGCGTGGACGCTTATCTGGGCGGCGCAAACTTCGCCGGCGCGCGCGTGTTGGAAATCGGCCCCGCCAGCGGCTTCCTCACCATGGAGATGGAGCGGCGTGGCGCCGAAATCGTCGCCATCGAGGTTCAGGACGACCCCGGCTGGGATTTTGTCCCCTACCCGCCCGCCATCCTGGAGCCCATGTTTCCCGCCCGCCGGCAAATCATGGCGCGCGTAAAGAACTCCTTTTGGTTCACCCACACCGCCCACCATTCGCGCGCCAAACTGCTCTACGCCGACGCCTACAACATCCCCGAGATCGGCAAATTCGACATCGCGCTGATGGGCTCGGTCCTGCTGCACACCCGCGCGCCGCTGCAGATCATCGAACAATGCGCCCGCCGGGCGGACACCATCATCGTCACCGACCTGCTCCACACCGACATCGAAGGCACGCCCGTCTGCCGCCTGTGGCCGCGCGCGGACAACAACATCACCGATACCTGGTGGCAATTGTCCTCGACGCTGGTCAGCCAGTTCCTCGGCGTGCTCGGCTATACGAAGATCGAAACCACCACGCACAGCCACCAGCACAGGCACCAGACGCTCAACCTCTTCACCGTCGTCGCGCGGCGCTAAACCCGTTGGCACTCCGCCTGGCATCCACGGCGGCAGCGCTGGCAATCACCCTGCTGGCGCCGCCCGCGCAAGCGGACGACACCTACAAGCTGCTGCAAAGCGCCGGCCTGCTCGGAACCTGGAGCCAGGATTGCCGCACCGAAGCCATGACAGGGTCAATGGTCCTGGTGCGATTTACCATGACCTCGCTCGGCGTGCCGCGCGTCATCGTGGCGCAACCGGACTTCATCATGTACAGCGCGCAGATCGAAGCCGCCGCGCCGGCGTCAGGCGGCCAGCTCAACCTGACGCTCGACGGCGGCCTGAGCGCCGCGCCGGCGCAGGTCATACTCCGGCTGCAGGCCGGCGAACTGCAAATTTTGCAGGCGGGGACCTGGGGCGCGCCGCTCCAGCGCTGCATTTCCGAGTGACGCCAGATCCCCTCCTTTGCTACACCGCACACGCCCTTCAGCGACACGCATCATAAAGGCACCCCCTATCTGGAGGCTAGAATGACCCTTCCCAGCGGCACCGAATCAGCCCGCCCCTTCATCCCCGCCAAAGACTTCGCTGTCAGCAAGGCCTTTTATGAAGCCCTCGGCTTCCAAAAGCGCCTGGACAGTGACGTCGCCATCTTCGCCATCGGCCCCACCGCCTTCATCCTCCAGCGCTTCTACGAAAAAGAATTCGCCGAAAACTTCATGATGCAACTGATGGTGGACGACCTCGACGCCTGGTGGGCGCACATCGATTCCCTCGACCTGCCCAAAACCTTCGCCGTCCCGCCCCCCAGACCCCCCGCCGTGCAGCCCTGGGGCCTGCGCGTGGCCTACGTCGTGGACCCCTCCGGCGTGCTCTGGCACATCGCGCAGCGCCGCCTCAACGCGCCGGCTGACTAGGCGGGAAGGAAGCGGTCGCTTTTTTGAAAAAAAAGCTCCGCAAAAAACTTCTGATTCCCCCGGCCTTTGAGCGGCCATACTGTGGCCCCTCGTAGGCTGTGGTTAGGAAAAGTTTTTTGCGGAGGCGGCCCGCCCGGGCATTTTTTTCAAAAGCGACCTCTTCCTTCCTCCTCACATAAACGAAACCGGATCAACATCCAC
>PLFB01000079.1:0-21279 GCA_003137135.1 Acetobacteraceae bacterium
TGCCCGAATATCGGCTCCATCGCCGGCCAGCTTGAGGACAGTTTTGGGCAGATCGCCGATAATGACGGGCTGAGCGAAGCCCACGTGACCATCGCCTTCTCGATCAGCCCCTCCGGTGTGATCAGCGGCGCGCATGTCGTCTCCTCCGACTCCGCCGCGGTCAACGGGCTCGCGCTGCAGGGCGTGCAGAGCTTGCGATGCAACGGCCAGGGACAGACGGTGACCGTCCTGGCGCCGTTCGAGTTTACGGCGAATTGATCTTTTAGCTAAAAACCTATCCGTACTGCGCAGTCCAACCCATTTATGGTGAGTCGTAATGATGAAAACTCTTGAAAAGACCGCAAAATTCCTGACCGCGATGGCGCTGCTCGTTGGACTTTCCGCGGCACCCGCCCTGGCGCAGACCGCCGGCGCGCAGACCGCCGCTCCCGTCACCGCGCCGGCGACCCCGCCGGCCGCGACCAGCCCGACACCCGATTCGATCGCGACGGCGCCGCCCGCCGCCACCGCGCCAGGCGCCGCTGCCCCCGCGGCCGCCACGCCGCCCGCCGCCGGCACGGCGCCTGATGCCAACGCAGCACCCGGCGCGGCGCCTGCCGGCCAGGCGCCTGCCGGCCAGGCGCCCGCCGCCGTGCTGCCGCCCGACAATTCGGCCGAGACGACGACCACCGTCGCCAACCCCTACGGCCTCGGCGCGCTCTGGGCCAGCGGCGACATCGTCGCCCGCGCCACCCTCCTCATCCTCGTCATCATGTCGATGGGCAGCTGGTACGTGCTCATCACCAAGGCGATCATGCAGTTCCGCATCTTCGCCCAGGCCAAGCGGGTCAACGCCACCTTCTGGCAGTCCGGCTCCGTCGCCACCGGCGCGCAGCAGATGCAGCCCGGCACCCCGTTCAAGTTCATCGCGCAATCCGGCCTGGAATCGATCGAGCAGCACACCGGCCTGCTCGACAAGATCGACATCCACAGTTTTACGGCCAGCGCGCTGGATGACGCGGTCACCACCGTGCAAAGCAAAATGCAGGACGGCCTTGCCTTGCTCGGCACCGTCGGCTCCACCGCCCCGTTCGTCGGGCTGTTCGGTACGGTGTGGGGCATCTACCACGCGCTCACCGCCATCGGCATCGCCGGCCAGGCTTCCATCGACAAGGTCGCCGGCCCGGTCGGCGAGGCGCTGATCATGACCGCCATCGGCCTCGCCGTCGCCGTGCCCGCCGTGCTCGGCTACAATTTTCTGGTCCGCCGCAACAAGCGCGTGATGGATATGATCCGCAAATTCGCCAAGCGCATCCTGTTCGTGCTGCTCAGTTCGGACGCCAACGGCGCCGGCGTCGCGCATAGCGATCTGGCCGGCGACATCGCCGTCAAGCGCGCCGCCGCCGTCCGGGCCTAAAACATGGCCTTCCAACTGGGCAGCAGCGATGGTGAGGACGAGCTTGTCTCCACCATCAACACCACCCCGCTGGTGGACGTGATGCTGGTGCTGCTGATCATCTTCCTCATCACGATCCCCGTGGTCACCCACACCATCCCCGTGACGCTGCCCAAAAACCACAACCAGCCGCTGCAGACCAAGCCGCAAAACATCAACCTCACGGTGGATCGGCAGGGCAACATCTATTGGAACCAGGTGCTGGTGCCCAACCAGGGCGACCTGACCACGGATCTCGAAAAAGTCGCCACACAGGTGCCGCAGCCCACCATCGAAATCCGCGGCGACACCAGCGCGCAATACAAATCCGTCGGCGAGATTCTGTACGCCTGCCAGCAGGTCAGCATCGCCAAGGTCGGGTTCATCATCGACCCCACCAAGCCCAACAGCTAGAAGGCAAACCGATGGCGATCAAACTCGGCAGCAACGACGACCCGGAGGAGATGGTCGACATCAACACCACGCCGCTGATCGACGTGATGCTGGTGCTCCTGATCATGCTGATCATCACAATCCCGGTGCAATTGCACGCGGTCAACCTCAACCTGCCCACGGGCAACCCGCCGCCCCCGCCGGTCGCGCCGCAGGTGGTGCAGATCGACATCGATTTCGACGGCACCATCTCCTGGAACGGCGCGGTGGTGCCGGACGAGGCCACACTGGAGCAGAAACTCGAAGCCGTGGCGCAGCAGCCCGACCAGCCTGAAGTGCACATCAACCCGAACAAGCTGGCGAGCTACGGCACGGTAATTGGCGTGATGGCGGCGGCGGAGCGGGAAGGCGTGACGAAGATTGGTATTGTCGGGAATGAACAGTTTGCGCCTTGAAGAAGAAAAGAAAGCAGTTCTTTTTTTGCAAAAAAAGAACCAAAAAAACTCTTGTTTAACCCCGGCCTTTGAGCGGCCAAACTGTGGCCGCTCAAAGGCCATGGGAATCAAAAGTTTTTTGCTTCTTTTTTTCAAAAAAGAAGTTCTTGCTTGCCTTTTTCTTTGTTCTGCCCCCGCCTATGCCGACGCCCTGCGCCCCGCCATCGCGGCGCCGCTGCAGGCCGCCGAGCGCTATTTGTCCGAAGGCGAGTATGGCATGGCGGAGAAAAAACTGTCGCAGGCCGAGGCCGTGCCCGGCAAATCCGCCGACGAGAGTTTTACCATCGGCCAGGTCCGCGCCGCCATTGATTCCGGCCGGCACGATTATGCCGCCGCCGCGTCGGATTATGCCGCGCTCATCGGCTCAGGTGAGCTGGGGCCAGATCAGGTAAGCCTGATGGCCGAAGCCGAGGCCAGCGACGACTACCAGGCCGGCGACTACGGTGGCGCGATCCGCACCATCAAGGCGTATCTGCCGGGCGATCCGCGTTTCACGCCGATTCTGCTGCAATCCTACCTGAAAACCAACGACTGTGCCGCTCTGGATGCTTACGTGAGCCGCCAGGCGCGACCGGCGGAAGCCAATCTGCAAATGGCCGCCTATTGCGACGCCACCACCAAAAACGACGCCGCCTATCAGGCGATGATCGAGAAGCTGGTGAGATACTATCCAAGTCCCGCCTACTGGACCCAGCTGCTCGGCCTGGCGCAGTCGAACCCGGCGTTTTCGGACCAGCTCGCGCTGGATTTTTTCCGCCTAAAGCTCGCCGCCGGGGTGGCCGCGACCGAGCCAGAATATATGGACATGGCGCAAACCGCCTTGCAGGGCGGCCTGCCCAACGAGGCCGCCAAAATCATGGCCCAGGGTTTTGCGACCGGCGTGCTGGGCTCCGGCCCGGACGCCGCGCGCCAGGCGCGGCTGAAGGCGCTGGTGCAGCAGCGCCAGACCGCGGCGGCGGCCGTGGATGACGACGCGGCCTCGAAATTCTTGGCCGGTTTCAACCAGGTGGACGGCGGCAACTCAGCCGGCCTCGGACCGATGGCCGACGCGATCCGCTCCGGCGACCTTGCGCAGCCCGGCCAGGCCGAGCTGGAACTCGGCATCGCCTACGACGAGGCCGGCCAGAGAGCCAACGCCAAAGCCATGTTCGCCGCCGTGCAAGGCGGCGACGGCGCGGCCGACCTGGCGAGACTGTGGAGCGATTTGAAGTAGCCTAATCCGCGCCGCGCACGAGCGTGACGGAGACGTTCAGCCCGCCGGTGTTTTCGTCGAACCCGATCTCCTGGTTCACCCCGATTTGCAGCTGCGTGGCGCCGGCCGGCACCTGCTTCACCGTCGGCCCGTCACCCAGCAGAAAAGGCGGTATCACGAGCCGGCCGGTTGCGTCCGCAAAACCGCAGATCGCGGCGGATTGGCGCTGCCCGGTCGGCGCGCCGCCGTAGCCGATGCCGCCCGAGCCTGGCTTCCAAAAACCGTTGGCGTCGGTATCCAGCTTGCCGCCGCGGCCGGCTATGACGCCAGACTGATATTCGATGGCGATGCGCCGTCCTGGCAGAGCGCCCAGCCGGGCCAGGCTGATGATGGTCGGGCCGGTCCCGTCCGGCGGCCCAAACGGATAATCGCCGTTCTGCCCGGCATGCCAAACCCATGGCATGGCCGTCGCGCGCACGGCGAACACGCCGTTGTCGCGCAAATTGAGTGCCGGCGCCCGCATGGCGGCGCTCAACACCGCGTCGCGTGCCGCAATGGCGCGATCGACGCAGCCAAAGTCGATGAACAGCCGGCCGCCGCGCCGAACGCCGCACGCTCGCGCCACGCCCCGCCGCCACTGCGCATCCCGCGCGTCGAGAGCCGCCTGGCGGTCGGTCGGAGCCGTCAGCTCAAACCGCGCGAGCAACTGGCGATGCTCGTAAAAATCTGCGCTGGTATTGGCGCCTTCGCAACTTGCGGCGGCATAATTCGATTTGGCGCCGCTGCAATTCCAGTACGAGACGATGAAGAAATGGATGCCCAATGATTGCGGCGCGGCGCGGCTATCGTAAGGCACCGCCTGAAGCACGGCGGTTCGACGCTGGATTTTTTCGCGCGCGCAGCGGAAATCGACGAGAATCGCGCCACGGCGGCGAAATGTGCAGGTTTGATTAAACTGCAGCTTCCATTGGCTCTGCTGGTGAAACAGCCCGGCCTGAGCGGGCGGCGAGAGGCCTTGCACGGCGGCCTTGAAAGCATGCGCAAGATCCGCCGCCGCCGCGTCGGCCGCTTCGCCTTCACAAAACGCATTGGCCAGTGGATCGGTTGTCGCCGTACACGCGGCGTGCGCCGCCTCCGGCAGGCTGGCGAGCAAAAGTGCGAAAATAGCGGCGAGAGTGTGTCTCATCATGCGACGCGCTCGCATGCGACATTCCGCCGCGCTCTGGCTCCACGGCGCCCCGCCTTTTCTCCCTGCATCAACATCGGCCCCACATGCGGGGAGGAGAAATAATTTGTCTAGACCTGTAAAGGCGTCACCGGAACGTCACGCAGCCGCAAGCACTTTGTCTAAAACGAGATTACAGCAGAGGGGTCAACACCTTCGCTCACCGCTGACAGGCGGCGTCAAATGAGTCGGCAAAAGGACCCGCAATATGATAAGAGCCGCCCGTCGGCCGCCTCCGCAAACGCGTAACATAGTCGTCGGTTGTCAGTTGTCAGAATTTAAATTCGAGCGATTCCTAACCCATTCAATCTGACAACTGACAACTGACAACTGACGACTGCTTACTGATGCCTGATCGCATCCTCGATCATCTCAATCGCGCCATGGCAAACCAGCGCCACATCGAACCGCGTATTCTCCCGCCGCCAGTCGGCATGCACGGCCAGCAAATACTCCGCCGCTTCCAGCAGCCGCGCCTGCTTCCAAGGCGGCAGCGTTTCGACCGCGCGCCCGAAATTGCTACGCGCCTTCACCTCAACAAAAACCAAAGTCTTCTGGTCGGCCACAACCACATCAATTTCGCCCAACCTGGTCCGCTGCCGCCGCGCCAGCAGACAAAAACCCCGGTCCTGCCAATATTCGGCGACCGCTTGCTCAGCCGCCCGCCCCTGCTGCTCCGCCGCCCGCCGCCGGGACAACCCCCCATTTTCGCCAACCCCGAAATTCATCGGCCCCAACATCCCGCCCGCCACGAATTCCCCTCCGGACAGAAAGATCCCTTCAGAGATCCCTTCAGATTCCAAAATCCCGTCAGACGCCAAATTCGCTCCCGCCATTGATCTTGCTCCCAATACGAGACGCCTTCACGCCAAAAACCTCATTCCCCTCATCAAACCCGCTCCGCCAACCAAATCGCGCCACCGTAAAACAAGTGCAGTAGCAAATTTGTTGCACCATCACACGGTCTCCGATCAATTCGTATCCGCCGTCAAACGCGCGCCCACAATCAAACGCATGCCCACGATCAAACGCCTGCGAAAAACCAAAAGCGTTTCAAAATCAAACGGCGCCGCTCAACAAATTCGCGCCAAACATCAATCGCCCTTCAACCAATCGCGCTCCTTGCAAAAACTTCCGCCATCAATTCCAATCCCGTCGTTGTCTCCTCCGACTACTCCCACAAATTAATGAATATTTCCCTAATTCTTCCCAACTCCTTGCCGATTTTTAAATCCCTATACACCCGGCTGCCGCCAAGCCCCTCGCGGCTGCCCGGCAAATTCCTCGGCCACCGCCAGCCCGGTCGCCAGCAGCACGGGCCCCAAGAAAATGCCCAGCGCTCCGAACGCGATCGCCCCGCCCAGCACGCCGATCAGCGTCAGCACATAGGGCAGCGAGGCGCCCCGCGCGATCAGCCACGGTCGCACAACCGAATCCGCCCCGCCCACCACCACAAAACAATATGCCGCCAGCAACAGTCCGATCAGTACATGTCCCTGCGCCAGCAAATACAAACACAGCGGCACATAGACGATCACCGCCCCCGCCGGAATAATCGACACCAGCCCGGCAAAACTCGCCAGCAGCAGCGCCTGCGGCGCCCGCGCCACCTCGAACCCCACCGCGTAAAGCACGCCCTGCATCGCCGCCGTGCCCAAAATCCCAAACACCACGCCCCGCACTGTGCCCGCCACAAGGCCCAGCAAATGGTCCACGCGGCTCTCCGTCATAATCCGCACCAGCAGCAGCCGCATCCGCGCCACGATCTGCTCGCCGGACAAATAGAAGAAAAACGCGATGAACAGCGCCACCACGATCCCCACCAGCCCATGCGTCAAAATCACCAGAAACCGGAACCCGGAATGTGCCAGCTCCCCCAGCAGCGGCTGCAACTGGTCCGCCGTGCCGCCCAGATCATCCGCGGAATTATTCCAGAAATCCGCCAACATCCCCCCAACCACTGGGACCTTGTTGAAAAACGCCGGCGCCGGCGGCAGCCCGTCCACCATCGCGGAATGCACCCAACCCTGGCTCACCCGCGCCTCTTTCACCGCCACCAGCCCGACATGCACCACCGGCACCAGCACGATTCCGGCCACCAACAGCGTCATCACGAGCGCCGCCACGCTTGGCCGCACGTACCGAATCGACCACACGTAAATCGGCCAGGTGCAGTAAACCAGAATTCCGGCCCACAGCATCGCCGGCACAAACGGCAGCAATATCAACAGGCAACCAGCGCCCAGCGCCGCCGCCATCGCCAGCATCAGAATCCGTTCAGACTTCATGGCCGCCTTGATGGACGATAGCCCCCCCGCAAAGCAAGGGGAGGGCAGGCCGCAAAAACCACCCGCCGCGCTGCCGCCCCGGCATGAATCTCATATTTCACGACATGTCATTGTATTTATCGACATTTTGTCGCATAATTGCATCCTGTTCCCTTTGGATCATATTCTGAGATTTTCGCCTAGCTTATGGACAACTGCGCGACACGCCGCCCGCCGCATTCAAGGAGTGGTTGAACATGCGTTTTAATGAAATCGGCCAGCAATTGCGCGCCTACCGGATGGAATCCGGCCTCAAGGCCGAGGAAATCTCCGCCCGCCTCGGCGTCTCCCGCGCCGCCCTCTACCGCTACGAAAAAGGCGAGGTCATCAAGCTCGACACCGTCAACCGACTCGCCGAACTCCTCAAAATCTCCCCCCTCACGCTGCTCGGCATCGGCGTCGAATACTACACCAAGCCCGTCGGCTACATGGAACGCCTGCGCCAGATCGAGGAAACCTCCGACCAGATTCTGCAGGTCTTCGGCCCCATCATGTACCTCATCACCTCCGACAATTTCGACGCCGTGCTGGCGCAAATTTTTGAGGAAAACGCCGAAGCCGCCGGCAACGAGCGTGGCATGACCCGCGCCGCGGCCGAGCAACTGCTCGGCGTCATGATCTCCCGCAAGCGCATGTACGCCGCCCGCAAGCCCTCCATCATCGGCATCCTCACCATCGCCTCCATCCAGAAATTTCTGGCCGAAGGTGTCGCCGGCGCCACCGCCACCAGCGACCGTCTGCGCAACATGGCGCGCGACGTCGCCGCGCGCGAAATGGAACTCATCGCCAACCTGATGGAAAGCGAGCCCATCGGCCTGCAACTCGGCCTGATGGCCAGCGGCGAACCTAACGGCCCCTTCACCCTGCTCCGTTCCCGCGAACGCGCCACCCTCGCCATCAACCCCTTCAGCCCGGACGCCCTGCCCGCCACCCAGTCGGGCGTCGCCATGATCACCGGCGCCGAAGACGCCGTCGCCGCCCACCAGCGCGTCAGTGAGGGCGCCTGGCGCGAAGCCATCAAAGGTGCCGCCGCCGCCGAGCGCGTCCGCGCCATGATCACCGCTTCGCGTGGATAAAAAAAGAATTTATCCGCAGATTTCGTAAATTAAAACGCATTACCGCGGATCGGGAATATGCCTTCATCGCGGTCAGCCGTGTTAATCTGCGAAATCTGCGGTTAAATCTTCCTTCGGATAGCAACGGCGGCGATGTTAAGGTCTTTTCAAAACAGTAACGCCTTCCCTTTCGTCTTTCTTTAAATCTGATTTGGTTTATTTGGACCCATGCCCCCCACCATAACCACCGACCTCCTCGCTACCATCCTCAAGGACCCCGACCTGGTCCTGCTCGACGCCACCTACTTCCTCCCCAACGAAAACAAAAACGCCAAAGCCTCCTTCGCCGCCGCCCATATCCCCCGCGCGCAGTTTTTCGATGTGGACGAGATTTCGGACCATGCGAATCCGCTCCCCCACACCATCCCCACCCCCGAAAATTTCGCCAGCGCCGCCGGTGCGCTCGGCGCCGGCAATGACAGCCGAATCGTCGTGTATGACCAGCGCGGCATTTTTTCCGCCGCCCGCGCCTGGTGGATGTTCCGCGTCTTCGGCCACCAGAACGTCGCCGTCCTGGACGGCGGCCTGCCCAAATGGATCGGCGAAAACCGTGCCGTGACCAGCCAGATCACCAAAATCACCCCAAAAACCTTCACCCCCGCCTTCCAGACGCACATGGTGAAACACGCCGCGGACCTGCTCGAGAACCTCACCGCCAAAACCGCTTTGGTGCTGGACGCGCGCTCCACCGGCCGCTTCAACGGCAGCGTGCCCGAACCGCGCCCGGGCATGCGTAGCGGCCATATACCCGGCGCGCATTCCTTGCCCTATACGGACCTGCTGAATAACGGCGCGTTAAGGCCGCCGGATGAATTGCGCCGCATTTTTAACGCCGCCGGCGCCGCGCGCAACCGCCCGGTCATCACCAGCTGCGGCTCCGGCATCACCGCCGCCGTCATCAACCTCGCCGCCCTCACCGCCGGCCTGCCCGAACCCGCCTTGTACGACGGCTCCTGGGCCGAATGGGGCGGCAATCCGAATTTCCCTGTCGAGGTCTGAATGTCCAAGAAACTGGAAACCCGGCTGGTGCATGCCGGCCGCGCGGACACCAAAACCTACGGCTTCGTCAACCCGCCGCTCAAACGCGGCTCCACCGTGCTCTACCCCAGCGTCGCCGAAAAACGCGAAATCGGCAAAAACTACTTTGTCCCGGTCGAGATCTACGGCCTGTGCGGCACGGAAACCCATTTTGCCCTCGAATCCAGCATCGCAATGATCGAAGGCGGCACGCACTGCCAGGTCGTCGGCTCCGGCCTCGCCGCCATAACGGTTCCGCTCCTGGCCTACATGAAATCAGGCGACCACATCCTGGTCCCCGATTCCGCCTACGGCCCCACCCGCCGCTTTTGCGACGGTCTGCTGCGCCGTTACGGAATCGAGACCACCTACTACGACCCCATGATCGCCGAATCGGATTTCCCAGCCCTCTTCCAAAAAAACACCACCGTCCTGCTCACCGAAAGCCCTGGCAGCCACACCTTCGAAGTCCAAGACGTCCCCATGCTAGCCAGGGTCGCGCGCGCAAGAAACGTAAAAGTCTTTATGGACAATACGTGGGGCCTGCAAACCTTCCAGCCCTTCAAACACGGCGTGGACGTCTCCATCCAGGCCCTCACCAAATACGCCGGCGGTCATTCAGACATCATCCTCGGCGCCGTCACCGTCAACTCGGACGCCGACTGGCAATGGCTCCGCAAAGGCGCGATGGACCTCGGCCAATACGCCTCTCCCGACGATTGCTGGCTGGCCCTGCGAGGTTTGCGAACCCTCAACCTCCGCCTGAAGGCCCAGGAAGCCGCCGGCCTGAGCATCGCCCACTGGCTCGAAACCCGCCCGGAAGTCGCCCGCGTCCTGCACCCCGCCCTCACGTCATGCCCCGGCCACGAGTTCTTCAAACGCGATTTTTCCGGCGCCTGCGGCCTCTTCGGCGTCGTTTTCCAGCCGCAATATTCGGCCGAGGCGGTCGTCGCCATGATCGACGCACTAAAACTCTTCGGCATCGGCGCGAGTTGGGGCGGCTACGAGAGCCTAGTCCTGCCCACCACCGGCACCATCCACCGGAGCGCCGGCACCGGCGTGTTCGAAGGCGAAATGGCCCGGTTCCACATCGGCCTGGAAAACACCGACGATCTCATTGCGGACCTAGAACAAGGCCTCGCCGCCCTCACGCCTTCCAAAACGTAATCACCATCCCCCCCGCCACAATCAAAGCCCCGCCCAAGAAAATCGGCATCGTAGGCCGCATCCCGAACCCAAAAAAATTGATCACCTGCGCCACCACAAAAAACATCGCCACATACACGCCAAGAAGCTTGCCAAAATCCCAAGGCGGCAAATTCACCGTCACGCCATAAGCAAACAACACCACCGCCGCCGCCACCAAAAACCCCACCCGCCCCGCGCCAGTCCCCGCGTGCAGCCCCGCCCGCGCCAGCGCATCCCCCCCCGACTCCATCGCCGCCGCCAACGTCAGCAACGCCAAAATCAAAAAACTATTCATGACCCCCCCAACCACCATCCGCCCCACCCACGTCATTGCGAGCTCTTGCGAAGCAATCCATTTTTTCAACAGGTAAGCAATCGAAAGGAAAAGACAAAAAAAGCAGTTACTTTTTTTGAAAAAAAAGTAACCAAAAAANNGTTGGAGGCGATTAACGGCAATCGCCGTCCAAAAGCCTCCAGGAGCAAAAGTTTTTTGCGCGCTTTTTTTCAAAAAAGCGCTACTTTCTTTCCTCCACTAACAATCCAGCGTCGCCTGCCGCTCCCACTCCGAAAGGTGCGCCGCATATTCCAGCCACTCATTATGCCGCATCTTGGCATAGGACTTCGTAAACTCTGCCCCCAAAGCTGCCTCCAGCACGGCCGACCCCTCAAACGCCCGCAGCGCATCCAGCAAATTCAACGGCAGCCGCTTGGCATCCTTCACCGTATGCCCTTCCTCATACATGTTAATATCCAACCGCGCCCCGGGAAGAATCTTGTTCTTCATCCCGTCCAACCCGGCGGAGAGAATCCCCGCCTGCAGCAGATACGGGTTGGTGGACCCATCCGCCAGCCGCAGCTCAAACCTTCCCGGTTCCGGAATCCGTATCATATGCGTCCGATTATTCCCTGAATATGTCACCGTATTCGGCGACCACGTCGCACCGGAGAGCGTCCGCGGCGCGTTAATGCGCTTATACGAATTGATCGTCGGATTCGTCAGCGCGCACAGCGCCTCCGCATGCTGAATAATCCCCCCGATAAAATGATACCCCAATTCCGCCACGCCCAGCTCACCGCCCTCATCCTCAAACAAATTCTTGCCATCCCGCCAGACCGAAACATGCGCATGGCACCCGCTTCCCGTCAGCCCCAAAAACGGTTTTGGCATGAACGTCGCCCGCAGCCCGTGCTTTTCGGCAATCGACTTCACCATGAACTTGAAAAAAGTATGCCGGTCCGCCGTCACCAGTGCGGTATCAAAACTCCAGTTCATCTCAAACTGGCCGTTAGCGTCCTCATGGTCGTTCTGGTACGCCTCCCAGCCCAAATCAAGCATGGCGTCGCATATCTCTGTAATCACGTCATACCGCCGCATCAGCGCGCTCGCGTCATAGCAAGGCTTTGTCGCGATATCGGCCGAATCCGAAATCGCCGTGCCATCCTTGTTGACGAGAAAGAATTCGCATTCCACGCCGCTCTTCATTTCAAACCCGGCTTCCGCCGCGGCCGAAATCACCTTTTTCAACACCAACCGCGGCGCCTGCGCCACCGGCTTGCCATCCATCCAGATGTCGGAAGCCAGCCAGCCCACCTCCTTTTTCCACGGCAACTGAATCAGCGTCTCAGGATCCGGCAGCGCGAACATATCGGAATCCGACGGCGACATATCCAGCCAGGTCGCAAACCCCGCAAACCCCGCCCCGTTCTTTTGCATCCCCGCAATCGCCGCCGCCGGCACCAGCTTCGCCCGCTGCGAGCCAAACAAATCCGTGTACGAAATCATAAAATACTTAATCCCGCGCTCTTTCGCGGCCGCCGCCAGATCTTTCGTCATTTTACAACCCCACTGTTTTCCCAGGTATCCAATTCGTCCCCGCCAGCGGCACCTGCGCCATCGCCGCGGCCTCAATCGTCAGAGCCACCAAATCTTCCGGCTCCAGATTATGCAAATGGCTTTTGCCACACGCCCGCGCGATCGCCTGCGCCTCCAGCGTCAGCACCGCCAAGTAATTTGCCAGCCGCCGGCCACCCAAAACCGGGTCCAGCCGCGCCGCCAGCGCCGGGTCCTGAGTCGTAATCCCCGCCGGGTCGCGCCCCTCATGCCAGTCATCATAGGCGCCAGCCGCCGTTCCCAACTTCTCATACTCCGCCTCAAACTCCGGCGAGTTATCCCCGAGCGCGATCAGCGCCGCCGTGCCGATCGAAACCGCATCCGCCCCCAGTGCCAGCGCCTTCGCCACATCCGCGCCCGTCCGTATCCCCCCCGACACAATCAGCTGGATTTTACGATGAAACCCCAAATCCTGCAGCGCCTGCACCGCCGGACGGATCGCGGCCAGTATCGGAATTCCCACATGCTCAATAAAAACTTCCTGCGTCGCCGCCGTGCCCCCCTGCATCCCGTCCAGCACAACAACGTCTGCCCCAGCCTTCACCGCCAGCGCCGTGTCATAATACGGCCGGCTCGCCCCCACTTTTACATAGATCGGCTTCTCCCACCCCGTCAGTTCCCTTAACTCAAGGATTTTGATCTCCAGATCATCCGGCCCCGTCCAATCCGGATGCCGGCAGGCGGAACGCTGATCAATCCCTTCGGGAAGGTTCCGCATCGCCGCCACCCGCGGCGAGATTTTTTGTCCCAATAACATTCCGCCGCCGCCCGGCTTCGCCCCCTGCCCCACCACAATCTCAATCGCATCCGCCCGCCGCAAATCGCGCAGGTTCATCCCATAGCGCGACGGCAGATATTGATACACTAACGTATCGGAGTGCCCGCGCTCCTCCTCCGTCATCCCGCCATCGCCGGTGGTGGTGGAAGTCCCCGCAAGCGTCGCGCCTCGCCCCAGCGCTTCCTTCGCCTGGCCGGAAAGAGAACCGAACGACATCCCCGCGATCGTCACCGGAATTTTCAACCGTATCGGTTTGGATGCAAAACGCGTCCCCAGCACCACGTCCGTCCCGCACCGTTCCCGATACCCTTCCAGCGGATACCGCGAAACCGACGCCCCCAAAAACAGCAAATCATCAAAATGCGGCAATTTCCGCTTGGTTCCGCCGCCCCGTATATCATAAATCCCGGTCGCCGCCGCGCGCTGAATTTCCGCGATCGCATGCGGATCGAACGTCGCCGAGTAGCGCGGTTTCGTACGCGGAACGGCTTCCATCAGTAGTGACCCGCATGATCGACATGAAAATTGTATAGTTTCCTGGCCGAGCCATAAACCTTGAAATCCCCCACCTCCGCCCGTGCATCCGCCCGCCGCAGCAGCCCCGCCAGAATCGCCGCCGCCTCATCGGTCATCGGCCTCTCCTCGCAGTCCGCCCCCAGACTCGCTACCCGCCCGCGCACAAAAATCCGCGCTTCATACAAACTATCCCCCAGCGCCTCCCCCGCATCACCCAGCACCACCAAGTTCCCGCTCTGCGCCATGAACGCGCTCATATGCCCCACAAAACCTTTCACCACGATATCCACGCCCTTCATGGAAATCCCGCATCGCGCCGAGGCATTTCCCTCGATCACCAACAGCCCGCCATGCGCGCTCGCGCCGGCCGCCTGACTCGCATCCCCCGTCACGCGCACGAATCCTGACATCATGTTTTCAGCGACACCCGGCCCGGCATTGCCCATAATCGTGATATCCGCCCCGTCATTCATACCGGCGCAGTAATAACCCACCGGCCCATCCACAAAAATGCAAACCGGCGCGGTCACCCCCACCGCGATCGCGTGCTCCCCCCTTGGGTTCTTCACCCGCCAAACCGTCTGATTCGTCGTGGCGGTCAGCCCCGCCAACGCCGCATTCAACGCCCGCAGTCCGGCCGCCGCAAGGTCAAACACCACCGGCTCATTCACCGCCACCGGCGCCGCCGCCACCCTCACGCCGCGCGCTCCCAAAAATAAACTCTTGCCGGCTCCGGCTCAAACAAATGCGCGTCGGCAATGCCGGGCAGATCAGCCATGGCCCGATATTCCGAGCCGAACGCCACATAATCATCCGTCTCCGCCATCACCGCCGGCTTGCACGCCACCGGGTCCCGCAGCACGCCAAACCCCGTCTCCGTCCCCACCACAAACGTATAAAACCCATCCAGCGTGTCCAGCGCCGCGCCCAGCGCCTCGTCCAGTTTCGCCCCTTCCCGCAATTGCCAGCTCAAAAACCCCGCCGCCACCTCGGTGTCATTCTGCGTCTCAAACCGCATCCCCTCCTTGATCAGCTTGCGCCGGATATCATTATGGTTAGACAACGACCCGTTATGCACCAGGCACTGGTCCGCCCCGGTGGAAAACGGGTGCGCCCCGGCGATCGTCACCGCCGACTCGGTCGCCATCCGCGTATGCCCGATGGCGTGGCTCCCCGTCATCCCCACTAGCCCAAACCGCTTTGAAACCTCGTCGGGCTGCCCGACACCTTTGAAAAGTTCCATGCGCGCGCCGCTCGCCACAACGGCGACCTCAGGAAACCTCTGGACCAGCAGCGCCCGCACCCGCGCCTCCCGCTCCAGCGGCACGGCGATCACCGCGTGGTCGTCATGCACCGAAACATCCACATCCAGCGCCGCCGCCATCGCGCCAAAATCAAAATTTTCCGCTCCACGCAACGAAATTTTCAAAAATCCCGGCATCGCCTGGCCATACACCGCAAACCCCGCGCTATCGGGCCCGCGGCTCGTCAGCACGCTCAGCATCGCCGCCGTCATTGCCCCCAATTCCGGCTCCAGCGCCCGATTTTTCAGAAACAATCCCGCAATGCCACACATGAAATGAATCCGCCTCTAAGCCATCCGGCAATGTTACCCACCCCGCCCCCGCGCGTCAACCAATAAGAATAAACAATTCCTCCCAAGAAAACCCGGCAAAAGCCCGTCAAACCGGCTCCCGGCCATAGGTAATGATGGAAAGATAGGTCATCGGCTTCACAATCAGCTTTTCCGGCCCGTGCGGCGCCGCGGAATCAAACAGCAGCGCATCGCCCGGCGTCAGATGGTAGCTCTGGTCGCCATGCCGGTACGCCACCTCGCCGCTCAGCATGTAGATGAACTCCGTCCCTTCATGCTGAAACGCCGCGTATGGCACCGCGTCCTTGTGCAGCGTGATCAAATACGGCTCCACCACCACCGCCCCGCCCAGCGCGTGCCCCAGCAGACTATACTGGTGCCCCGCTTTGGTGCCCCGCCGCTCGATGATCACCCCAGTGCCAGCCTTCACAAAAGAGCAATCCCGCTTTTCCTCAAAAGTCGAAAAAAACGTCGTCAGCGGCACGTTCAACGCCGTCGCCAGCGCCTGCAAACTCGCCAGCGACGGCGAAATCTGTCCGTTTTCGATCTTCGAGAGCATCCCACCGGAAAGTCCCGCCGCCGCAGCCAGTTCCGAAACCGTAATCCCCACCCGCCGGCGCAACTGCCGCACCTGCACCCCAATCGCCTGTTCCAGCGTCAAATCCGAAACGCCGGCCGCATTGCTGCCGGTGGCGTAAGGCTCCGCCGCATCGGGCGGCAGGCCGGCCTGGTTCAGCGCCTCAGCCAGCGGCGTTTTAGAAATTTTTACGGGACCAGACTTGCTTTGCATTCGTGCGGACATGCGCCTTCACCCCCATCGGTTGTATTATGCCCGGTTGCGCCAAAATGCCCAGAGGTGATTGCAGATTAAAGACTCGTTTGTTCCGGCCCCGCCCCAGGCCCCAGCACCCCGCCGTCATCAAACGGCGCCAAATAACCCAGCACCAGCGGCAGCACATGCCCCAGCCCCTTATACGCCACAACTTCCGGATGCAACGACCCCATCACCCGGTGCAGCCGCGCCGCCCATTTGCGCACCCGTACCAATTCATCCAACCGCAGCATATAGGTGCGAATGCCAAACAGAATCGCCTGGCTGCGCTCAAGCCGGCTCAGCGTCTGCAACTCCACGCGCAACCAGACTTTCTCGCCCACATCCGCTGCCGTCACGCGCGATCGGTCCATCGCCCACACCGCCTCATTTTCACTCGAAATATCCAGCCGCGGCTGCGCCGTCATCGACCAGCCCAGCCGCCGCACCGGCCGCTCCGGCGTCAGCCGCGTTAGAAATTTCTGCGCCCGGTCAAACACCCCCATCTGGTGCGCCAGCGGCACCGGCTGATGAAACTGATGAAACGATTTCCCAAGATTTTTGGCAAAACTCCACCCCGCCGCCGCGGTTACCATCCCGCCGCGCAAAACCAATTCCGCACCAAGCTGCGCCAGCAGCACAAAATCTCCTTGCACCTGCCGCGCGACGAATTCTAACGGTCCGTAAGGCAGCGAGCCGTCATCGCCGAACACGAAATCTTGCTCCAAACCCAACGCCAGATTGCGCCAGCGCCAGTCATTTTCCTCCACCTCCAGCGCAAAGAGCCCCGGAAAATCCCGCGCCAGCGCCTCCATGATCAGCGCCAGCGCCTCCCACGCCGCCGCCCGCATATCCTGCGGCACAAAATACCGCGAGGCATCGCCCCGCAGCACAATCTCCCGCTCCGCCACCTCGCCCAGATAATGCTCGTCGATATCAAACCGTGCCGCATCGCCTCGCCAATGCGGCTCCAAATTCACGCCATAGGCGAAACGGTCCTCACGAAACGGAAACGGAAACCGCAAGATTGCCTCGTGAGAGTTGGCGACCGAGAACGGCTCGCGAAAGCTTTCGACAGGTTTAAGCCGCAAAAGAAGTCACTTTTTTTGAAAAAAAGGCGCCCCGCCCGAGGCAACCAAAAAACCTTTTGCTCCTGGGGTAGTGGGGACCGGGATTGCCGCTAATCGGCTCCAGCGGAGCCGATTAAAGGCAATCCCGGTCCAAACGCCCCCAGGAGCAAAAGTTTTTTGCGCGCTTTTTTTCAAAAAAGCGCTGCTTTCTTTGCTGCTTCCAGCGTATTTCGCAGCAGGCAAGCAATCGTCATCGGTCCCACCCCGCCCGGCACCGGCGTAATCCACCCTGCCACAGCCTTGGCTTCTTCAAACGCCACATCCCCCACCAGCCTTGTCTTGCCGTTCTCCGCCGGCACCCGATTAATCCCCACATCGATCACCGCGGCGCCCGGTTTTATCCAGTTGCCGCGTATCATTTCCGCCTTTCCCACGGCCGCCACCAGAATATCCGCCCGCCGGCACACCTCCGGCAAATTTCTGGTCCGCGAATGCGCCATCGTCACCGTGCAGTTTTCCCGCAGCAGCAACTGCGCCACCGGCTTGCCGACGATGTTAGACCGCCCCACGACCACCGCCTCCAGCCCCGAGAGATCGCCAAGCGCCGCCTTCAACAACAGCAAGCAGCCTAGTGGCGTGCACGGCACCAGCCCCGGCAGCCCCGCCGCCAGCCGGCCCGCATTCACCACATGAAACCCATCGACATCCTTCGCCGGATCGATCGCATCCAGCACCGCCGCCGAATCAATTTGTGCAGGCAGCGGCAACTGCACCAGAATCCCATGAATGCCCGCATCCGCGTTCAACGCCGCCACCAGCGCCAAAAGCTCATCTTGCAAAACCTCCGCCCCCAGCCTGTGCTCAACGGATTTCATCCCGACCGCGACCGTCTGCTTCGCCTTATTGCGCACATAAACCTGGCTCGCCGGATCGTGCCCCACCAGCACCACCGCCAGCCCCGGCTGAAATTTCAGGCCCGCCACCTCAGCCGCGATCTCTCCGATTATCGCCGCCGCATACGCCTTCCCGTCGATGATTCGCGCTTCGGACATGTGGTTTCCTACGCCGTAAACACCACGCATTTTTTGCCATTCAAAACCACCCGGTCCTCCAGGTGGTACCGCACCGCCCTTGCCAGCACGCGCCGCTCGATATCGCGTCCCTTGCGCACCAGATCATCCGGCGTATCGGCATGCGAAATCCGCTCGACATCCTGCTCGATAATCGGCCCCTCATCCAGATCCGCCGTCACATAATGCGCCGTCGCCCCGATCAACTTCACCCCCCGCATATGCGCCTGGTGATAGGGTTTTGCGCCCTTGAACCCAGGCAGAAACGAATGATGAATGTTGATGCACCGCCCTGACAACTTTGCCGTCAGCGCATCCGAGAGCACTTGCATATACCGCGCCAGCACCACCAGTTCCGACCTTGTCTCCTTCACCAGCCGCCAGATCTCCGCCTCCTGCTCCATCTTCGTATCTTTCGTGATCGGCAGATGGTAAAACGGCAAATCGTTGAAATCCACGCCGGCATAATTCTCGATGCTGTGGTTCGAGACAATCGCCGTCGGCAGCATCTCCAATTCCCCGATCCGCCAGCGATACATCAAATCGACCAGGCAATGGTCGAACTTGGAAACCAGTATCAGCACCCGCCGCGGTTTTGAGTGATCATTCATCGTCCATGTCAGCGCCAGCTTGTCCGCGACATCCGCAAAACCCTCGCGGATCGCCTCCAGCGTTCCGCCGCCGCTCAGGTCAAACGCGATGCGGGCGAAAAACTTGCCGGTTTCCGCGTCATCGAATTGCTGCGCCTCCCGAATGTCGCCGCCATGCTCAAACAGATACGTGGAAACTCCCGCAACAATCCCGGGCCGGTTCTTGCAGGAAAATGTCAACACATATTGAGATTTAGCCATCCTCAAATCCGTCCCGTATCCGCCTGCAACAGCGCGTGGTGCAAACCCTCGGCAAAACTCCGGAAACAAACCAGCGCGAATTTTTCCTCCTCCCGCCAGATCTGCACCGGAATATGCCCGGCCAGCGTCAGCGCCGTCGCATCCTCGTCAAACGCCTCCTCGTCCAGATCAATCGGCACCAGCTTCGCCAAAATTTTGCGCGCACGCGGTCCGTGCACAAACAAAACAAATTTGCCGTCGCTCTGGTCCGTTATCGCCACCTCCGGCCCGGCCTGCGCGCGCAGCCTGTCCTCCAAATCCGCGTCATCCGCCATCGCCAGCCACGTTTCCGGCCCAGCCCAAAGATACATAACGCCCCCATGCCGCGCCACGCGCCCCGGCGCGGGCGGCGTCACGCCGGTCTCGGACAAAAATTCTGCCGCCCGCCCCGCCAGGCTGACGATCGACCGGAACGGCGCCGCCTGCACGGAATCCGCGGCCGAAAACCAAATTGTTTGCGCATCAAGCATGGAGTTTTTGACCCTCCGGATCATAGAACACCGGCGCCACCACTTCCGCAAGCACGTCGCCGTTCCGCACCGGATCATAAACCCGAATTTGCTCCCCCATCCGCGCCGGTCCATTGGCCAGCAGCGCCAGCGCGATCCAATGCCCCAGCGTCGGCGAATACGCCGCGGAGGTGACGTACCCCGCATCATTCGCCGCCACCGCCTCCGCCCCCACCGGCAGCAAATGGCTCCCCGCCCGCAGCCGGTCGGAAGACTCCACCGGCTTCAATCCCACCAGCGCCGGCCGTGCGGGATCGCAAAGCGCCGGCCGCGCCGCCATCGCCCGCCCGACAAAATCCTTCTTCCTGGATAGCAATTTTGCAAACCCCAGATCATGCGCCGTGGTCTGCCCGTTCAATTCATTCCCCGCCGGGTGCCCCTTCTCAATCCGCATCACCCCCAGCGCCTCGGTGCCGTACGGCACAATCCCGAATTCCCTGCCGGCCGCCATCAGCGCCTCCGCCAGCGCGTGCCCAAACCGCGCCGGCACCGCAATTTCATAGGCCAGCTCGCCAGAAAACGAAAGCCGGAACAGCCGCGCCTTCACGCCCCCACATACGGTCAACGCCCCCGCCGCCATATAGGGAAACGCCTCGTTAGAGATATCGAACGGCGCATCGACAATTTTCGCCAAGGTTTTGCGCGCGCAAGGCCCAGCCACGGCGATCTGCGCCCACTGGTCCGTCACGGAGATCATCGAAACCCGCAACGCGGGCCAAAGCCATTGGTGGCAAAACTCCAGATGCTGAAACACCTTTGCCGCATTCGCCGTCGTTGTCGTCATCAAAAAATGCGCCTCGCCCAGCCGCGCGGTGGTGCCGTCATCCATCACAAACCCGTCCTCGCGCAGCATCAGCCCATACCGCGCGCGCCCAACCGGCAGGTTGGTCCAGGAATTCGCATAAACGCATTCCAAAAATTTCGCCGCGTCCGGCCCGAAAATATCAATCTTACCCAAGGTCGTCACATCACAAAACCCAACGCCGCCGCGCACCGCGGCTACCTCGCGGGACGCCGCCGCCAGCCAATCCTCCCCCGGCTTTGGAAAATACTGCGCCCGCAGCCAGAGCCCCGTTTCCACGAAAATCGCACCCTTGCCCGCCGCCCAGTCATGCGTGGGCGTCTTTCGGGTCGGCTTGAAATGCTTGCCCCGGTGCGCCCCCGCCAGCGCGCCGATCGCAACCGGCGTATAAGGCGGCCGGAACCTCGTCGTCCCCGTCTCGGAGATTCCTTTCCCCGTCGCCGCCGCCATCAGCGCCAGCCCGTTCACATTCGCGGTCTTGCCCTGGTCCGTCGCCATCCCCAGCGTGGTGTAGCGTTTCAAGTGCTCAACCGCAACAAATCCCTCCTGCTTCGCCAGCCTCACGTCATCCGCCGTCACGTCGTTCTGAAAATCCACAAATTTTTTGCCCGCGCCCGCCACCTCCCAAAGCGGCGCGATATTCTCGTTAATCCCAACACCCGCCGCCGCCCCGACCACCTGCATCCCCGCCGGCAGTTTTTCACCCGCCACAAACGCCAAGATTTTTTCATCCCAAACCGGCCTGCCATCCAGATGCGACGTCAAATGCACCGCCGGATTCCACCCGCCCGACATCGCCACCACATCGCACGCCAATTTCGTAACGCCCCCGGCACGATCCACAATCTCCACGCCCGTTACGCCGGAATACCCAATGGCCTTGCGCACGACCGCGGCGGAGAATACCGGAATCCCCGCCCCCATTGCCATCTCCCGCAACGCCGCCGGCATCTCCGCCCGCGCATCCACCACCGCCGCCACCC
>PLFB01000079.1:21287-22344 GCA_003137135.1 Acetobacteraceae bacterium
ATTATTCGCGAACACAATCGGCCGCTCAATCGCCCCGCTCGCCAAAATGCAGCGTCCCGCCACAATCTTCCAATACCGCTGCCTTGGCCCCGCGGGCGCGGCCAAATGGTCCGTCAGCCGCTCCACCGCGCCATAAGTCCCGCCGTCATAAACCCCAAACACCGTCGTCCGCGGCAAATTTTTTACCCCTGCGACATCCTCCCCGTGCGCGCGCTCATCACAAATCACAACCCGCTTACCCGCCGCCGCCGCCGCCACCGCCGCCGCGCGCCCAAACACCCCCGCCCCAATCACCAGCACATCACAAAACACCGTCTCGTGCTCATAACAATCCGGGTCCGCCAAACCGGAAAGCCGGCCCAGCCCCGCCGCCCGCCGTATCGCCGGCTCATAAACCTTCTCCCAGAACGCAGCCGGCCACATAAATGTCTTATAATAAAACCCCGCCGCAAAAAACGGCGACAACAGCGAATTCACCGACAGCAAATCATACTTCAGCGACGGAAACCGGTTCTGACTCCGCGCCTCCAGCCCGGGGAAAAGTTCCACCATCGTCGCCCGCGTATTCGGCTCCGAAAACGCCCCACCCCGCAACTCCACCAGCGCATTCGGCTCCTCGCTCCCCGCCGATAAAATGCCCCGCGGCCGATGATACTTAAAACTNNGCCAGCGTATCCCCCGCAAACCCCGCATGCCGCACACCGTCAAACGTAAACGCTAACGGTCTGTCACGATCAATCACCCCGCCGGAAGCCAGCCTCATCACCGCCGCCCCAGCGCCACATCCCGCGCCAAAACCACCTCCAGCACGTCGTGATTCCGCAGGTCCCGCTTTACCACCAGCCAGGCATGGCANNCCGGCACTATGATACCAAAGCTCCTCATGCACCCCATAAGGATTATCCCTGAAATAAACATAATTCGTCCAGGCCTGCGTCGCCACCGCCCCGCCATCGCCCGGCCGCCGCACCGTCGCATCCCCCACATACAAAAACTCCGCCACCCCGCGCTCACCGCAATACGGACACTTGAATCGCATCAGTGCAAATTCGGCTGC
>PLFB01000148.1:0-2665 GCA_003137135.1 Acetobacteraceae bacterium
AGCCTTTTTTTAAAAAGCGCTGCTTGCTTTTCCTCCCTCGCATGAGTGCCTCCCTAAAACCTTTCCTGGCCCAACTCGCCGCCGGCAAGCCCCTGTCCCAGGCGCAGGCGGAGACGGCGTTTGGCATCGTGATGGACGGCGAGGCGACGCATGCGCAGATCGGCGGGATGCTGATGGCGATGCGGGCGCGCGGCGAGACGGTGGCGGAACTGACCGGAGCGGTGACCGCGATGCGCGCGCGCATGACAGTGGTGGAGGCGCCGGCGGATGCGATGGATGTTTGTGGTACGGGCGGGGACGGCGCGGCGACGCTGAATATTTCCACCGCGGTGGCGTTGGTGGTGGCGGCGTGTGGCGTACCGGTCGCCAAGCACGGCAACCGCGCGCTGTCGTCGCGCGCCGGCGGCGCGGATGTGCTGATGGCGCTGGGGGTCAACATCGAACCGCCGGTGGCGGCGTTGCCAAGGATACTGCGGGAGGTGGGGTGCGTGTTTCTGTTCGCGCCAAAACACCACCCGGCCTTGCGGCACGCGGCACCTGTGCGGGTGGAACTGGGGACGCGCACGCTGTTCAACCTCACCGGCCCGATGGCCAACCCCGCGCGCGTGCAAAAACAGTTGATCGGCGTGTTCGACGCCACCTGGGCCCGGCCGATGGCCGAGACTTTGAAAAATCTCGGCACGATTTCCGCCTGGGTCATCCACGGCAACGGCTTTGACGAATTGTCGCTGGACGGCCAAAACCATGTGGTGATGCTGCAAAACGGCGAGATTGTTGAGACCACCCTGACCGCGGCCGATGCCGGGCTGCCGGCGGCGCCGGCCGCCGCCATTACCGGCGGGGACGCCGCCGAAAACGCCGCCGCGCTGACCGCGCTGCTGGCCGGCGCCAGGAACCCGTACCGCGACACCGTGCTGTTCAACGCCGCTGCCGCCTTGATTGTGGCCGGCGTTGTCCCATCCTTAAGGGATGGCGTCGCCGCCGCGGCCCACGCCATTGATTCCGGCCGCGGAGAAGAAGTCCTCGCCAATTTGGTCACTGCATCTAAAGAGTTCTCCGCATGATGGACGGCATGAGCGCCTCCGGCACCGATATTCTGGCCCGCATCTGCGCCGACACACGCGCCGAATTGGCCGCGCGCATGGCGGCCAAGCCGCTGGAGGAAATCAAGGCCGAAGCGAGGGCGGCCGAAAAGCCCCGCGGCTTTGCGCGCGCGCTGATGGACGCGACGGCGGGGGGCAAGCCTGGACTGATTACCGAAATCAAGAAAGCGTCGCCCTCCGGCGGCCTGATCCGCGAAAATTTTGATCCTGCCGCGCTGGCCAGCGCCTACGCCGAGGGCGGTGCCACGTGCCTTTCCGTGCTCACCGACGGCCCGCATTTCCAGGGCAGCCTGTCCGACCTGCACGCCGCCCGCGCCGCCGTGAAGCTGCCGGTGCTGCGCAAGGATTTTATTCTGGATGCCTGGCAGGTGTATGAGTCGCGCGCCGCCGATGCCGACTGTATTTTACTGATTATGGCCGCGCTGAGCGATACGGAGGCCCGCGACCTGGAAAACCTGGCCCGCGACTTGGGCATGGACGTGCTGGCCGAAGTGCATGACGAGGCCGAGCTGGACCGCGCGCTCGGCTTGCAAACGCCTTTGCTGGGCATCAACAACCGGAACCTGAAAACGCTGGAAACCACGCTGGAGACGACTGAGCGGCTGTCCCGCCTGGCGCCGCCGGACCGGTTTTTGGTCTCCGAATCCGGCATCAAGACCCATGCGGACATTGTGCGGCTGCAAAAGGTCTGCGCGCAGGGTTTTCTGGTCGGCGAGGCCCTGATGGGCGAGCAGGACGTTGCGAAAGCCGTGAAAACGCTGCTGGGCACCACGTGACGCTGACCCACCTCGATGAGGCCGGCCACGCGCGCATGGTGGACGTTTCAGATAAGCCCGAAACTGCGCGCGAGGCGACCGCGAAGGCGCATATCAGCATGCAGCCGGCGACGCTGGCGCTGATCACCTCCGGCGCGGCGCCAAAGGGTGACGTGCTGGCCGCCGCGCGCCTGGCCGGGATACTGGCCGCCAAGCAGACATCCGCTCTGATTCCGCTCTGCCATCCGCTGCCGATTTCCAGCGCCGCCATCGAGCTGACCCCGACCGGGACGGGCATCGCGATTGCCGCGACAGTGCGCACCACCGGCCGCACCGGGGTGGAGATGGAGGCGCTGACCGCGGCCAGCATCGCCGCGCTGACGATCTACGACATGGTGAAGGCGGTGGACCGGGGCATGACGATTGACCAGATCCGCCTGACGCAAAAATCTGGCGGCAAATCAGGCAAGTTTTCGCAAGAATGAAGGAAGAAAGCACTTCTTTTTTAAAAAAAAGAAGCAAAAAACTTTTGCTCCGCTTCGCGCGGGGCGGGACTGTAACGGTCCCGCTCCGCGCGAAGCGGAGCAAAAGTTTTTGCGCGCCCCAGNNCGCCGGCGGGCGGGTGCTGGCGGCGCCTGTCATCGCCCGTCTCACCCAGCCGCCTGCGGACGTCTCGGCGATGGACGGTTTTGCCCTGCGCGCACGGGACGCGCCGGCCGGCGCCATGCTCAAGATTGTCGGGTCCGCCCCGGCGGGGCACCCGTTTGCCGGCACAGTCGGCCGGGGCGAGGCGGTGCGCATTTTCAC
>PLFB01000148.1:2688-2930 GCA_003137135.1 Acetobacteraceae bacterium
TCGGCCTGGCCGCCGCGGGCAACCACCCTTGGCTGGCGGTGCACCGCAAACCGCGAATCGCCATTCTGGCGACCGGCGATGAAATTTCGCTGCCTGGCGAAGTGATTCCGCCTGGCGGCATCGTCAGTTCCAATGCCCACGCCCTTGCGGCGTTCGTCACGCAGGCCGGCGGCGACGCCACGATTCTGCCGATCGCGCTCGACACGATTGATGCCATCACCGCCGGCGCGCAGGCGGCCACG
>PLFB01000147.1 GCA_003137135.1 Acetobacteraceae bacterium
GGGATTGCCTTTAAACGGCTCCTTTGGAGCCGTTTAACACCATGGGGCATTGGCTTTGGCTCATCCACGTCATGGTCCACGCCGCTTGATATAATAACAACCGACTCTGATCCTGACCCATCGCCCTATCCACGTCATGGCCGGGCTTGACCCGGCCATCCACGCCTTGGTGGCCGCGCAACCGGGCGCGTTGTGAGTCAATTGCAATGCCTTTTGGTATAACGGCAATCCCTGTCCGAATGCCCCCAGGAGCAAAAGTTTTTTGCGCCGCGCCCGCGGAGGGGCTTTTTTTCAAAAAGGCGCTTCTTCCTTACTGCCCGTTAGCCAACGCCGGCAGCGTCTCATCCAGCTTCGTCCGCAATTCATCCGTCACCGCCTGCGCCTGGTCCGCGTCGCCGATCACATGCGGCGTCAGCAGCACCAGCAATTCCGTCCGGTTCAGCGAATCGTTGGTGGTCGAAAACAAATTGCCCAGATACGGAATGTTCTGCAGAAACGGGATGCCGGATTTGCCGTTGCTGCGGTTATCCGAAATCAGCCCGCCCAGCGCCACCGTCTGGCCATCATGGATCGCGACACTGGTGCCGATCTGCCGTTCGGAAATGGTGGGCGTGTTCAGCGTCGAAGAGGTCGTCGTCGCCACCTCGCTCACCTCCTGCGAGATATCCATCGTCACCAGCCCGCCGGCGTTCACCCGCGGTGTCACCTTCAAAATCACGCCGGTATTCGCGTATTGGATGCTGTTGATGATGGTCGCGGTGTCGGTGATCGTACTTTGCGACTGCTCGGTTTCGATCGGCACTTCGTCGCCCACCTGCAGGCTGGCGGTCTGGTTGTTCAGCACCAGCACTTCGGGGGCCGAGAGCACCGTCACCGTGGTCAGCGCCTGCAGCGCGCTCAGCACCAGCGGAATGCTATCCCCCTCCTGCAAGATCGCCGCAAAACCCGGCAGCGCCGCGGAGATGGCGGAGGACGTGGAATTGCTCTGCACCACCTGCACGTGGCTGTTCTTGAAATAATATTGGATGCCGTATTGCAACTGGTTGGTCAGCGTCACCTCCGCCACCGAAGCCTCGATCATCACCTGCAGCGGCTGCACATCCAGCTGGTCCAGCGCCTGCTGGATTTCCGCGTATTCCGACGGCAGGCAGCGGATCAGCAGCGCGTTATTGACGTTATCCGCCGTGATTTTGATATCGGCGCCAAAACCAGTTGCCTGACCCAGATCGCCGTTGGTGGCGGCAGACTGATCAGGCGTGTTATCCGGCGCGTTATTCGTATCATCCGTGGGCTGCGGTGTTTCCGGCTGCGCCTGCGGCAGGCTCTGCAGGCTGCCGGAAGCCGGCTGCGAAAGCGACCCGAGCAGCGGGTTGAGCGAAGCATCGGCAGCGCCGGCCGCATTGGCCGCGGCGGCGGGGGTGTTGGCCGCCGCGGCCGTCGCGTTAGGAGAAAAAACGCTGGTCAGCACCGCCGCCAAATCCGCCGCCTTGCCGTTCTGCACCCGATACACGTAAAGCTGCTGCTGATTGCTCGCCGAGGGCTGGTCCAGCCGCAGCACCCATTCCTGCAACTCCGGCAAATACCGCGGCTGCGAGGATATCGCCAGCACCGCATTCAGCCGGTCCAGCGCGATCAGTTGCACCACGCCGCCCATATTCTGCCCGCTCGGCCCGGCGATGATCGCGTTCAGCCCGCGCACAAGGTCTTCCGCGTCCACCGCGCGCGGATGAAACAGCGCGAACGATTTCCCCGCCAACTGGTCCACATCGAACAGCGCGACATCCTGCAAAATCGCCGCGCGCTGGTCGGTGGTGCCCGCGATCATCAGAATATTGCGCGACGCATCCACCGAAATGATCGATCCGCTCGGCACCAGGGGCTGCAGCAAAGTCTGCATCTGCCCCGCCGCCACATAGCGCAGTGGCACAATCTCCAGCCCAAACCCGGGGCTGACCGCCGCACCTTGCGTCGCGATCATCGGCGCCCCCGCCTGCCGCGGCGCGTCCGCCGCTGGCACGATGCGGTACAGATCGTTCTGCTGCACCAGCGCCAGTCCCGCCAGCAGCAGCGACTGCTCAAAAATCGGCAGCACCGCGTCCCGGCTCACCGGTGAGGCAGTGGTGAGCGTAATCGTGCCCTGCACGCTCGGATCGATTTCGTAATTCACCTTCAGCAAATCGCCGAGCACAGCTTTCGCGACATCCCGCACATCCGCATTGGAAAAATTCAACGTCATGCCCGCGCCGGACTGGTCCGGGTAGGCGCCGTAAGGGCTGGCGGCCTGGCTTTGCGCCGCCCCCAGCGTCGCGCCATTGCCATAATAAAACTGCGTCCCTCCGCCCTGGTACGCCGGCGCCGGCAGCAGCGGAATCGGCGCGCCGGTGACAATCGGCGCCGGTGCCGCGCTAACACTCACAGCCGGCGCGGCCCGGGGCGGAGCAGGGGGCGGCTGCGCGCTACAGGCCGCCACGGCTCCGGCCACAATGAGCGGCCAAAAGCCGTTTTTTTTCAATCGCCTGCCAGCCCGCATAAAAATTTCATTGCACAATTCTCAAGGGCCTGGAAGTGCCGGCCGCCGCCACGTCAATCCCGGAACGGCTGATTTTGGTCACGGTCCAGCCATCCACCACACTGCCCACATGCACCACCACCGCCTGCGCCTGCCCCGGCTGCTGCACCAGCGCCATCGTCTGCCCCGGCCCCGTCACAACCCCCACCAGCGAAAAATCCAGTGGCGGCGGCGCCGGCGCCCCCGCTTCCGCGGGCGGCGGCGGCGGCCGCCTTGTGGGAAAGAACAACGGCCGCGCCGCCATGTCCGTGTACACCGCCGCCGACGGCACGGCCGCCACCGGGACCACAAAAGCCGGCGCCGCCGCGCCACCGTCATCCGGCGGCAGAGCAATGCTTGCCGCCGGCGCCAAAACATCATGCGCCAAAAAGCCAAACGCCAGCAACGCCAGCGCGGCCGCCAGCAGCGTGGGCAGCGGCAAAACCCGTTTCATATCCGCCGATACGCCAGAATCGTGCACGAAACATTCACCGGCGCCGCCGGGTCTGGCCCGGATGGCGCCGCCATCGCATCCGGCGCCTGAAACGACGCCGCGCGCACGAAAAAATACGGCACATGCGTCTCCACCTGCCGCAGAAAATCCGGCAGCGCCGCCACCGGCAGCGCCAGCGAGAATTGCATCGAAACCGTTTCGTACCCGCCCTCATCCGCCGCCGGCAGAATCTGCACGCTCATCACCTGTCCGCCGTCTCGCGCCAGCATCGCCTGGATGTCATTTTGCACCCCCGCCGCCGCCAGCGCCTGGCTCGCCTCGCCCCGCGCCCCGGCATCGCGCCCCGTCGCCTGCTGCAATTTTGCCAATTCCGCCTGCCACGCCGGCCCGCTCGCCACCGCCCGCTCATCCGCCGCGATGCGCAGCAGCAGCGCGTCCCGTTGCTCCTGATAACCACCTGACAGCGCCAATACCGGCGAAATCAAAGCCGCCCATGCCAGCCACGCAGCCGCGCAAGGCAGCAAAATCGCCAGCGCCCGTCGGCCCCAAACCCCGCTCAAGGCGCCCCCGCCACGTTCATCGACAAATCAAACTGCTGCAACCCAGGCGCCGGCCCCTGCGTCATGGGCGCCCGAAACGCCGCATCCCGGAACAACGCCGAGCCATCGAAGATCGCCACCAGCGCGGCGGCGTTAGTGGAATACCCCTGCAGCTGAACCGTTTCGCCATCATAATCCAAACTATACAGCCAGGTCCCATCCGGCAGCGCCCGCGTGATCGCGGCCAGTATCACGCCCATCGACGGCGCCGCCCGCCGCCCCGCCAAAAACCCGCTTTGCGCCTGCAAACTCTCAACCTGGTCCCGCACCGACTCAACCTGCGCCGCCGCCGCATCCAGCCGCGCCGCCCGCGCATTCAACGCATCCAAAACCTGCCCTTGCCGCTCCGCCCGCACCGCCAAATCCGCCACCACCAGCAACACCGCCAGCCCCGCCAGCACGACCGCCGCCAAATGCCGCCGAAACCCCAGATGCCGGCGCGGCGAAAAAACCTCGTCGCGCAAAATCTCGCCATCCACAAACACATCTTTCAGCCGCAGCCCCGCCGCCTCCACCTCNNCCACCGCCGCCTCCACCACCTCCCGCCGCACCAGAATCAGCGACACCAGCAACTGCGAAGCCGCCCGCTCGATCGCCAGAATCCGGAACGTAAACAAAACCAAAGCCGGATCCACCGGACTCTGTCGCTCCAGATCCTGCGCCAGCAGCCCGCGCAGCCGAAACCGCGCCGCCACCGGCAGCCGCAGCGTCCGCCTGAGAATCTTCTCCGCCCCGATATGCAATTTCACCGCCGCATGCGCCGCCGGCGGCCCCGAGAACACCAACTCGTCCCCCACAACCTCCGCCGCCAAATTTTTCGCCCGCCACCGCGCCGGCAGCATGGCAACAATCTCCCCCACCCACCAGCGCCACGCGCGCTCGACGAACATACCCGCTTGTGCGAGCCAGAGGCGAAGAACATCAAGCAAGAAAGTAGTTCTTTTTTGAAANNGTTCTTTTTTAAAAAAAAGAACCAAAAAACTTTTGTTAATGCGGGCCGAAGCGCATAACCGTCAAAACCCAAAAGACTAATACAAAGCGGCTTGGACTTTGACCCATCCACGTCATTGCGAGCTCTTGCGAAGCAATCCATCTTGCTCGCAACTGACGAGTAAGATGGATTGCTTCGCTGCGCTCGCAATGACGCGGAGGAGTCAAAGCCAACGCCCCTTAGTATTATCCGCAGATGACGCAGATGAAAACAAACAAACCCCATCAAACCCAAATCATCATTTGGCCCTACCCCCGAATAATCTGCGTAAATCTGCGTAATCTGCGGATAA
>PLFB01000038.1 GCA_003137135.1 Acetobacteraceae bacterium
TCCCCCCCAACTCCGCAATCACCCCCTCCGCCCCCTGAAAATTCTGGCTTCTTAAACGCCCCCCCAGCCGCCCCTGCTCATAAACCACAGGTTTCAGACCCATCTTCATCAGCTCATAGGCCGCCACAATGCCCGCCAGCCCCCCCCCAATAACGGCCACCTCCGCCCCCAGCGCCACCGCCGGCACATTCCCCAGCCCGGCGGGATTCTTCAGCCAATCATCATAAGCAAACGGAAAATCCGGCCCAAACGCCGTAATCGGCTTCGTCATATCCCACACCCCGTCATGCCAGCGCATGCNNCACCACCCCCTGGACCATCCCCGGCAACCGCGGCCTCGCCGTCGGCGCCGACATCGACTACGTCCTCCTCGAAACCATCGAAGCCACCAACCCGTCCCACCCCGTCATGCCAGCGCATGCTGGCATCCACGACTTTTCAGCAAAAGAAAGCAAGAACTTCTTTTTTTTGCAAAAAAGAAGCAAAAAAACTCCTATTCCGCTTGGCGCCGTATCGGCCCGTTGCGGGCCTTCAAAACGCCGACAACCCCGTAATCCCCCGCCCCAGTATCAACGCATGCACATCATGCGCCCCCTCATAAGTATTCACCGTTTCCAGATTCATCATGTGCCGGATCACATGGTACTCATCCACAATCCCATTCCCGCCATGCATATCCCGCGCCGCCCGCGCAATCTCCAACGCCTTCCCACAAGAATTCCGCTTACAAAGCGAAATCATTTCTAGCGCCGCCCGCCCCTCATCCATCAGCCGCCCCAGCTGCAACACCCCTTGCAACGCCAGAGCGATTTCGGTCTGCATATCCGCCAGCTTCTTCTGCACCAACTGCGTTTGCGCCAACGGCCTGCCAAACATTTTTCTGTCTAAAGTATAGCTGCGCGCCGCATGAAAACAGAATTCCGCGGCGCCCAAAGCCCCCCAAGAAATCCCATACCTTGCATTATTCAAACAGGAAAACGGCCCCCGCAGCCCCTTCACCTTCGGCAGCATCGCGTCCTCGGCCACAAACACATTATCCAGCATGATCATGCCGGTAATCGAAGCCCGCAGCGAAAATTTTCCTTCAATCTTCGGCGTCGTCAGCCCAGCCGCCCCCCGGTCCACCAAAAATCCCCGAATCTCCCCCGCATCATCCTTCGCCCACACCAACAACACATCCGCAATCGGCGCATTCGAAATCCACGTCTTCGACCCATTCAACACAAACCCGCCATCCACCGCCTTCGCCCGTGTCCGCATCGAAGCCGGATCACTCCCCGCATCCGGCTCCGTCAGCCCAAAACACCCCACAAACTCCCCGGTCCGTAGCTTCGGCAAATACTTATCTTTTTGGGCCTCGCTGCCAAACGCCCAGATCGGATACATCACCAGCGAGGACTGCACCGAAAACGCACTTCTGTACCCGCTATCCACGCGCTCAATTTCCCGCGAAATCAGCCCATACGCGACATAGGAAACATCCGCGCACCCATGCGAATCCAGCGTCGCCCCCAAAAACCCCAACTCCCCCATCTCCGTCATAATCGACCGGTCATAGGATTCATTCCGGAACGCCATCAAAACGCGAGGAAGAAGTTTGCCTTGCGCATAATCATGCGCCGCGTCCCGTACCGCGCGCTCCTCTTCGGTAAGCTGCTCATCCAGCCGCAGCGCGTCGTCCCAAGCAAACGGTGCAAACTTCCCCTTTACCCTCGCCTCGCCTGCAATCTTCGAAACAACGTTCATGCCGCAATCTCCTCGCCGTCCGACGCCACATCCAGGCCCGTCTCCGCTTCGGCCTCTTCAATCTCCGTCTCCTTCACCGGCCCGCGACGCCGTATCAGCATAAAAGCCGGTACGTCATTGCCAAACCCCAACACACTCGGCCCGTTTTCCCGGTCCGTATGCCGCGGCTCCCGGTCCCGAGAATACCGCTCCCGGCGCGCAAAATCCCGCCGCGGCGCCTCAGCCGGCTTTTCCTGCACCCGCTCCTCAGCCCGCGGCGCCCGCTCGCGCGGCGCCAGCTCCCGGGGCGCGTGCTCGGGCCGCGCCGGCCGCTCACTCCGCTCCGGTCTTTCAGTCCGCGCCGGCCGCTCGCCGGAAGGCCGCTCACCAGTCGTCCGCTCCGACGCCGCCCGGTCCCGCGAAGACCGCGGCGCCGGCTTACCCCGCCCCCGCCCGCGCGCCCCGCGCCGAGCATCCTCCTCGGCCCACTCGACCACATCCAGCCCCGGGATCTCGATCCGCGGAATCGGCGCCTGCACCAGCCGCTCGATCGCCTCCACCGCCGCCCGATCCTCCGGCGCCGCAATCGTAAACGCCTTGCCCTCCCGCCCCGCGCGCCCAGTCCGGCCCAGCCGGTGCACATAATCCTCCGCATGATGCGGCACATCAAAATTGAACACGTGCGAGAGCCCGCCGATATCAATTCCCCGCGCCGCCACATCCGAACACACCAGCAGCCGTATCTCCCCCGCCTTGAATTTCTCCAGCGTCGCAAACCTCACCGACTGCGCCAGATCTCCGTGCAGCGCCCCCGCATCAAAATGGTGCTTTACCAACGACTTCAGCAAAATATCCACATCCCGCTTGCGATTGCAGAAAATCAGCGCGTTCTGCACCTCTTCCGAGCGTATCAGCCGCCGCAGCGCCTCGCGCTTGTCATGCGGCGCCACCAGCGCCAGCCCCGCCACGATCGTCGTCGCCACCGTCGCCGGCTTGGAAACCGTGATCTCCTTCGGATTGCTCAAAAACGCATCCGCCAGCCTTCGTATCTCCGGCGCCATGGTCGCCGAGAAAAACAGCGTCTGCCGGCTGGTCGGCAACATCGCCACAATCCGCTCGATATCGGGAATAAACCCCATATCCAACATCCGGTCCGCCTCGTCGATCACCAGAACCCGTACGTCGTTCAGCATCAGCCCGCCGCGCTCGAACAAATCGATCAACCGCCCCGGCGTCGCGATCAGCACATCCGCGCCCTTGGTCAGCGCATCCTTCTGGTCACTCATGCTCTCGCCGCCGATCAGCAGCGCATGGTTCAGCTTCAAATACTTGCCATACTGAACAAAATTCTCCGCCACCTGCAGCGCCAGTTCCCGCGTCGGCTCCAGAATCAGCGACCTCGGCATCCGGGCCCGCGCCCGCGACCCCGACAGAATATCCAGCATCGGCAGAGTAAATCCCGCGGTTTTGCCGGTCCCCGTCTGCGCGCATCCCAGCACGTCCCGTCCCATCAGCACGGACGGGATCGCCTGCTCCTGGATCGGCGTCGGATTCAGATACCCCTTGTCATGCAGCGCGCGCAGAATCGGCTCCGACAACCCCAGCGCCGCAAACCCATGCGGCTCCGGCACCTCGGCCGCCGCCACGTCGTCTTCGGCGTCAACCGGCGCGTCGTCCGCCTCTTCAATATGTTGATCGGACAATCAAAAAGTCCCGTTCTCAAAGAAATAACGCCCGCTCAACCGGCGGGCGGGAGCGCAAAGGCGCATCAGCCCCTGCGGTATCCAGAGAAACCGCCAAAAAGTCAAGATTTTCAGCCGATCAGCTTCGTAAGGAGAAGAAAGCAGGGCTTTTTGAGAAAAGGCTCCCCGCCTGGGGCGCGCAAAAACTTTTGCAAGCTGCGGGCGTTTGGGCTGGGAGTGCCTTTAATCGGCACCAAAGGTGCCGATTAAAGGCACTCCCAGCCCAAACGCCCGCAGCTCGCAAAAGTTTTTTGGTTACTTTTTTTCAAAAAAGTAACTGCTTTCTTCTTTCAACCCATCGCCTCCAGCGCATCCAAAATCGGACAATCCGGCCGCCCATCCCCGTGGCAATGCGCCGCCAGATGCTTCAGCGTCCGGCTCATCGCCTGCAAACTCGCCGCCTTCTCCTCCAGCGCGGCAATATGCTTCAGCGCGATCGCCTTCACCTCCGCCGAACTCCGGCTCCGATCCCGCCAAAGTGCGAGCAAATGCCGAATATCCTCAATCGGAAACCCCAAATCCCGCGCGCGCTTGATAAACGCCAGCTCATGCAAATCTCGCTCGCCATAATGCCGGTACTTGTTCTCCGTCCGCTTCGGCGCCGCGATCAGTCCGATACTCTCATAATGCCGTATCATCTTTGCCGAAACGCCCGTTGTCATCGACGCCTCCCGGATCGTCACCATCCCACTCATCCCGGCCTCCATCGCCGCAACCGCAACGCATTCCCCAGCACGCAAACCGAAGATGCCGCCATCGCCCCGCCCGCTACCATGGGCGACAAATACCCCAAAGCCGCCAGCGGAATCCCCACCACGTTATAGATCACCGCCCAAAACAACCCCTCCCGCAGCGTCCAGACAATCCGCCGGGACAGCACCAGCGCATCCACCACCATCCCCGGCTCCGGCCTTAGCAGCGCAAAATCGGCCACCTCCAGCGCCACGTCCGCACCTTCGCCGATCGCCATGCCGACATCCGCGGCCGCCAGCGCCGCCGCGTCGTTCACCCCATCCCCCACCATCCCCACAATTTTCCCTTGCGCCCGCAGCGCATCAATCTCCTTCAGCTTCCCCTCCGGCGAGACGCCTGAAAGAACCTCATCAATTCCCACCGCGCGCCCCACCGCCGTCGCCGCCGCCGCCCGATCGCCGGAGAGCATCATCACCGCCATTCCCATCGCCTTCAGCCTGGCCACCGCCTCCGCCGCCCCCGGCCGAATTTCATCCGCAAACCCAAACCCCGCCAAAACCTCGCCATCCTCCCGCGCCAGATAGGAGACTGTGGTTCCCCCCATCTCTGGCACCTTCCCCGCCATCATCCGCTCAGACCCCAGCCGATACCGCACGCCCTCCACCACGCCCTCCACCCCCAGCCCGGCCACCGCTTTCACAAAGCTGGCCGGCGCTGCATTTTGTCCGCGCAGCGCCGCGGAAAGCGGATGCGTGTCCCCCGCGGCCAACCCGGCGGCGATCCGCAACACATCGTCACGGCCCAAAACACCAAAAACGCGCACATCCGTCAGCTTTGGCCGCCCGGCGGTTAGCGTGCCGGTCTTGTCAAACACCACCAAACTGACATGCGCCGCCTGCTCGATCGCATCCGCGTTGCGCATGAGTATCCCATGCTTCGCCGCCACCCCCGTTCCGGCCAGAATCGCTGCCGGCGTCGCCAGCCCCAGCGCGCACGGGCACGCGATGATNNACCGCCGCCACCCGGTCCGCCAATTTCTGCAACGCCGGCTTGCTCGCCTGCGCCGCGTCGATCAGCCGTCCGATCCGGTCCAGAAACGTCTCGCCCTGCGCCGAAACCACCGTCATCGAAACAACCGCATTTACATTCAGCGCCCCGGCCATCACCGCCGCCCCCGCCTCGCGCAGCACCGGCAAACTCTCGCCGGTCAAGTGGCTCTCATCAAACAACCCGCACCCCGCCAAAACCACCCCATCCATCGGCACCCGCTCGCCCGGCCGCA
>PLFB01000219.1 GCA_003137135.1 Acetobacteraceae bacterium
TCCGAAATTCCAATCAACGCCGCCGCCCGGCGCCAGGACGCCGGCCACCTGCTTGCCAAGCTGCTGCTCTAGTGCCGGCCGCCAGGGCACGAGCTGGAACCCGAGCCCATCATCGATCATCGCGAAACGGCCAGAGGCCAGCGTGACGCGCTGGCGGTAAATGCCTGCGACGTAATCGCCCTGGCCGGACGGCGTATGGGCAAGGCCGGTTTCGGTGGTGAGGCGGCTGGCGGTAGCCTCCAATTCACGCTGACGCAGAGTGTCGATGAGACCGGACGCAAAGATCACACGGTCGCCGTGTAGGCGGGCAAGCCCTTCCGCGACAAGATGGTCAGTCCGCCGCGCCATGGCGTCTTGGATTTTAGCGCCGAACCCACCGGCGGTCGGGGTGGGATCGCGGGCCACCAGTTCGCGATCCAGCCAAGTGGCGCCGGGTGCCGTGACTTGCGCTTCGAGCGGCAAGTCTGATCGGGTTGCCAAGGAGAGTCGGCGCTGGGCTTTTGCATCTTCCCACGCGCGGAGTTCCACAATGGCACCGGGCAGGGCGTCGCCGGTCATGTCGAGATCGGCAAAGCGGATGTGATGGGTTCTGCCATCGGCGCCGTCGATGATCGCATAGGCGGTGCCGGCAAGTTCATCGTGCAAGCCGCGCTCCACGAGCCTGCCGACGACGCGGTCCGTGATATCATCGCCATGAATGGCAAAGGCCGTAATGTCTGGTGCTAGTGCACCGTCCGTCATGGCCCGGTGCATCATCTTGATGATGTCACCGCGGACGGCGAGGTCCCGCAACGTGTCCTCGATGCCAGGTTTCAGGGTCCAGCACCCTGGCCCCGCTGGTTCCGCAAGGCCCATGCGCTCCAGCTTCATCGCCCTGCCGGTCATCAGCCGGCGGAGTTCCGGGTCGGGCCCTGTGGCGTTCGGCCGCAGGTCCGCGATACCGGCACCCTCATCGGCAACATTTCGCAAAGCTCGGTCCAGGCTGGTCCAGCGTTCTGCGTCCACCTCCCGGCGCAGCGCGTTGGAAACTTCGCGCTCGCTTCGCGGACCGAGTTCCAGTTCAACACGCTCTTCGGCACGGCCGCGAAGCCCGCGGCTGATATAGTCCCGGCTGATGACGAGGTCCCCGCCGTCATCGACGCGGCCTCTAACCAGAACGTGGATATGTGGGTTGTCCGTGTTCCAATGATCCACCGCCATCCATTCAAGCCTAGTGCCGAGGTCTCGCTCGGCGTCTGACATCAGCTCACGGGTGAACGCGCGTAGGTCGGTCATCTCGCCAGCGTCTTCGGGAGAGACCGTGAAGCGGAAGTGGTGCCGGTCACCTTCGCACCGTTCGGCAAAAGCTTGTACGTCGGCGGTCTCCGCATCCGGACCGAACATTTCGCCGCGCGCGCCGTCGCGGGTCACGCCGTCACGTTCGAGATACGCAATGTGGCGCGATAGAGGCGCGGACCGGAATTTTGTGCCGAGTTGTCGGACGACACGCGCCTTGATGGCCACGCGCCGTGCCGGTGACCGGATTGACCGGGCAAGAGCTGCGGCACGGCCCCGCCCGAAGTTGGATTTGCCTGTCGGCGCGCGCTTTGCCGAAAAGCTTCGACGCAAATGGCCTGCTTTGCGCGCCGCTTTTGTCACCTCGCCAACAAAGCTCTTCGCATCGCGGCCGTGTCCGGTGCGGCCGGGCCGGACGTGCAGATCATCATCGCGCCTGGTCATTCCCGCACCTGCTGTCCCGTGTTGCAGCGGAGCGACGGCGCTCTCATGGACGAAAATACTGGGCTTTTTGTCGGCAGCGCCGTCGCCTCTATGTGACGCGCCGCTCGAAAACGCCAAAGAAACCAACCATCAGCAAGCCGTAAGACGGCGCTGCTTTTATCTTGCCATCGTCCGCTCCGTCCTGCTGATCCTCCACCGCCACCAACCAAACATGCGATTTTAAACGCGGCGCCATTCAGGACTGCGCTCATGGCAATTGAGCCTTTGATCCCGATGAGATGTGGATGAACAGGCCACCCGACTGCGGCGCCAGTGCTGCGATGGCGGTGTTTGCAGTGGCGTTAATTGGTTGCTGGTTCGGTTGTGGATTTGTGTTTGGAAAACTGCCTTTATCATCTGGAACGGCACCAGAATTGGCCATCGTATTGTTGTCGATGAACAGAGGGGCGGTCATCCAGGTGATGGAATTCGTGGTCGCCGAAATTCTGCCGACCTGCTCGCCGGACAACATGGGAGCGAGCCGGGAAAGGTAGATTTGCGTTTCTTCCGGCAGCGGTTCGCCCGTCGCAAGATGCTCGTCGTATCGCGCAGGACCGGCATTGTAGGCCGCCAGAAAACCCGAAGTGCCGTAGAGGTCCAGCATCTCGCGCAGGTATGCAGTTCCGGCCATGATGTTGTCGCGCGGCTGATAAGGGTCAGCACCCAAACCGTACGCCTGGCGTAGCGCGGTGTATGTTTCCGGCATGACCTGCATGAGGCCCATGGCCCCTTTGGGCGACAACGCTTGTGCATCACCACCGCTCTCGACCTGCATCACGGAGCGTATCCAAAGCGCCGGGATGGAGAACCGGCGCGACGCTTCATCGATCAACGAGTCAATGGAATGCGTCTGCGGCCTTGTGCCATTCGGCGGCGCAGCAGATGCCGTTTGCGCTACCGCCAGGGTGCAAAACATGTTCGAAAATCCGAGCCCCAACACGCCCGCAAAAATTGAAAAACGAAGGCTGTCAAAAACTCCGGACGCGCGGATAAAACGATTCCCGGGATGGGGAGGAATTGACTTCATTGTGCGGCATTTCGAGATGATTGCTGGCCGGGAAGCCACAATGGCGTTGCGCTGCCGATGATTGTGCTGTCCGGCACCGGCCCGAAATATCGGCTGTCAAAGCTGTCCGGAACGCCGGCGTTCATCAGAAAAACTTCGCCAGATTGGATTTTGCGGCATGCTTGCCAGACAGGCAGTTTCCGGCCGCGCGCATCGCGATCGAGCGCTTCAGCTTCGGCAATACAATCAACGGTTATCTTGCGTCCGGATCGGCAGACGATTTGGCCGGGCAATGCGGCGACATGCTTTATGAGCGGCACGCCGAGCGCCAAATATCGGCGCGCCGCCATGAATTGCGCGAGCGCGGCCGGTGGTCTCACGACCAGCAATTCACCGGCCGTCAGCCTGCCGGCCGGATGTACGGCATAGAGCCCAATGGGTACGCTGGCGCTGGCATTCCAGAGTAAGCGCGGCATCGGATGCGCCGCCGATGAAAACGCGATCATCGACATGCCGAAAAGCATCGCGCAGAGAATTTTCTGGCGTGCGTTCATGCACCCGCTCGCTTGCGAAGTATCCATGCGGCCTGCATCGGCCGCGTGTAGGATCGAGGCTGGTCGCCGGCGGTCAGGCGGTTGTGCACGTGCCGCCAATGTTCTGGCGCGGCCTCCTCCGGTTTGATGTCCAATTGCTCGACGGCGTCGATTTGCCGAAGCACGCGTTCGACTTTTGACCAACCAGCCAGGCGCAGCAGGATTTCGCCGCCGGGCTGCACGAAAGGAACCGTCGAATACGGTTCGTCCGTGGCGACGGTGCGCAGAATGTCTATGCGCGAGACGATGGTGCCGTACTCGTTGGATGCCCAGCGCACAAAGGCGAAAATGCTGTCCGGCGCAAAGCCGACGATGCGGCGACGACGATCGACGACACGATTCTCGACGATTTTGCCGAAGCGTATCCAGCGTTCAATTCGCTCCTCGATCCACGTCAGTTCTATGGTGGTGACGTCTTTCATGGTGCTGTCTGCCCGTCGTCCGGGTATTCTCGCGCTAGCAGTGCGCGCAACATGTCGGCGACCGTGATGCCGCGCTGGAATGCGACGATTTTGATGCGGCCGCGCAGGGCCGGCGTCACGTCGATGGTCAGCCGCGCGGAGAAGCCGGGATCGATGCCGGTGCCATTTGTTTTGGCGTCGGGCGTGCGTATCCAGGTGTCCGGATCGCTCGGGCGCGTGGCAAAGCCGCGCTTTTGGACGCGGTTTGTCATGGCGCGAGTCCGGCAATTTCGGCGCAGAGCGCAGTGATTTCGCGCGCTGCCGCGCCGCCGGACTCCACCTCAAACACAAGTTGGCCGGTGCGCGCGGCGTCCGCGAACGCGACGCGCTGGCCGATCCGCGCGGCAAGCACCGGCGGATCGTGCTCGGCCAGTGCATCTCCGGTTTCGCGCGCGATGATGGTCCGCGCCGCGCACCGGTTCAGCACGAAGCGGGCGACAAGCTCGGGCCGGAAAATTCTCGCCTCACGGATCAGGTTCAGCATCTCGCCGGATGCCCAGCCGTCAAGGGGCGATGGCTGGACCGGGACGAGCACGAGATCGGCGGCAAGCAATGCTGAGCGCATCAGGCCGGCAATACGCGGCGGCCCGTCGATCACCACGTGATCGACACCGCGGGCAATTTCGGGCGCTTCCCGATGCAGCGTGTCGCGCGCCAGGCCCAGCACGCCGAAAAGCCTGGCCCCGCCCTCCCTGGCGCGCTGCTCTGACCAGTCCAGGGCCGAGACCTGGGGGTCGGCATCGATAACCGTCACGCGGCGCCCCTGGCGGGCCCAGGCCCCGGCCAGGTGGAGCGCCAGGGTGGTTTTGCCGACACCCCCCTTCTGGTTGAGCAGGGCCACGATCATCGCCGCCCCTTTCCCTTCCCGGGAATCTTCGTCGCGCGATTATCCCCAAATGTGCAAAACGCGGGGTCCGTTAGATAAATTCCGAAGGAATTTAAGTTAGACAAGTTAGAGTCACGGAAACCCGCAGAAAAAATCGAGACTTTTTCGATTTTCGGTTCCTGATAGCACGATAGTTGGGTTCCTGATGGCACGATAGTCCCGGTTCCTGATAGCACGAGGGGATTCACAGCTTATCCACAGCTTGGTAGCTGCCTCGTCGTTGATTTCCAGGGGCCGGGACCGCGGGCTGATTGCTCGTTTCCCACGCGGAGAGGCTGGGTCGCATCGGCACGAAGTCGAGCAGCTCGCCGCCGCCATGCAGCCGGTGGATGGTGAGGTGATAGCCGGGCAGCGGCTGGCGGCGGACCATGTCGCGTAGCTCGAAGGCGAAGCGTTTCAGCGGCGACAGGCTGCCGGATTTGGCGTGCAGGTGCGTGACGTCGAATTGCCAGCCCTCGGCCTGGCGGCCACCATGCTTGCGCACTATGCGGTACAACCAGCGCTCCAGGCCGCCGGTGAGGCTGAAATAGGCCTGGTCGATGGTCAGCACCAGCGCGTCGTCCAGCACCGCGGCGTAGAACCAGTCGGGCAGGATCAGCTCAATGCCTAGCGGGCGGCCGGAATTGCCGGCGGTCTCTTTCCATTCGTTGATCCATGAAAAGCGGTGCCGGCGGCGCTCGGTCACCTGGCGGATTGACGTGGCGACGGTCGTGCTTTGCAGGCGGTCCAGGGCGGCTTTCAGGCGGTCATAATCCCGCAGGCTGGTGCCGCGGCCGGTGAAGGTGAGAATCTCGTATGGCGTGGCAGCCATGAGGCGGGAGGTTTTCAGGCCGGCGTCCCGCGCCTCGACGAACTGCGATGCCGCCCAGATCAGGATGTCGGCGTCCCAGATGGTGGCCATTCCGTATTCTGGGACGGCCTCCACCCGGATGGAGATGGTCCCGGTCCTGAAATCGATCGGCTCCAGGCGCTTGGACTTGGCGAGGCTAAAGAATGGATAGGCCATCAAGTCTTGTACGTCGCGCGGCGCCATGCCGCCGGGTAGCGCCCGGAACAGGTCCAATTGCTCGCGCTCGGATTTCCGGGTGCGCACCGGCGCTGCTGGCTGGCGTAGAGCGTTGGTGGCCAAGGTTTCAGGCCCTGCGGCGTGGTACGACACCGTGCACTTGCGTATTTCCGGCGATACGTTTTGCCGGGAATACGGTTCCGATACCTGGATCGGAGGTCGATTGCTTGGCGCCAGTGGAGACCCATTCCTGGAGGTCTTCGAGAGCATAGACGACGCGGCCGCCGAGTTTGCGGTAGCGGGGGCCGGTGCCGTAGGTGCGGTGTTTTTCCAGCGTGCGGCCTGAAAGGCTGAGGAAACGCGCGGCTTCGGGTGTGCGCAGGTAGCGTGGCGGCATACCGGCCAGGGGATCGGGCATCATCTAACCTCCATGATCTTCAATGTCGCCGGCGGCGGTCGCCGCGCGGTGGAGGTCACAATGGCGGCGCGGGATCGGTAAGGGGGATGACGAACTGAGAGGGGGTCGAAATCGTCACCCCACCGGGAGTTCTTGATTTGTTCTTTTTGTCGGACTAGGCTTTGCGTATGGATGATCCGCGGAAGCCCACCGAAAAGCTTGTCGATGTCAGTCGGGACGAACTGCTGTTCGACCTTGAATTCGGGATGAAATATCAGGACGGAAAAGCGCGGCAACGCGCGGCCGTCGATGCCGCGGTGGCGACGGTAGCACGCATGATCGCCGCGCACCTGGAGCGGGCGGGCTACGTGATCAAGCGGAAACCGCCTGCAATGGGGCATTCGACTCCCGGCTCGCCGGGTTACAAAGGTCGTCTGACGGAATAATCGCCTGCGGTATCATGTCGTAATGCTTTGGGCGTTACGGAATGCCGTTATCTGGCCGATACCCGACAGTCAGATTCCGGCCAGACCGCGTGAACACTTGCCATTCGTTCGGCAAGCCGTCGGGACTTGGCCTAGCACGCCGAAGCTTACTCGGTTGCAGCGGCGCCGGCTAGTTATCCAGTCGGCGCAATAAGCTTGATAGCATTCATGATGGTGGGTTTGGTATCCGCGTTGGATGCCTGCACAAAGGCCTGCGCGTGACGGTTTTCCGACACCAGAAAATCCTTGCTCATATTGTGTATGATTTTGAAGACTGGGATGACAACAGCGCCTAGCACTCCCGATCCTCCAGTGCCGACGTAACCGAGTAGCGATTTGAGATCATTCAAATCTGGCTTCTGAAGGTGTGAAACGGACTGCAGCATTCCCCAAATCGCCGTGCAGACGATAACAATCGATACGAGCGACATCAGGAGTAGTTGAGGGAGATAGATCGCTTGCGACAGGTTTCTTTGTCGTTTCAACTCGCTTAGGACGTTACCTCGGACAACAGCGATCGCACTTGTGGCGTCTGTGATGTCGCCATCCTGGACCTTCGGCTTTACGGTCATTTAACGACTGGTGCCAGTGCGAGTGGCAAGCGAATCGGTGTCCATAGTGATCTGATGCGCCCGGGCGTAGATCTCGTACAATCGCGCATCCAACGAGCGTTGATCTTTGTTCTCCGGCAGTAGCTCCATCGACGCTTCTAAATACAGCCGCGACAGCTTTTGGTATTTCTCCACATTAAACCGAACAGTTCTTTCAGGTACGACACTCACGCTGACAGAATAAGAAAAAACAGCTATGCAGAGCGTGATCTGAAGGGGCAGCATCCAAGACAAAGCGCCGCCGGCGTAAAAAGTGATGATTGAGGCTTCGGCGACGGCTACGCTCAAAGACACGATATGGACGATCGACAGGAAAGATCTCAGCAGCTGCGCTCGGCGTGCCTCGCGGCCGGCAGCTTCTACCGCAGACCCAAGCTTCGAAATTAGACCCTTCGCAGCGCTTTGCACTCCGTCCTCGTCGGTTGTCGACACGCCCAATGCCCTATTGCGTTGTTATTCCAAGTTAGGATGCAAATACGAAGCGTTACGTCAAGCTTACGCGGATCGATCTCGCCTGTATCCCGATGTTCGGATTTATTGGCGTTGAGGTCGCCTGTCAGGACACGAGGTAGATGCCACGGCCCTTGTGACCGTCAAGACCGCTGCGCGCCGCTCTGCGGCGGCCTGCGGCCAGCCCTGACGGTGTGGTGAACGTCCGCTTTGGGTCAATGCGTATGCTGAGCCGAATGACCTGATTGAGCGCAAAGCCACCGGTTCGCCGGTGATCGGTTTTGAACTTTGACGCTCTTGAAGGCGGCGATTATCACGGCTCAGAGCCAATCGCGGCGTTGCGCGTTTTCTTCCATCCCAGGTGGGTCGCACCAAAGGCGGCCGGATATTTCAGGCCGTAGCCAAGTAACCGGTCGAAACCAATATGCGCTATCCAGATCAAGGCGGGCCCGTAAAGTATTGGCGCCGCCACCGTGAAACCAGCCAGTGCCAGGAGCGCGGGCGTGAGATAGGTGTGGCCCGCATTATATAAACGGGTCCCGGCGCGGGGACCGGCTAGGTAGCCCAGCATGGTGAGGTCGGGTGCGAGGAACAGGATCGCGAATAGCGGCAATGCTCCGCCGGTGTGCCGATAGGCCAAAACGGCCAGGGCCAGTTCAATCACAGCTTCCGCCCGCAGCTGCATTGCGACGGAACCTGTCGCCATATCGGCGATTGGGTGGGTCGCAGCCGGCTCGGGCTGGGCTTGGGTCGCAAAAGCGTTTTCCATGACGGCTCTCCTGACTGGACCCCAACCGTATCGGACTTGCACGCGATAAACGTAATTGTCTAAATGCGTTCCCTTGTTGTACGAAAACATATGAACCTGGAGAACCTTGACTGGGCTCTGTGGCGCTCGTTCCTGGCCATTCTGCGCGAGGGCAGCCTTTCGGGCGCAGCCCGTGCCCTGGGCGTGGCACATCCGACGGCGCGCCGCCATCTGGACGAGCTTGAAGCAAGGCTGGATGAGCCTCTGTTCATTCGCTCGCCTTCGGGACTGGTCGCAACCGAACTGGCGCACAGCTTGCGAGAGGCGGCGCTTGCCATGGAGTCCGCGGCGGCCCTGCTGGTGCGCACGGCCTCGGCCGATGGGGGGGCTGTGGCTGGCGCCGTTCGCATCGCGGCAAGCGAAATCATCGGTGTCGAAGTTCTGCCGCCGATCCTGTCGGCCCTGAAGTTGGAACATCCGGAACTATCGTTTGAGCTGAGTCTGAGTAACAGCATCGAGGACGTGTTGCGGCACGATGCCGATATTGCTGTCCGGATGACCCGGCCGGCGCAGGATAGTCTGGTGGCGCGCAAACTCGGGCTCATCTCCGTCGGGCTTTACGCTCACGAGTCGTGGATCAAACGGCACGGTATGCCGGGCAGCCTGGTAGAGCTGATCGCCTCTGGCACGCTGATCGGCTACGACCGTGACCCGGCGATCATTCGGACGCTTGCGGCGGATGGTATACAGGCTTCATCGGCGGCATTCGGTTGGCGTTCAGACAGCGACCTCGCTCAGCTTTCAGCCGTGCGGGCGGGTTTTGGCGTCGGCGTTTGCCAACAAGCCATTGCGGCACGTGATCCAAAGCTTCAGCGTGTCCTGGCTGACTGGACACATGCGCTAGAAATCTGGCTTGTGACGCATCCCAATCTTCGAAACTTGCGCCGTGTTCGCGCAACGTTAGATAGCCTAGCGCGCGGGCTGGCCAATCATGTTGATACAGAAATGTGGCCATCTTGACGGATCTGATCTTCAGACCCGTAAAATGCATCGGGGATGTAACGACGCCAAGGCCGATTCAAGTTGCCAAAGACTGGACATAAAATCTTGGCGAAAACCCGGTGGCCCGTTTAAAACCGGTGCTGAAGGCGCTGACTGACTGGTAGCCGGCGATCTCCGCGATTTCGGTCATCGGCAGCTTCGACGTGGCCAAAGCTTCCTTGGCAAGGGTGATGCGCCAGTGGGCAAGGTAGTCGATCGGCGTCATGCCGATGATGTGGGTGAAGCGGGCGGCGAAGGCGGAGCGGGACATGCCGATGGCGCTGGCGAGGGTGGCGACCGTCCAGGCGCGCCCGGCATCCGCGTGAATGAGGCGGAGGGATTTGCCGATTTTGGGGTCGGCCAGGCCGGCCAGCAGGCCGCTCTGCGCGCCGGAGAGGGTATCAGGGCGGTCGCGCAGCGCCTCGATCAGCAGCACCTCGAGCAGCCGGTCCAGCACCAGCGAGCGGCCGGGCCGGTCGGCCAGCGCTTCATCGCCCACCGCTGCCAGCAGGGAGCGCAGCCGCGCCGACAGGGTGCCCCCGGCCCGCACATGCACGACCGGCAGCATCAGGCGCGCGACCAGGTCCGCATTGGCCGGAGAAAAGGCGAAGTTGCCGGCGATGAAGCGGGTGATGGCCGGGTTCGGCCGGGCCGACAGCAGCTGCCCCGGATCGTCCATCGCGGCCTTGAAATCGACCGCCGGTCCGCCGCCGCCGCCGGCTATCGTCCAGGGTGGCGGGGCCGGCATCAGCAGGAAGTCGCCCGCCGCCAGGGTGAGGGCGGCGCCGTCATCGCGTTCGACACGGGCCGACCCCGCGATCATCTGGCCGAACACGACGATTTGGGACGGAAGAAAACGGATCGTCCAGTCATCATGCGCCTCCACCACCCGCCAAAAGACGGCGCGCGGCTTGAGCAAGGTCACGATCTGCGAAAACGGATCCAATTTGGACTCCTGATAATGTATTCTGGCTTTATGATTATAGATAATTCAGATCGGACTCAATAATAAACCTCACCGGCGAATGGTCGCCGGCAGACAAGGGAGCGTATCATGCGAGTATTTGTGACGGGGGCCACCGGCTTCGTCGGCGCGGCGGTGGTGAAGGAACTTATGGGGGCGGGGCATGAGGTCACCGCCCTTGCCCGGTCGGACGAGAAGGCCCAGGCGCTGCGGGCCAAGGGAATTGTGCCGCATCTGGGCAATATCGATGATCTGGGGAGCCTGCACAGCGCGGCGGCGGCGGCCGATGGGGTGATCCATTTGGCTTTCATGCACGCGCTGTCGCAGATTCCTTTCGCCAGGCGTCTGGGCGTTCTGCTCGGCGGCGCGCCGACCGGCATTGTGTCTCGCTTTCTGTCGGTCTCCGCCGCGGCGGACCGGCAGGCGATCGACGCGATCGGCGCCGCCCTGAAGGGTTCAGGCCGGCCGTTTGTGACGACGTTCGGCGCGATGGGGCTGGCGGACAGTACCTTGCGCGCGCCGCGCCCGGCCACCGAGACCGATGCGCCGGCCGCGGGTTCGCCGGGCATTGCCCGCGCGAAGACGGAAGAGGTGGTGGAAGGCTGGGCCTCGCTGGGGGTGCGCGCCACGATGGTCCGGCTTGCGCCCTCGGTGCATGGGGACGGTGATACTGGCTTTGTGCCGCAACTGATTGCCGCGGCCCGCAAGAAGGGACGTTCTGCTTATGTGGGTGATGGCGGCAACCGGTGGAGCGCCGTGCACCGTAGCGATGCGGCGCGGCTGTTCCGGCTGGCGTTGGAGAGCGGAGTTGCCGGTGCGCGGTACCATGGTGTGACTGAGGAGAGCATTACGTTCCGGACGATTGCCGAGGTGATTGGCCGCAAGCTTGATGTGCCCGCTGTTGGGATACCGACGGCGGCGGCGGCGAAGCATTTCAGTTTTCTCGCGCCGTTTGTGATGGCGGACAATCCGGCTTCGAGTGAGCTGACGCGCGCGCAGCTTGGGTGGGCGCCGCGGGAGCGGGGGCTGATCGCCGATCTCGAACAGGGGCCCTACTTCGAAACCTCAGCCGCGGGATCGCTATCGCCGGTATCGTCCGGAACTGTACCACACGCGCAGTCCGTTTGAGTTTCTGTTCCCGCCTACGAGTCTGCTGCGCGGCAATCAGCCTCAACAGTTGTTGATTCCGGTTGCCGCGCCGCGGTCCGTTCGCTCAGCTTTCTTACCAGGAGTATTTTCAATGATCAGCACGGACCATCTCAATGCCTATCTGAAAGCGATGGGAGAGCTTGACGTCGCCGCCGCCAAAATTCACATGTCCGATGACGTCGTCATCTATAGCCCACTTGTCCCGGCACCGTTCAAGGGAAAAGACAAAGTGGCCGACCTCCTCGCTGCCCTGCTTAGCACTGTGGATGCCTTCGAGCCAAAGATGCTTTTACGAGACAACGCGGACTTCGTCGCCGTCTTTACCATTAGGCTTGGTGACCATGTGATCGACGGCATGGATCACATGCATCTCAACGAGGCTGGGCTTGTGGACAGCATGAGGGTGGCATGGCGTCCCCTGGCATCGGTGGTCGCGGTGCAGCAGAAGCTCGCGCCAAAACTGGGCGGCCAGGCAATGAAGCTGGTGAGCGCGAATTAGGCTCGCCAGCCGTGCCGTCGAGCCGGAGGCGCATAACTTCGTCAGCGCAAAGCCACCTCCATGACGGATAAGTTTGCGGCGCCGAGAGTCGCGTGAGGCTCGGTGCCACAACTGATCGGCCCGCTACACGCCATTCTCTACATTTCAGCCTAATCTTTAAGCAAAATGCGGCTGTTGCGAGCACAAACCTGATGATGGCGAACGCGCTTCCAATGATTGAAGCGGCAGCGCGTTAACCCAGTCCATCGGCGATGATTGATCTCGCATGCGCGGCCTGCGCTTGCCGGATCGCCGCGAGCGACAGCCCACTGACGAGCAGCTCTTCGACGAGGTCGATATGTAGCGCGGCTAGCAGAACGTGGGCCGCGTATTCGCTTCGTCCTGCCGCCCCGTTGGGGAAGGCCTCCTGAATGAAGTTCTGCAACAGGCCGTGCATCCATCGATAGTGCTGACTCTGCAAGACCCGAGGCGCCATCTCTCGCGCGCGCAGAAGGTGGCGATTTTCCAGCTTAAAGGTCAACAGCGCGTCGAGAAAGGCTATGGCGCGCTCGCGCGGCGGCGAGCCTTGGCCGAGCGGCGGAGCGTCGTCCTCGATAGCCGCGCGCACGGTCGCGAGCTTGATCGTCCAGAGGGCGTCGAGAAGCCCATCGCGGCTGCCGAAGGCGCGGAAAAGAGTACCTTTGCCTACGCCGGCCGTAGCGGCGATCGCGTCCATCGTCACGGAATTTGGGGTTTGGGCATCCGCAAAAAGGGCGTCGGCCGCGGCGAGGACTTTTGCGGGCGGCACCGGCGGCCGACCCTTCCGCACACCTTCCATTTGGGACTTTCAGTCCGATATGTTAGAAAGAAGTGGACTCATAGTCCGTAATTAGCATAGGAGAATCACGATGTCGCCTACCTCAGCCCTACCCAACTGGTTCGCGAGTGCCATAGCCGCACTTCAAGCCAATAATGTCGACGGGTATGTCGACATCTATGCACCTGACGCTGTCCACGAGTTCCCATTCGCGCCTGCCGGCGGCGTTTCCCGCCTGACTGGGCGCGACGCCATCACCAACTTTATGGGCCAGCTCCCACAACTCATTCGCTTCGGGTCGCTTACTGATGTCCGCGTTCGCGAAGCGGGCGACGAGCTCATCATCGAAGCCACGGGCCATCATCGGCGCACCAGTGACGATACACCCATCGAGCTCAGCTATGTCTGGTTCATCACCCGGCAGGATGGTCAGGTGACCCACTTCCGCGACTATATGAATCCATTACCGTTGTCGGCCGCCTAGGATGGCCGTCCATAGCTATGCTTTCGATTGTAGCCGCGGAGGTTCCGACCGGCCCCAGGAATAATACGCGTCATATTTGTGGGCATAGCGGCCCGAAGTACGATACAACGCGCGGGTCGCCACTCAATCGTTGACAAGCGCCGCATGCGCGCAAGACGAACCGAAAATAGCGGCCGCGCGCCGGCCTACTACGCCTGAATGTAGCGCGGTGCAGGAACACCGACCTGCGTGGCACCGAACAATGCGGCCCGTGCCTCATCATAAGCGGTCCAGAGCCCGCTATCGTGGACCGAGGGAAGCGTTACCTCCTCACCCTGGTCAAAACCGGCAAGCGCTGCATCGACCAGGTCCTCGGTCGTCATCACCGCAGCAGGATCGAATGCCGAGAGCGGAATACCGCCATGATCGTAGAACTCAGTCGCGGTCCCGGCGGGAAGCACCGCCTGGACGCGCACACCTGTCGCAGCCAACTCCCCTAGAAGCCCGCGGCTGAATGACAGCAAATAGCTCTTCGTGGCGCCGTAGAGCGTGGTGATCGGCAGGGCCTGAAATGCCATGACCGATGCGATATTGATGATCGCGCCCGTATCCCGCTTCAAAAATCCCGGCAGAACGGCGCGGGCGAGCCGAGTCGGTGCGACAACGTTGAGCGCAATTGTCGCTGCAGTATCCATATCTGACATGGCGGCAGTGCTGCTCAGCTTGCCATTGCCCGCATTGTTCACGAGCACGGCTACCCGTTCGTCGGAGCGCAGCAGTTCCTCGACCCGGATCAGTCCGGCCTCGTCGGTCAGGTCGGCCTCTATCGGACGGACGCCGATACCATGCTTTGCGGACAGCGTTTCTGCCAGTTTGTGCAGGCGCTCGATCCTGCGCGCCACCAGTACGAGATCATACCCTCGCGCGGCAAAACGATCGGCATAGACGGCGCCGATGCCGGAGGATGCGCCGGTTACGACGGCGACGGGATTGGTGGATGACATCAACAGATCTCCAATTCTTTAACGATCATTAAATATTAGGGTCGTTGACTGTCCTTGTCAAATGTTTTTTAACGGTCGTTATGGAAAGTCTGTCAAAACGATCAGGGGGGAGGCCGCGCGGATTCGATCGGGACGCTGCGTTGGATACCGCCATGCGCCTGTTCTGGAAGCACGGCTATGAGGGCGTCTCGTTCCAGCAGCTTACTGCCGCCTTGGGCGTGGCGGCGCCCAGCCTCTACGTTGCCTTTGGCAACAAGGCCGCGCTTTACCGGGAAGCGCTCGACCGGTATGCCGACTTGCGTAGAGCCTCCGACCTGTCGTTCATGGACGAGGCGTGTTGCCTGCAGGAAGCGGTGCGTCTTTTGCTCGAAGGCACGGCACGGGGGCTGCTCGATCCGAAGGGCGAAATTGGCTGCATGCTCAACACCGGCATGATCGCCAGTCATCCGGACCACGCGGATCTCGCGCATGAACTGTCTCAGCGTCGCGCAGCGTTCCTTACCGTCTTGACAGACAAATTGATCCGGTGGCTGGAGCCAAGCGAAGCCGATGACCTCGCGCGCTTCATAGTCGCCGTCATGCAGGGTTTGGCTATCCAGGCACATGATGGATACAGCCTCGACCAACTCTGCTGCGTGGCGGTCCGGGCATCCCAGGCCGTGCCGGACTGTGGCTCGCGAGAACCGGTATAGCCGTGGCCTTGAGGCTCTCCTGATATCGAGCGCCGTGCCGTGAATGTTGACGCGGCAACGGGCAGAGTTGTGAGCGCTAAAGATGCCACAATTTGATCAAATTTCTGGCCGACCGACCAGCGCGTCGCGCAGCGTGCTGGAGGCCCTGTAAAGCGGTACATATCCACGCAGCAATATCTGGGCGCTCCGCCGATACGCGGCACTGCGCACCTCCAGCCTGCCATCATTAAGCCGTGCAACGATCGTGGTGTCCAACACGCCGGCTGGGTTCTCGATGGCGACCATGGTTTCGCTGAACGCGGCTTCAGTTTCTATAGCGGACCGCGCAAACCGATAGGCGACGGTTCCGGGGATTAAGGTTGCGGCGGCGAGGCAGCAGCCCCCCGAGACCGCCATCGACGCATGGGCAGATTGCGGCGTGAAATAGCGCACAGTGATCGAGCCTCCATGGCACGGAGGTGCAATGATGCAGATTTTGGGGATCGTCTCGCTATGGGCGAGGTCGTCCGCGGTCATGCGGGCACCGTCCCGCCGCCTCAGCCCCATGCGCAGGCCCGCCTCAACCCACACCGCGCGCAGTGCTGCCATGAAGGCAATATCCCCTTCAAGCTCAGCCGGCGCCTCCTGGCCGGTTTTCCCAAACTCCGCCGCATCGGCGATCACCATTGGAACCGCCACGTCCACGCATGAAACGGTGTGGCCGGCGACGGTCTCGCAAACCTTACCCGTGGGTAGAAGGCGCCCTGTTTTGGCGCCCACGGGATCCTGAAGGAATAGATCGACGCTGGGGAATGCACCGTCGACGCCGGGAATCTGTGCCATCGCGAACATGCCGTCGATCTCTCGCACCATCCGGCCGGTGGTGATGACGCCGGTATTGGTGTTGCGGATCTTGATCTCGATCGGTCCTGCGGGCGCTGACATCAAACCGCCGTCAAACGCCCAGAGCGGTAGAGCCGCGGACATGTTCCCGCAGTTGACGCTCCAGTCAATGCCGGGCTTGGCAGCGGCGAGTTGGGCCAAAGTGCTGACCAGACGAACCCGCTCATCGGCGATCTCGGTATCGACGAAAAACACTTTATTGCTGGTGGCTGGTCCACGGCCCAGGCCTGTGATCTGCCGGTTGCCGGGACGTTCGTCCTTTAGCGGCACGCCCATCAGGTGGCGGAGTAATTCTTCCCGCAGACTGAGATCAGATGGAGCGAGCTGGTCTTGGATGACCAATCCTGTCGAAGTGCCGCCCCGCATATGATGGACTGGGAACTCAGCGACGCCTGCACGCACCCGGACCTGGAAGTCCGGGAATTCAGGTAATGGACAGTCTCTCATCCTAATCTCCTTCACTCAGCGATACGATGGCGCCGCACCATTTCCGCCGATGGCCAAGGGCGGGGCATCTCGAGAAATTATTTCACCTTTCAATCGCCGAGAAGGAATCCCGGCAACCACGATGGTGACTTGTGGATTATGACGGATGCTTCGACAGACATTCCCGGCGCCAGTGATGTTTTGCTCTGATCATGCGCATCGATCAAAATTTTAACTGGTACCCGCTGCACGACCTTGACGAAGTTGCCAGTCGCGTTTTCCGGCGGCAGAAGAGAGAAATAGGAACCGGTGCCGCGCTGAAAACTGTCGATACGGCCATGTAGCAGCCTATCAGGAAACGCGTCGGCACGGATAGACACCGGTTGCCCGACCTGCATGTCCATCAGCTGCGTCTCTTTGAAATTGGCAATGACGTAAACATTCGATGGTACCGCGGCAAAAAGCGTCTGGCCCGGCTGTACGAAATCCCCCACCTGCACGCTTCGGTTCGCTACTGTGCCCGCAACATCCGCGTAGATTTTGGTGTATGAAAGATCGAGCTTCGCCTGGGCAAGACCGGCCTGCGCGTGGGCGACATTGGCTTGCGCCTGACGGACCTGGCTTTCCAGCACATTAATCTGCGTCTGGGCGGCCGCAAGCGTGGCATCATCCTTTTGTGCCGCGGCCTGTTTCTGCCCGATATCTGACTGCGCCTGCTGATATCGCTCGACTGTTCCGGCGTGGACCTGGGCCAGCACGTCGAAGCGCGCCAGCTCAGTCCGCGCGAAAGCGAGTGTCGCATGATCGCCTCGGATATTTGCCTGGTCGGCCGCTATCACTTGCGCCTGTTCCTGGAGTTGGGCATCGGCATTTTCCTGCTCGGCTTGCGCGCTCTGCAACGTGGCGGCGGCGCTGGCAACAGCCACCTGAAAATCGCGCGGGTCAAGCTCTACGAGAAGCTGGCCGGCGGAAAAACGTGAATTGTCCGTGACGTGCAGAGCTTCGACGTAGGCGGCGACTTTCGGCACCACCGTTATCGTATCGGCCTGAACGTAGGCATCATCCGTTTCAACGACGTATAGGCTGGGGATGTAAACAAAGGCGGCCATTGCGCAAAAGCCGGCGGCCACCATGCCCATCCACGATGGAATCTTTGGCCGAGGAAGCCATGTCAGCGGCTTTGCTCTGGGCGACGGTGTCGGCTTTGCTGCCTTCTCGGGTGCCGGCGGCGGAGCTGGCGGGTTGCCCTTTTCAACTGCCGGCATGCCGCCATGCGGTTCGGGAATAGAGAGAGTTGCGTCGCTCATTTTTTAACCACGGGCGTTGGAGACATAAGAGGAACAAAACGAAGGGCGGCCATGCCGATTGCAGCCATCAATAAAAAGCTATCGGCATAGGCAAGCGTGGCCGCTTGCTGCATCCCGGCATCGTTGAGAATCTGTCGGGCCATCTGTTGCGAAGTAGTAACCGAATAACCACCGCGTGACATGAAGTCCTGTGCCACCGCATGTGTCCACGCCTGGGTTTGCCCGCCGCTGCCCTGGAGAGCTTCGAAAAGCCGTGAAGAATGCAAGCTCTCGCGCCAATCGAGAAGCGTCGTGATCAATGTGACGCCGAGGGCGGCGCCAAACTGCCGGCAGGTCATGTAAATCGCGACGGCATCAAGCTGCTGCGGACCGGGAACTTTCGAAACGGTCCCGCCGCCGATGGCGGAGAGCATCGGGGCAAGGCAGAAGGCATAGAGCGCTAATGGGATCATATACATATAGACGGGCGTTTCAATTGTCAGCAGCCTGGCCATGAGAAGCATGGAAACGATGAGCATCGAGTAGGCGAAAGTGATGACCTTCCGCTGACCAAAACGCGCCATCGCGGAGGTAACAAGCGGCCGGATGGCGGCGGCCGTCAACGAATAGGCGCACATGATCCGTCCAGTTTGCGTCGCGCTAAGCGGCGTCGGGAATACCTTCCGCAGAAACTCCGGTATTGCATAAACGCTGCCGGAGAGGATGATTCCCGCGAACAGCCCGAGTGCGACCGCGGCCCGCAAATTCCGGTTGGCCATCAGCTTCAGGTGAAGGAGTGGTGCGGGGTTGCGCGGGTTGATCTGCCAACCAACGAAGGCGAACAGCGTGAGCGCGCTGAGCCAGGTCAGCGCTTGAATTTTTGCCGATCCAAACCAGCCGTCGATATCGCCGCGGGCGAGGGCAATCTGCATGGACACCAACGCCAATCCGAGTAAAACTATGCCGGGTTTGTCGATCGCCCTTGCACGTAAATCCGCGGGCCGTTGTACCGCTGGAAAATGCCTTACAAGGAGACGCACCGAGACGGCGGCAAATACAATATTTGGTAAAAAAATGATGCGCCAGCCGATGTTATCTGTTACGTAGCCGCAAAAAAGTAGGCCGCCGGACGTCGCCAGATAAAGTATGACCGAAATCCGCATGAGTGAATCGCTGCGCTGTGGGCCGGAGAACAGGACGTAAATGCTAGCCCGCCACCACATCGTGAGTCCAGCGCCGGCGAAGCCTTGAAATGCCCGCCAGAACAGCAAGGCTTGAAGATCCGGCGCCGTCGCGCAGCCCACGGACGCGACCGCGAAGCCGACGGTTGCGCCAATGATATAGCGGCGATAGCCGATATGGGCGGCCATCCAGATTGATAGCGGAACGCTGAACAGCAGCGCCGAGAGGTATGTGGTCAGAATCCAGCTCGCTTGGTCCTGAGAGATGCCCAAGCTCCCTGCCATGTCAGGGAGCACGAGGTTCACACCATCATACGTGTAAAACTCCATCCAGGTCGCCAGGCCGAGCCCGAGCAACATTGCTTGCGAGAGGGGCGGTGATGTCGTGCTGGCGATAGAAGCGGGCATGGAGATCAGTCCTGGCACTTGGAGTTTGCGGAACGGAGATGCACTTTGCGGGCCGGACGCGAAAGGCGCTGAAGCGGAAGCACCATTTCCACTTAATGGAATTACAACTCTTGCTCTTTGAAACGCCGCCGCTAGGATGCAAGGATCGACACCTGGAACCCGGGTATGATCTCTGGATTCCGGAATTGGTAAGTAAGAGGTATGGACGAGATTTCCGATTTGGCGTTGTTCAAGGCGATCGTCGACGCCGGCGGCATCTCGGCAGCGGCGGCGGTACTACAATCGTCGCCACCCGCTGTCAGCCGGCGCCTGGCCGCGCTGGAGGCGAAGCTTGGCGTTCGGCTGGCGGAACGCAGTTCCCGCCGGTTTCGGCTGACAGATGAGGGCCTCCTACTATCTGAGCGCAGCAGGGCCATACTGGAGCAAGTACGTGATATGGAAGCGGAAGTAGCGTCGCGCGGCGGTGCTGCGCGTGGGCGCTTGCGTGTCGGCGCACCAACTGATCTAGGGCGTCGCCATGTCGCCCCGCAGCTCGCCGTCTTCGCCGCCCGCCACCGGGGTTTGGAAGCCCACCTCATTCTATCGGATGCCGGGCTCGAAGTTCAAGCCGATGACTGCGATCTTGTCCTGCGTTTCGGTATGCCCAACGATCCATGGGTGATCGCGCGCAAGATTGCAACAATATCGCGGGTACTCTGTGCTTCACCAGCTTACCTTGCCCACCGGGGCACACCGGAAACCCCCGATCAGCTGGCCGAGCATTCTTGTCTCCGACTGGCGAGGCGCCATCAGCTGCTTGACCGTTGGCGCTTTGCCAAAGGCAGCAATGCAGCTTACGAGGTCAAGGTCGGCGGCGGCCTTTCAAGCGGGGATGGCGGGGTCCTAAGGGAGTGGGCGCTTGCTGGTGAAGGTATTTCCCTAGAAGCGTCTTGGGACGTCTCCGATGACCTGCGGGTCGGCCGGCTCGTTGAAGTCCTGCCGAGTTATCGAAGCGCGGCACTAGACCTATACGCGGCATTCGAACCCACCAACCCCACCCCACCCCGCGTTCGACTGTTCGTCGATTTTCTTCTACAAGCATTCCAGAAGATCAATGGTGAAGTTTCGAACTGACTGCACCTCTACCTGGCTAACCCGCACAGCCCGATTTGCAGCTGCTGCAAGGCGCGCTCTTTAATTTTTTTTCCGACAGCGCTGGACGGCTGTGGACGGCTTCTGGCGGATAAGCTGTCCTCCTGCGAATTCTAAAAACATCGTTTTTTCAAAAATTTATGGTCTCGATATAAAATCCAGCCCACAAATTGTTCCGTGCAGTTCCTGTATGGGCAGGCATGGCGCCAACCAAGCGATCCGCTCAAAGCCGCCAACACTTCATGATCGCAACCGCCGACACCGCCAGCGCCGCCGCTCCGACTGATGCTGGCCCCCGATGCTCACGAACAAAGCGACCGCACTGTCGAAGCCCGCGTTGCGAACCTCAACACCTAGAGCAAGTTCACGCTGACTGAAGATAGCCGGCGTGACGGAAGAAGTTTAGGCACTCTGCTGGGCTGAATGCTTCTGAGATCGGCCCGGGGGCCTTCCAGAGCTCATCCATTGTGCGCAGTGCTTTTGCGCGTAGCAACGACTTCAGTTTGGAGAATGCCATCTCGATCGGGTTCATATCTGGACTGTAGGGCGGCAGATAAAGGAGGTTGGCACCCGCGGCCTCGATTGCCAGTCTCACCCCGGCCACTTTGTGGGAACCCCAGATTATCCATGATGACCGTGTCGCCCGTCTGCAACTCAGGGACAAGAATTTGCTCGATATAGGCCAGGAACATTTCGCCATCGACGGCGCCATCGATGACACAGGGCGCGACCATGCCGCTCTCTCGCAATCCACCGATAAAGTTTGAGATATGCTAGTGGCCATGGGGCACTGCATCGACCAGGCGCTGGCCACGGCGCGCGCGCCCGTAGCGGCGGACCATGTTGGTCGTGGTCCAGGTCTCATCGAGAAAGATCAGCTTGCCGGCACTTAATTTGGACCGGTTCTGGCGCCATGCCGCACGCGCCGCGGCGACATCTGGCCGCTCCTGCTCGGCGGCGTGGAGGGACTTTTTTTATGTGTCAGGCGCAGCTGCGCCATGGTCTTGGACATCAGGCCTTTGCTCGCCCGCGTCCTGTGCTCATCAGCCAGCCATTGGCGCAGCTCATCGAGCGTCGCGTCGGGTTTGCCGGCAACTTGAGCCGCAATCGCATCATGCAGGCCAATCAGCTTCGGCGGTACGTGGCAGCGTTGTGGCCGGGCAGAGACCTCACCCGTTAGCCGCCGCCGGCTGAGCGCCTTGGAAACGTACGAAATACTGACCAGCAGTTGCTCTGCCACTTGACCGACCTGATAGCCATCATCGGCCAAAGCAAATACGCGCTCACGAAGGTACTGCGAATAGGCTTTTCCACGGCTCTGAACCGCCCCGGGTTTCCCGG
>PLFB01000217.1 GCA_003137135.1 Acetobacteraceae bacterium
CCGACCGAGGACACAAAATTCCATCCCGCGAACGCATCTGGATAATCCGGGTACCGCCGCGGCATGCCGGCCAGCCCCAGAAAATGCTGCGGGAAGAAGGTGAGGTTCACGCCGATGAAAAACGACCAGAAATGCACCTTGCCCCAGAATTCCGGATAGGGATGCCCGGCCATCTTGCCAATCCAGTAGTAGAACCCGGCAAACACCCCAAACGTCGCCCCCATCGAGAGCACGTAGTGAAAATGCGCGATCAAAAAATAGTCGTTATGCAGTTCCTGGTCCAACCCCGCCTGCGCCAGCACCACGCCGGTCGCCCCGCCGATGACGAACAAAAAGATGAACCCAATCGCCCACAGCATCGGCGTCTTGAACTCGATCGACCCGCCCCACATCGTCGCGATCCACGAAAACACCTTTACGCCGGTCGGCACCGCAATCACCAGCGTGGCGACCTCGAAATAGATGCGGCTGTCGGTGGAAATACCGGAGATGAACATATGGTGCGCCCACACCACGAACCCCACGAACCCGATGACGACCATGGCGTACACCATGCCCAGATATCCAAAAATCGGCTTCTTCGAAAATGTCGAGACCACGTGGCTGACGATACCAAACGCCGGCAAGATCATGATATAGACTTCCGGGTGCCCAAAGAACCAGAACAGGTGCTGAAATAGCACCGGGTCCCCGCCGCCCGACGGCTCAAAGAACGACGTCCCAAAATTCCGGTCCATGATCAGCATCGTCACCGCACCCGCCAGCACCGGAATCGCCAGCAGCAGCAAAAACGCCGTCACCAGAATCGCCCAGCAAAACAACGGCATCTTGAACATCGTCATGCCCGGCGCGCGCATGTTCAAAATCGTCGCGATGAAATTGATCGCCCCCAGCAGCGAGGAAATGCCCGCCAGATGCAGCGAGAACAACGCGAAATCCGTCGCCAGCCCCGGCGAATACTGCGCATTATCCAGCGGCGGATAGATCGTCCATCCCGCCCCCGCGCCGTTGCCCAGCAGGAGCCCCGTCATCACAAAAATGAAGCCCATGGCCAGAAACCAAAAACTCATATTGTTCAGCCGCGGAAACGCCATATCCGGCGCGCCGATCATCATCGGCACAAACCAGTTGCCAAAGCCGCCGATCAGCGCCGGCATCACGAACCAGAAAATCATGATCAGCCCGTGCGCGGTAATGATCGCATTCCACTTCGCGCCGGAGGTGATGAGGTCGTTATGCGGATACATCAATTGCTGGCGCATGATCTCCGAGAGCATCCCGCCCGTGCACGCCCCGATGAACGCCATCGTGATATACAGCGTGCCGATATCCTTGTGGTTCGTGCTCATCAGCCACCGCCGCACAAACCCCGGCTTGGCGTGGCCATGCGCGTCATCATGCGCGTCATGGGCCAGAACAGCATGATCGTCATGCGCGGTAAAAGACATCGCGGCTCCTAAACCTCAACAAACGAACGAGACAACATAGTCTCACTTCGTAACGGAAACATCAGCATATTCATCGACTGGCCGGGGCGACGAAAACCGCGGCGGCGCAAAAGAATTCATCGTGTAATTCTGCACCGCCAGCTTCGTCCAAGCCAGATAATCCGCCATCGGCACGGCTTTGATCTCGATCGGCATCGCGTCATGGTTAATGCCGCAAATCTGGTTGCACTGCCCGTAATACGTCCCGGCCTTGGGTATCAGCGTCCAGCTCGTCACGATCGTGCCCGGAATCGCGTAGCGCTGCACGCCCAGCGACGGCAGATAAAACCCGTGCAGCACATCGCCGCTGGTGATATCGAATTTTATTTTTTCACCAATCGGCAAAACCAGCGGATGATCCACCGACAAGCGCCGAATTTGCCCCTGCGACGGGTCGATCTTGTCATCCGGGATCATGTAGCTGGTATAATCCAGTCCCGGCACCGCCTGGTAATTATACTCCCAGTACCACTGGTGCCCGGTCACCGTCACCGTCATGTACGGATTGCTGTCATCGGCCTCGTAATAGATCAGCGAAATCGACGGCACGATGATCACCGCCAGCAGAATCGTCGGCACCACCAGCCAGATCACCTCGACCAGCGTGTTATGCGTCAGATGGCTCGGTGTCGGGTTGCGCTTGGCGCGGTAGCGCACGCATACATACGCCATCAGCGCGCCCACGAACCCCACCACCGCGGCCATGATCCACAGCACGTACTGCATCAGCCAGTCGATACGCTCCTGCATCGGGCTGCCGGCTTCTGGAAACCACCATTGCCAGGGTTTCGGCGCGTTCACGTACTGGCTGGCGGCCGCCAGCGGGTCCGGGCTCGCCTGCGCCAGCGCAGCGTGGGCGCCCAGGCTTAGCGCCGCCAAAACCGCAACAAGAGCCCAAACTACGCGCTTCATTAAGAATTTATCCTGTCGCCTGGTGCGGCCGTTTATCCGGCCGCCATTCGCGCTCCCCTGATATAAGGGGGGCCCTGGAAGATCAAGGCAACGCCACCCTGCTCATTTTCGGTGCAAATCCTAGTTATCCATCTCGATCAAGCGGAACAGCCCCACCGGGTGCATCGATTTGATCGTCGCCTGCCTGAGCTGCGCCGCCGCGAACATGTGCTGCAAATGAAAATCCGGATGCCAGCCCAGCAGCGAGGAAGACGGCGCCATCGCGCGCTCCACCCACCACACCGGCCCGCGCTCCGCGGCAAAATGGTTCACGAACAGAATCTTGCCGCCCGGCCGCACCACGCGCTGCAATTCCTTCACCAGCGCCCGCGGGTTAGGCACCACGCTCGCCACGAACATCGCCACCGCGATGTCGAATTTGCCGTCCGGGAAACTGGTCGCCTGCGCGTCCATCTCCAGCAGCGCCTCAATATTTTTTAAGCCCAGCGCATCCGCCCGCTCGCGCGCCTGCGCCAGCATATGCGCCGAAAGGTCAATCCCCGTTACCCGCTTATCCGCATGGTACAGCGGCAGCGCCAGCCCGGTCCCCACCCCCACCTCCAGCACGCTCTCACCTGGCGTGCGGTTCACGGCCGCCACCACCTCGCGCCTGGCGGTCCGGGAGATCCAGCCGAAGCCGGTATCATAGATCTTTGCCCAGCGCCGGTACGCCACGCGTACCTTATGCGCATCAAGCGGCGCCTTGGGTGCCGCCGCGCGCGTACTCAGCGACCCCGCGTCAAACGCGCCAAAGGCTTCAGGCATGGTCCATCCTTGTCATCAAAGTGCCACGATCCTTTGCCCGCATCGCGCCCACGAAGCAATGTCCCGCCGCCCCCGGCACAACCAAAAATGGATGAATTCAAGCCCGCCGATGCGCCACCGCGTCACCAAAAAGATTATTTTATCCGCAGATGAAGCAGATTTTTCAAATCTCGATCCCTGACCTCGCCGCCGCGATCGCCGGCCACCTGCATCACCACCGGGGACACGGCCACCGCCCCGCTACCTCGCCGGATGATCCTGCGCGTAAACCAACTGCTCAGGCGTCAACTGAAACCCCACCAGCACCTGCACCCGCGCCGATTCCGGCACATTCGGCAATTCCACCGTCATCGTCGGGCTCGCCGCCGCCGCGCTGGACAAATTCCCCTCGAAACTGATCGGTATCTTGTAGAGTGACTTCGAGGCGATCTGCTCCCCATCCACCACCGAGACAAAATACGGCAGCTCGAGCGGTTCAAAATGGTTCGCCGGCCCATTGCTCGCGTCGAACCCGATCTTGAAGGTTACCTTCAAAAGCTGTTTTTTCGCCGCCAGATCGCAACTGCCGGCGACGCCGGTGATCAGCGCCTCGGTGATGAGGCCGGAAACGTCCGGCCGGCTCGGCAGGAACGCGTCGAGCTGGCTGGTCTGCTGCAGCACCGCCACGTTGGGGCAAAAAAGATTTGGCTTGGCGCTGTCGTCATCGGCGCAGGCGGCCAGCGTGGCGAGGGCGGAAATGGCGAAAATCTTAATAACAAGTTGCTTCATGCCGGTCCCTTGCCAGATTTTTTTCCTGCGGTCATCTACGGGGGCATGGCGGTCTATACCGAAGTCACCGACGAGGCGTGCGAGGCGTTTTTGCGCCTTTACGATATCGGCCAGCTGGTCGCCTTCCGCGGCATCGCCGAAGGCGTGGAGAACAGCAACTACGCGCTCAAAACCACGCAGGGCGATTTCATTCTCACGCTCTACGAACAGCGCGTGGACCCGGCGGAACTGCCCTGGTTTCTGGGCCTCATGGAGCATTTTTCCGCGCACGGCATTTCGGCGCCGCGGCCGGTGCGCGGGCGCGACGGCGCCAACCTTAATCCGCTCGCCGGCCGCATCGCCGCCATCACGACGTTTCTGCCGGGCGTCTGGCCGCGCCGCGTGCAGGTGGCGCATTGCGGCCCGTTGGGCGCCGCCCTCGCCAAACTCCACCTCGCCGGCGCCGGTTTTTTGCCCACCCGCCGCAACGCGCTCGGCCCTTCTGGCTGGGCGCCCCTGCTGGCAAAATGCTTGCCGAGAGCTGACGAGATCCAGCCAGGCCTCGGCGCCGAATTGACCGAAGCCCTTAAAACAATCCTCGCCGCCTGGCCGGCGCAATTGCCAACCGGCCACATCCACGCCGACCTGTTTCCCGACAACGTGTTTTTTCTTGACGGAAAAATCTCCGGCCTGATTGATTTCTACTTCGCCGCCACCGACCTGCTCGCCTACGACGTCGCGGTCTGCCTTAACGCCTGGTGTTTTGAGCGCGATTTCAGTTTCAACGTCACCAAGTCCCAGGCCTTGCTGCGCGCCTATGACAGCATCCGCAAGCTGAACCAGGCCGAGCGCGCGGCATTGCCCATCCTCGCCCAAGGTGCCGCCATACGTTTCCTGCTCACCCGCCTCTATGACTGGCAGAACACCCGCGAGGGCGCGCTCGTGACCCCGAAAAACCCGATCGACTATATCCGGCGTCTGCGCTTCCACCGCGCCGCCGTCTCGGCAGCCGCCTATGGCCTCTGACAGCACCGCCACCGAGGCCGTCGAAATCTGGACCGACGGCGGCTGCAAGCCCAACCCCGGCCCCGGCGGCTGGGCCGCCATCCTGTCTTTTCGCGGCACAATCCGCGAACTCTCGGGCGCCGAGGCCGACACCACGAACAACCGCATGGAGCTGACCGCCGCCGCCGCCGCGCTCGAGGCGCTGAAACGCCCCTGCATGATCATCCTGCACACCGACAGCGAATACGTGAAAAACGGCATCACCCGCTGGCACACCGGCTGGGTGCGCAAAAACTGGCGCAATGCCGCCGGTGACCCGGTGAAAAACATGGACCTGTGGCGCCGCCTGTTGGACGCCGCGAAACCCCATGCCATAGACTGGCGCTGGATCCGAGGGCATTCTGGCAACGCAATGAACGAGCGGGCCGACCAACTCGCCACCGCCGCCAGGCTGGCGCTGAAACTGTCATGACCACGCCCGCCGCGATCCGGGCCGGCGGCCTGCAGGCGGCCGGCGCGCCGCCGAAAAGTACCGCCGGCGCCGGCCAGCGCTTTCTCGCCGCCGGCTTCCTGCTCATGGCCCTGGTCGTCGGCCTGTCCATGCTGTTCACCGCCCGCCAGCGGATCGGCGACGCCAACGCGCGCGCCACCATGCAGACCGCGATCGACCTGGCCGACACGCTCTCCAGCGTCCGCCAGGCCGAATCCGGCGCGCGCGGCTACATGCTGACCGGCAACAACACGTCCCTGGTCACCTACAAACTGGCGCTCGGCGCCATCCCGCGGCAATTGCAGACCCTGGACGCGACGCCGGACGCCGCGCAAAACCTGCCCCAGCTGGCTGACCTGCACGCCGCGGTCGCCACCAAACTCAGCCAGCTCGCCGCCGCCCTGGCGCTTTTCAACTCCGGCCAGGCGCAAAAAGCCGCCGCGCTGGTGAACACCGATCTCAACCTGCAGACCATGCAGAGCCTGCGCGCGCTCGTCGGCTCGATGGAAGCCCGCCAGATGCAGCGCCTGACCGCCGACGACGCGCGCGACGCCCATAACGGCATGGTCCTGCAGGCCGCCACCAGCGCCACCGTGCTGCTCACCTTCTTCCTCGGCTGGTTCGCGCTGCGCGACCACCGCCAGCGCACCAACAAGCTGCTTGCCGCCGAAGCCAAGCTGCAGGCCGCCAACGACGCGCTGGAAATCCGCATCGCCGAGCGCACCGCCCGGATCGCCGCCAGCGAAAGCCGCTTCCGCACCCTCGCCGAATCCCTGCTCGGCCTGGTCTTCATGACCAACCCGGAAGGCCGGCTCACCTACGTCAACAACGAATTCGCGAATTTCGCCGGCCGCCTGACCCCCGATCTCCTCGCCGACGGCTTTGCCACCGTGCATCCGGACGACCGGCGGCGAATTCTCTCGGCATGGCGCGAAAGCCTGAAAACCCATCGCGCCTTCGAACAGGAAGTCCGCCTGCGCCGGCACGACGGCGCCTGGCGCTGGTTCCTCTGCCGCGCGCTGCCGATCCAGAGCGATCAGCGCCAGATCGCCGGCTGGATCGGCAACGGCACCGACATCGAGGACCGCAAGCGCGCCGAACAGGATCTTGCCGCCGCCAACGCGGTGCTGGAAGCCCGCGTCGCCGAACGCTCGCGCGAGCTCGACCGCCTGTTCACCCTCTCCACCGACATCCTCGCCGTCTCCGCGCCGGACACCACCTATCTCAGCCTCAGCCCCGCCTGGGAACGCATCACCGGTTTCAAGGTCGAGGACACGGTCGGAAAATCCTTCATGGACTACGTCCACCCCGACGACGCCGCCGCGACCCGCGCCGCCGGCGCCTATCTGGACGCCGGCAACCCGGTCAACGGCCACGAACACCGCGCGCTGCGCGCCGACGGCACGTGGTGCTGGATTTCCTGGCACTCCGCCCCGCGCGACCAAGACGGCCTGGCCTACTCCATCGGCCGCGATGTGACCGAGGCCAAGGCGCGCGAGGAACAGCTGCGCCAGAGCCAGAAAATGGAAGTGATCGGCCAGCTCACCGGCGGCANNTTCAACAACCTGCTCACCATCATCATGGGCAGCCTGGAACTGCTACAGCGCGGCCTGCAAAACCCGGACGCCAAAACCACCCGCCGCATCGAGGCGGCACTCGACGGCGCCGCGCGCGCCGGCGCCCTGACGCAGCGCCTCCTCGCCTTCGCCCGCCGCTCGCCGCTGGAACCCAAACCCTTCGAACCCAACCGCCTGGTCGCCGGCATGTCGGACATGCTCACCCGCGTCCTGGGCGAGCACATCACGCTCAAATTCGTCAACGCCGGCGGCCTCTGGCGCGTCCAGGCGGACGTCAACCAGCTCGAAAACTCCATCCTCAACCTCGCCGTCAACGCCCGCGACGCCATGCCCGACGGCGGCGACCTCACCATCGAGACCAAAAACATCGAGGTGAACGCCGCCCACGCCGCCGCGCAGCCGGACCTCCCGCCCGGCCAATACGTCATGATCGCGGTCACCGACACCGGCTGCGGCATGACCCCGGAAGTCCGCGCAAAAGTCTTCGAACCCTTCTTCACCACCAAGCCGCAAGGCCACGGCACCGGGCTCGGCCTCGCCCAGGTCTATGGTTTTATTCGCCAGTCGAACGGCCATGTCACCATCGACAGCACGCCTGGCCGCGGCACCGCCGTCAAACTTTTTCTGCCCCGCCTGCAGGGACCCGCCAACGCCGAACCCGCGACCGCCCCGGCAGCCGCTCCCGAATCCCACGGCGCAGGCGAAACGATTCTGGTCGTCGAGGACGAGGAAAACGTCCGCAATTTTTCGGTCGAAGTGCTCGAAAACGCCGGCTACCGCGTGCTTTCCGCCGAAAATGCCGCCTCCGCCGCGCAAATCCTCACCTCCACCGAAAACATCGACATGCTGTTCACCGACGTCGTCCTCACCGGCCCGATGAACGGCCGCGCGTTAGCCGACCAGGTGCAATCCCGCTGGCCGGACATCGCCGTCCTGTTCACCACCGGCTACACCCGCAACGCCATCATCCACCACGGCCGCCTCGACGAAGGCATCAATTTTTTGGGCAAGCCTTTTACCGCCACCGCCCTCACCCAAACCGTCCGCAAAATCCTCGACCAAGGCAAGCAAAAGCAAGCAGCGCTTTTTTGAAAAAAGGCCCCTTCGCGGGCGCGGCCGAAAAAGCCTGCGCCCAAAACAAAGCCCCGAACCTTCGCCATCAACTCACCATCTCCCTCGCTCTCGCCTTGCAACTCTCCAAACCCCCCAAACACCCCCCCGCCATCCACCACGCCCTTACCGCCGCCAACACCTCCCCCACCGCCGGCCCCGGCGCCACGCCCATCTCCAGCACATCACGCCCCTGCAACGGAAACACCGGCCGCGTCATCCGCCGCAGCCGACCCCGCAGCTCATCCCATCCCAACCCCTCATCCTGCACCAAGTAAGTCCGCGCGACCAAAACCTCGCCCGGCGTTTCCGCCAGCGCCCGCCTCACATCTTCATCCCCCGCCCCCGGCGCCAGCCCCAAAGGCGCCCGAACCGCAACCAAAAATTCCTGCTCTTCATTGGAAAGTTTCAAACGCTCCCCAAACCCCTCCACATCCCCAGCCAGCAGCGCCGCCACCCGCAGCAAACCATCCACACCCGAAGCAAGCGCCACAACCTTCTCAAACCGCGCCAAATCCACCCCTTCCGGCACCAAAGACCCCAGCACCCCCGTCTCCGCCATCAGCCTCACCGCCGCCCGCGGATCATCCGCCGCAACAATACGTTTCAGCTCGCCCCAGACCCGCTCCGCCGAAAGCCCCAAAACCCCGTCCCGCAGTTCCCGAATCGCCGCCACCGCCGGTTCATCCGGCACCCCGCCATAGCGCGCGAAGAACCGGAAAAACCGCAGAATCCGCAAATAATCCTCAACGATGCGCGCCCGCGCCGTCCCGACAAACCGGACCACCCCCGCAAGAAGATCCGCGCGTCCGCCAAAATAATCAAAAATTTCCCCATCCCGGTCCATCGACATCGCATTGATCGTAAAATCCCGCCGCGCCGCGTCTGCCTCCCAGTCATCGGTAAATTCCACCACCGCATGCCGCCCGTCCGTCGCCACATCCCGCCGCAACGCCGTCACTTCAAACCCCCGCCCGCCCACCAACGCCGTCACCGTCCCATGCGCGATCCCGGTCGGCACCACCTTGATGCCCGCCGCCGCCAGCCGCGCCGAAAACACCTCCGGCGCCAGCGGCGCCGCGAAATCCACGTCCGCCACCGCCCGCCCGGCCAAAAAATCCCGCACGGCGCCGCCCACCACCCGCGCCTCCGGCAGCACCGCCCACACCTCCTCCGCGCCCGGCAAAAACCTCACGCTTCCCCCCGCAGCCGGCGCGCCAGCCCTACCAAAATCTCCGCCGTCGCCCCCCAGATAAAATACGCCTCGTGCGGCCAAACCCAGAATTCCCGCGTAACCCCCTTAAAAGTCGCCCGCCGCCGCACCGCCGCTGACGCATCCAAAAGCACCTCAAACGGCAAATAAAACACCGCCGCCACCTCATCCGCGGCCGGCACCAGTTCCACGCCCGCGCGCAAAAGCCCCACCACCGGCGCCACATGAAAGCCGGTTCCCGTCACATAATCATCCATCCGCCCCAACACCTCGACATCCGCCCCCGCCAGCCCCACCTCCTCAAACGCCTCCCGCAACGCCGCCGCCGCCGCCGTCTCCCCCGCCTCAATCTTCCCCCCCGGAAACGCCACCTGTCCCGCATGCTGCGCCAACCCCGCCGCCCGCCGCGTCAACAACACCCCCCGCCCCACCTCCAACCCCACCAACACGGCCGCCTGCCTATGGCCCGCCGGGTCCAGGGGCCTGTGGCCGCGAGGGGTTAGTCTCGCCCGGAGTTCTGCCGCGGTCATGAAAGCAAGCAAGGCCAGGGGGGCTTTGCCCCGTCGTGCGAAGCACGCCTTCGGCGTGACGACCCCCCACTAAGGGCAGTGCCCTTAGAACCCATAATGGCCTTCGGCCGGGAGGGGCACTGACGGGGCCAGTTTTGAAAAGCCGCGCGCGGCTTTTCAAAACTGGCCCCGTCATTGCCCCTCCCGGCCGAAGGCCATAGCGGGTTCCAAGGGATCATCCCTTGGCGGGGGTCCAGGGGGCAGAGCCCCCTGGCCTTACTTTCCTTTATATCCCCGCGGCAAATCTCCGAGCGAGAAAAACACCCCCTCGGACCACACGCCCAGGACCTTGCGGCCCTGCAGCATACCGGGTTCGGCGAGGGCGACGAGTTCGTAGTACGTCGCGCGGTTGATGCGTGCCTCGATGGGGTGGGATCCGTTGCCATGACGGACGTGAAGATAGGGGGTTGGCTCGCAGGTAAGCAAATCGTGCGAGATTCGGATCGGGTGGTCCGGTCCGGCGGTGATGCACTGGTCCACGTTGGTGCGGAAGCACAGACTTTGGCGGGAGCCATGGCCGGTCCAGGTCAGTTCCACGGCGATGAACGGCGCGTCTTCGACCTCGATGGTGCCGCGTTCCGCCGGCGTTTCCAGCAGGTAGCTGCCGTCCGCCTCGCGCTTCAGCACGGTCGAGAACAGGCAAACCATGGGTTTGCGGGTAATCGGGGAGCCTCGGTACAGCCAGGTGCCGTCCCGCTTGATCAGGAACGGCAATTGCCCGCAATTCACGGGTATGCGCGCGGGCGACGGTGCGGCATCCGCCGGGCCCGCCGTCGCGGCCACCAGGCCCGGTAGCGGCGGGGCCGGTGGTTCGCTGCTCGAGGTTCCGGCCTTCTGGCTCACAATTTGGCTATTCCTTAATGCCGCAGTTCTCATGATTCTCCGATATAGGTACATAGATTAGGCAATCAAATTAATAAGGTGATTTCTGGATGATGGATGGCGGTACGATCGAACCGAGGCTGAACGCGGCAGCCCTTCGCCTGGCGGCGGCGCGCGCTTCGGTCTGCAACGTCATCATCGGCCAGACGGAGGTGGTGGACCTCACGCTCGCCGCCATTTTATCCGGCGGCCACGCCTTGCTGACGGGCGTTCCGGGCCTCGGCAAGACCCGGCTTGTCGAGACGCTTGGCATCGTGCTGGGCCTGGGCATGCGCCGCGTGCAATTCACGCCGGACCTGATGCCGTCGGACATTCTGGGCAGCGAGGTGTTGGATGAGACGCCCGAGGGCCGCAAATTCCGCTTCATTCCGGGCCCGGTTTTCACCGAACTGCTGATGGCCGACGAAATCAACCGCGCCAGCCCGCGCACGCAATCGGCGCTTTTGCAGGCGATGGCGGAGGGTGCCGTGGCGGTGGCCGGCGAAAACCGCAAGGTGCCGTCGCCGTTTCATGTGCTCGCGACCCAGAACCCGATCGAGCAGGAAGGCACGTATCCGCTGCCCGAGGCCCAGCTTGACCGCTTTCTGCTGGACATCCGGATCGACTATCCCGCCGCCGCGGATGAGCGCGCGATGTTGCTGGCCACCACCGGCGTCGCGCAATTGCGCCCCTCGCCGGTACTGTCCGCGGAAACACTGCTGGACGCGCAATATCTGGTCCGCGCCATGCCGGTCGGCAGCAAGGTGGTCGATGGGATCATGCACCTGGTGCGCGGCGCCCGGCCCGAAACCGCTTCCTGGCCGGGGCTGAAGAGCCAGCTGGCCTGGGGTCCCGGCCCGCGGGCGGCGCAAGCGCTGATGCTCGCCAGCCGCGCCCGCGCCCTGCTGGACGGCCGGCTCGCCCCCAGCCTGGACGACATCGCCGCCCTCGCCGCACCGGCCCTGCGCCACCGTATGGCGCTGAATTTCTCCGCCCGCGCCGAGGGCGTGGACCTGGACGCCATCATCGCCCGGCTGGCCGCGGCGCTTTAGGAAGAAGTTCTTTTTTGAAAAAAAGAACCAAAAAACTTTTGCTCCTGGGGGCGGGGCGAGACCTGTGCCCATTAAGTCCGCCGGCCGGCGGACTTAATCGGCACAGGTCTCGCCCCGCCCGCAGGAGCAAAAGTTTTTTGCGCGCTTTTTTTCAAAAAAGCGCTGCTTAATGTCCTCCAACCAAGCCGCCGCGCTCGCCGCCGGCCTGCCAAAGCTGCTGCTGGCGGCCGAGCGCCTGGCGCATGTCGCCGCCCCCGGCGCGCATGGCCGCAGGCGGGCCGGCCCGGGCGAGAGTTTCTGGCAATTCCGCCACTTTCGGGACGGCGACGAGTCCCGCCGCATCGATTGGCGCCGCTCCGCCTCGACCGATTTTTTGTTGCTCCGCGAGCGCGAGTGGGAATCGCAGGCCAGCATCGCCGTCCGGTTTTTCGACACGCCGGGCCTCGCCTTCCGGTCCAGCCCGGCGCTGCCCAGCAAGCGCGAGCGCCTGGTTCTGGTCCTGCTCGCCGTCAGCTTTCTGCTGCTCGAAGCCGGCGAGCGTGTCGCGGTGGACGGCGTCACCCCGCCGATGTCCGGCCGGCACGCGCTGCCGAAACTCGCCCAGGCGCTGGTGGCGGGCGGTGAGGCGCGGTCCAGCGCCAAAACCCGAAAAATCTTCTTTGGCGATTTTCTGGCGCCCGCACCGGTGTTTTCCGCCCCGCCGGGCGGCGCGGTGGTGCAGATTCTCGATCCCGCGGAGTGCGATTTTCCCTATGCCGGCCGGATGATGTTCACCGGCTTTGCCGGCGAGCCGCCGATCGAGGCGCCGCGCGCCGAAAACTGGGCGGAGATCTACCGCGCCCGCCTGGCCGCGCGGCGCGCGGAGATCGTGGCGGCGGCGCAGCGTTCCGGCCAGACGGCTTTGTTTCACCGCACGGATTCCTCGCCCGCCATCGTCCTGGCCGCGCTGCACCAGGCGCTCTCCGGCGCGCCGCCGCAACGATGATTTTTCTGGCCCCCGCCGTCCTGCTCGGCCTGCTGACCTTGCCCGCTTTGTATTTCCTGCTCCGTCTCAGCCCGCCGCCGCCGCGCCGAATCGCGTTCCCGCCGCTGGCACTTTTGCAAGGCCTGAGACCGGAAGAGCGCACGCCGCAAACCATGCCGCTCTGGCTGCTGCTGCTGCGGCTGGCCGCGGCTGGTCTCGTCATCCTCGGCCTCGCCGGCCCGTCCTTGCATCCGGCGCCGGCGCTGCCCGGCGGCCCGATCCTCATCGTGATCGACAATGGCTGGGCCGCCGCGGCGGATTGGCCAGCGCGCGTCGATGCCGCGGAGAAATTCGTCGCCGCCGCGCGCCAGGCCGGCACCGGTGTGGCGATTCTCGCCACCGCCCGCGACGTCACCAACCGGCCGCCGCAGATTCAGGGCGTTGTCCCCGCCGCCACCGCGCAGGAAATTCTCGCCGCCCTGCAGCCGGAACCGTGGCCCGTGGACCGCGCTGGCGCCGCCAAAGCCCTCGCCGCCGCCCCGGCGTTTGCGTCGAAAATCTACATCGCCGACGGGATTACCGACGGTCCCGGCTTTCCGGCCTTCATAAAAACCCTGCGTCCGACAAAAATTTTTTCCGACGGCATCGCCGCCGCCCTGCTTCAGCCCGAAGGCCTCGCCCCCGACGGCGATTTTCAAGTTCACCTCGCCGCCGGCCCGCCTGGCGCAAAGATCCTCGCCGAATCCGCCACCGGCGACGTCCTCGCCAGTTCGGCTTTCGCCCCAGGCGGCGACGCAAAAATCCATTTGCCGCTGGCGCTCGCCAGCCGGGTCGAAAAACTGGTCCTCGACGCGCCGCCCCAGGCCGGCGCCGTGTTGCTGCTGGACGGCACCGCCCATGCGGCCCTCGTCGGCCTCGCCGCCGGCGCGCAGAACGCGCAAACCGCCTATCTCGGCGCGCTGTTCTTCGCCCGCCTGGCGCTGCCCCCCGGCAGCCAGCCCCTCACCGGCACGCTGGAAAACCTGATCGCCGCCAAAGCGAGCGCCATCATCCTCGCCGACGTTCCGCTCACCGCCGCCGATCAGCAGGCCGCGCAAGCCTATGTGCAAAACGGCGGCGAGATCATCCGCTTCGCCGGCCCGCTCACGGCGCAGACTCCCGACCCGTTCAACCCGGACCCGCTGCTCGCCGGCGACCGCCGCCTGGGCGGCGCACTCACCTGGACCGCCCCGGAGTTTCTGGCCGCGTTCCCGAATAACTCACCCTTTGCCGGCCTGCAGCCGGACGCCGGCGCCACCATCTCCCGGCAAATGCTGGCCGACCCGACGCAGCTGGACGCCGCCACCGTCTGGGCCACATTGCGGGACGGCACGCCGCTGGTCATCGGCAAACCCCTCGGCAAGGGTTTTTTGGTCACGGTCCTCACCACCGCCAACGCCGACTGGTCCAGCCTCGCCCTCTCCGGCCTGTTTCCGCCGCTGCTCGACCGCCTCATCGGCCTGTCCCGCGGCGCGGCGCCGCAACCCGGCGCGCCACTCCCGCTCAGCGCGGCGCTGGACGCCTTTGGCGCGCTCGCCCCGCCGACATCCCAGGCCAGCCTCAGCGCCAGCGCGCTGCCAAACCTGATCGTCTCCCCGCTCACCCCGCCCGGCCTCTACGGCGCCGGCGGCGCCAGAATCGCCCTCAACCTCGGCCGGCACGTTCCGAGAATCGCCGCCGCCGATCTGCCGGACGCCGCCCCGCTCACCGGCCAAATCCCGCCGCAAAATTTCGGCCCGTCCCTGCTCGCCGCCGCCCTGCTGCTCTTGAGCCTCGACCTGCTGATCTCGCTGCGCCTGCGCGGCCTCGTCCCGCACGCCGCGCGCCTGCTTTGCCTGCTGGCGCTCATCCCCGCCGCGCACGCCCAAAACGCCCAAAACGCCATCCAGTTCCAAATCCAGCCCCCGCAACAGCCATTCGCCGCGTCCCCCAGCCAAAACCCCGCGCTCGCCACCACCCTCGCCTACGTCCTCACGGGCGATGCCGCCACCGACCAGATTTCCGCCGACGGCCTGTCCTATCTCTCCGCCCTCGTCACCACCCACAGCTCCGCCCGGTTAGAGAACCCCGCCGCCGTCACCCCCGGCATCGACGACCTCGCCCTCTACCCCCTGCTCTACTGGCCCATCCTGCCCGCCGCCGCCGCGCCCTCACCCGCCGCCTGCGCCGCCCTGCAAAATTACATGCAGCACGGCGGCCTGCTGGTCATCGACACCGCCGGCGGCGACCCCGCCGCGCCTGGCAGCGGCGCCGGTTTTTTGCCCGGCGCCGGCGCCGCCGTCGCGCGCGACACCGCCTGCCTCAACCTGCCGCCGCTCGAGCCGCTGACCCAAGCCAACGTCCTCGCCCACTGCTTCTACATCGTCAACGATTTCCCCGGCCGCTTCACCGGCGCCCCCGTCCTCATCGCCCCCGCCGCGGCGCGCGATGCCGACGGCGTCACGCCCATCCTCATCGCGCAAAACGGCTTTGCCGCCGCCTGGGCGCGCGACGCCAACGGCATGCCCGAGCAAACCCCGATCCCCGGCGGCGACGACCAGCGCACCATCGCCGAGCGTTTTGGCACCAACCTGGTCATCTACGCGCTAACCGGCAGCTACAAGGCCGACCAGGCCAACCTGCCCGCCTTGCTCGACCGCCTGGGCCCATGACCCAGTTTTCCACGATCATTCTCTTTCCCCTCATCCCCTGGCCCAGCCTCGCCGCCCTCGCCGCCCTCGGCCTCGCCGCCAGCCTCGCGGCATTTTGGCTGCGGGCCCGCGGCGCCCCGCTGCGCGCCGCCGGCTTTGTCCTCCTCGCCGCCATCCTCGCCGGGCCCGAAATTGTGCAGGAGACCACCAAACCGCTCGACGACATTTTTCTCATCGCTGTGGACCGCTCGCAATCCATGTCGCTCGGCAACCGCACGCAACGCGCCGGCGCCGCCCTGGCCTATCTCAAAACCCAGGCCGCCCAGGAGCCGCATTTGCAAACCCGAATCATCGACATCCCGGCGCAGGATTCCGGCGGCACGCCGCTGTTCGCCGCGCTGGCCGCCGCCGCGCAAAACATCCCAGAATCCCAGCTCGCCGGCATCGCCGCCATCACCGACGGCGAGATTGCCGATGCGCCTCCCAGCAACCCGTTCGACGCCCCGCTCACCGCCCTCATCCCCGCGGCCGGCGAAGAGACCGACCGCGAACTCCGCCTGCTCTCCGCCCCCGCCTACGGTCTGGTCGGCCAAAATGTCACTGTCACTGTAAAAATCCTCGACCACGGCGTTGACGATTCCGGTGCCACCGCCCCCCTGACGGTCACCGAAGACGGCACCTCCATTTTTTCCGCCGAAACCCCGATCGGCGTGGACCAGAACATTTCCATCCCCATCCGCCACGCCGGCCCGGCCGTCATCGCGCTCGCCGCCGCCCCGCTCGCCGGCGAGGTTTCCACGATCAACGACCAGGCCGCCTTCAGCCTCACCGGCATCGCCAAAAAACTCCAGGTCGTGCTCATCTCCGGCAACCCCAACCAGTCGGAGCGCACCTGGCGCCTGCTGCTCAAATCCGACCCGGCCGTCGAACTCGTCCACTTCACCATTTTGCGCACGCCGTCGGAAACCCTCGACGCGCCGCCCGAGGCCATCGCCCTCGTCCCGTTCCCGGTGCAGGAACTGTTTCAGACCGACATCAGCAAATTCGACCTCATCATCCTCGACGAATTCGATTCTTCCGGCCTGCTGCCGCCAGAGTACCTCGCCAACATCGCCAGCTACGTGCAAAGCGGCGGCGCCCTGCTGGTGCAGGTCGGCCCGGAATTTTCCGGCCCCGACAGCCTGGCCTATACCGGCCTCGCCCCCATCCTGCCCGCCACCCCGGCACCGCCCGGCACCATCACGCAAAGTTTTGCGCCCACCGTCACCCCGCTCGGCGCGCGCGACCCCGTCACCGCCCCCTTCGCCGGCCAGAATCTCGCCCCCTGGCAGCGCCTGGAAGCCGCCGCCCCCACCGCCGGCGACACCCTGATGACCGCGACCGCCGCCAACTGGCCCCTGCTGATCCTGTCCAATGAAGGCTCCGGCCGCGTCGGCATGATTCTGTCCGACCAGTTCTGGCTCTGGACCCGCGGCGGCCCGCATGCCGGCCCGGCGCTGCCCTTGCTGCGCCGCGTCGTCCACTGGCTGCTGCGCGAACCCGCCCTGGAACCCGAATCGTTGGCCGCCACCATCCAAAACAACCAACTCGCGATTAACCGCCAGACGCTGAGCGCGAAAAATCCAGGCGACGCCGCCATCACCTTGCCCGACGGCACCGTCCAAAAAATCCCCCTCACCGAAACCGCCCCCGGCATCTTTTCCGCCACCCTCCCCGCCGAACAACCGGGAATTTACAAAATCACCGAAGGCGCGCTGACAAACTACGCCGCCCTGCAGGAGCCCAACAGCCAAGAATTTTACGACCTGGCCGCCACCGCCACCCTCCTGCGCCCGCTCGCCCATCACATTTTTTTCCTAGGCCAATCCCCCCACCCCGCGCTTAAAACCATGCTCCGCCGCCAAACCGCCACCGAAATCACCGGCACTCGAGAAATCCCCCTGTTCCCCCCTCTCCCCACCATGCCCGCCGCCCTGTTACTCCTAGCCGCCGCCTGGTGGCGCGAACGGTCCTGACCCTGAGCCACTCGGACCGTAGGGCGGATCAGCGCAGCGCAATCCGCCACCATGTTCATAACACCCAAGACGTGAAGCCAGCGATACTTTCTAACAGAAAGTTAGTTAAGTCAGCGCCCCTGCCAATTGTGATACAAATCACAAATGTCAGCCACCCTGTCCTTCAGCCGTCCCGCAGACGCCGCTCCAGCGCCACGATGTTCGAGCGCGCGCCCGGCTTCTCCGGCCGCAAAATTTCCGCCGGCGCCAGGTCGAACACGATGTCCTGAATCCGCGACGGCCGACCGAATAAATAGCCCTGACCGCAAAGCCCGGCATATTTGCGCAAAAACGCCGCCTGCGCCTCGGTCTCGATCCCTTCAACCGTCACCTCGATATTCAGCGCCTGGCTCAGTTCGATGGTTTTTTCCACCAAAGTCCGGTTCACCGCATCCGTCAGCATGCCGGCGGTGAACGAACGGTCGATTTTCAGCCGGTCGAATTTCAGCCGGTGCAGCAAACTCAACGAGGAATGCCCGGTGCCAAAATCATCCAGCGCGAATTTGATGCCAAGCCGGCTCAACGCCTCAAATGTCGCCAAACTCGAACCCTCCGTGTCCAGCACCGAGGATTCGGTGATCTCGAACTCGATGCGCGCCGGATCGAGCCCGGTGATCTGGATCGTCTTGGCGGTCAGATCGACGAGTTTCGGATTTTGCAACTGGATCGGCGAAAGGTTGATCGACATCGTCACATGGCTCGGCAGCGACGCCGCCACGCGACACGCCTCCGTAATCACCCATCTGCCGATCGGCTCGATCAGCCCGGTCCGCTCCGCCGTCGCAATAAATTCGTCCGGAAAAATCCGCCCGCGCGTCGGGTGCTGCCACCGGATCAGCGCCTCCACCCCGACGATTTTCGAACTGTGCAGCGAAAGGATCGGCTGGAACAGCAATTCGAACTGGTTATGCGCGAGCGCCGCCTGCAGATCAGCCTCCAGCTTCGCCCGCACCTGCATCTCGAACTCGATCATGTCGTCATACTGGCAGGCCAGGCCCCGGCCCTTGCGCTTGGCGTGATACAGCGCCAGGTCCGACTGCTTGAGCATCTGCACAGGGTCTTTCACATCCCACGGCGCATAGGACAGGCCGGCGCTGGCGCCGGTCGTGATGCGGGTATCGTGGATCACCACCGGCCGGTTCAGCTCCCGAATGATCCGATTCGCCAGCTCCATGCCGTCTTCCTTGGACTCGCAGTCGGAGAGCACATGGAACTCGTCGCCGCCAATTCTGGCCACGACGTCGCCGAAATTGACACTCTGGATGATGCGCTCGGCCACGATCTGCAGCAGTTCATCGCCGATCGCATGGCCAAACGTGTCGTTGACGCCCTTGAAATTATCGAGATCGAAGCTGATCAGACAAAATCCCACCTCGCAATCGTCGAGAATCTCGAATCGTTCCGCCAGAATCTCGTTGAACCGCGAGCGGTTGAGCGTGCCCGTCAGCGCGTCGTGGCGCGCGATGTATTCGATCCGCTGGTTGAAGCCGTGGCTCTCCGTCACGTCCGAACCGACGCCGTGATAGCCGATGAACTCGCCCTTGATATTGAACCGCGGCTTGCCGGAGAGCATCCACCAATGGTTGGTTTCGTTGATCGAGATCGGCAGCACCAGCCGCGAAAACGGCTGGCGCGCCGCCAGCCGCTGCACGAAGGCGTCGATCTGCTCTTCACCGTCGCCCAGAAACACGCTGCTGAGAACCAGGGCCCGCAGATCGACCCGTTCCTGCACGTCCGGCGGCAGCACCTCGGGAAACAGCAGCGACGACAGGCGCGGCGAGATATTCACCAGAATCATCTCCGCATTGGTTTCCCAAAGCCAGTCGCTCGCGACCTCTTCGAAGTCGTTCAGCACGATCTTGATGATTTCATTGCGGCTTTTCAGCTCGAAACCGTTCAGCGTGAAATCCCGCAGTTTTTTGCTGAGATCGAAGATGCTGAACAGCGTGAGTATGCCGTAAAGCAGCAGGCAGATCAGCGGCGCCGGGCCGGTCTGCGGAAAGATGATGATGGTCGAGACCGTGCAGCCCGCCATGATCGGCAGCCAGACCGTCAGGCCGTAGGCGAACGAACCGCCGAAAACGCTGGTCGATAACAGCGCGACGGCCGTGCCGAACAGCAGACAGCGCTGGCCGCTGGTCGCGACCGTGTTCATCACCACCAGCGTCGCGCCCCAGGAACAGCCGATGAACATCCTGAGCAGGCCAAATTTGGCGCGCAGCTTGGACAGGCTGTCCTGCACCTCGATCAAGCTGTTGTATTTGTGCAATACTCGAATGCTGACGAAGAACATCAGACAATAGCTGGCCATCAGGCTTAGGACGGCGTATTGCAACCATGAATTGTATAAATCCTCCTTCAAATAAAGCAGCAGGCAGGCCGCCACGGATGTGCCGATCGCGTACATGACAAGGCCGTGACGCACCCAGGAGATGAACTGGTCGCGCTGCAATTGGGCTGAAAGCGCGTCCTGCTGGAGATCGGGACGTACCGGAATGGGCCCATTGAACACGCGCTCCAGACGAGTACCCACGTCGAAAAACATGATTAAATCCTTTGTCCGGCACAACCTCTAGCTTAGCAAATCATCCTGTGGACCATCCGAAACTCCCTGCAGATCCCCAATACAATAGAATATTAAGAAATTGTAAGAAAAAATCAATCCATTTTATAGGGATTCCAGCAAATTTAACTGACATGGTGGATTAGTTGCACTCTGGCCGGCGTTAGATTTGGGCAAATGGCCGGGATGCGTGTGGGAATTAAATATGGCCTGTGCTTTGAAGGATGCCCTTATGACCGGCATCGGTTTAGACCAGCGCGGCTTGCCGCGCTCAGCGGGCTGGCGCGCGTAGCGTTATGGGCATTTTGAAATGAGCGACGCCACCGCGGAGCCATGCTGCTTTCCGGGCCGCCTTTCGGCCGGCCCCGACAATCCAAAACCTCCGCAGTGATGCTTATGGACACTGCTGTTTACAGCGCAGATCTTGGACCGCTTCGGCTGCTTGATGCGATCCGTCCACGGGAACCCAATCGCATCACGCTACAACTCGCTAACAATCCGGCTTTGATGGACGTGGTCTATCGCCTGCGGCATGACAGTTACGTCGCGCAGGGTTTTTTGGATCCGAATGTATCCGGAAAATTCTCGGATGAGTGGGACCGCGCCCCGAATTTTTTTTCGTTCCTGAGCTTTGTGGACGACCAGCCGGCGGCGTCCGGCCGCATTTCCTACTGCACGCCCGCGGCGCCCGCGAAAGAGCGCACGGCGACGACCGCGATGGAAATCTTTCCCACCGAAATCGTCCAGCTGGCGGAAGCTTTCCGCATCGACAGCAAGCCCACGGTTGTCGTGGAGGTTTCGCGCCTCACCCAGCACCCGGATTTTTCCAGAAGCAACTCGGATCCGATATTTGCGATCTTTCGTGGCGCGCTCTATAGCCTTCTGAAGACGAACGCCGATATGCTGATCACCGCGGTGCGCCGGCATCACATACCGTTTTACCGGCGTCTGGGTTTTCAGAAAATGACCGAACCACGGCCGTATCAGAAACTGAAGTTCGAGACGGCCCTGATGGCGTGCTTCCGGCCAACCTTGCCCGTGGTCCGATCGGTGATTCCGATTTTTCAAGAGATCGACAAGAATGACGGGATCTATGAGCCGCTGTTTGCCGGTGAGCGTGTCAGGATTTTTGACGGTATGCCGGCCCGGGCGGCCGTGCGGTGAAGCAAGAAGTTCTTTTTTTTGTTGGCTGGGGGGGTGGGCATCGGAGTGCCGTTAATCGCCTCCAACGGAGGCGATTAACGGCACTCCGATGCCCAAGCCCCCAGCTCGTAAAAGTTTTTGCGCGCTTTTTTTAAAAAGCGCTGCTTGCTTTCTTCCTGCTTCCTGTTTCTACAGCCGCCGCAGTCCAAAGATGCGCGGTGCGATGGCATAGTTGAGCTGGACGAGCACGATGAAACCGAGGCTGCAATACGTGTTGACCAGGCAGAGCGCAGCACCTGACGCGTACAGCGCCTGTGCGATCAGGATGCGGCGTTCCACGCCTTGGGCCATGGCCTGCGGCATGTCCGGCTTGGTGAGTTTGGCGAACACGGTGTAGCGCCAGGCCGCGAGCAGAGCGGCACCAAGGAGCAGGATGTTAAGCCAATAAACCAGCAGCGCGGCGCGCTCGGCGATGAACGCGCCGATCAGTTGCGTGGAGAACGGCATGAGCGTGACGAAGAACAGAAACAGCAGATGCAGCCAAGCGAGTTCGCGGTTGCTTTGTTCGATAAAATTCAACTGCGTCTGCTGGCCCACCCAGAAAATGCCCAGGGTCAGGAAGCTCATGACATAGACGGCGAATTTCGGCAGCAGGCCGGCCAAGGCCGGCAGCAGATGATGGTTGCCCTGCAGTGCCGCCACCGGCGCGTGCAGGTCCAGCACCAGCAGCGTCATCGCGACGGCAAAAATGCCGTCGCTGAGTGCCGCGAGGCGTTCGACATTTTTGCCCGCGATGTCGTTGTAATTGGTGCCCATCGGCAGGGCTGGGCCGCCTGGCTAGATCGCGACCCGCACGCCGAGTTCCACGACGCGGTCGGAGGGAATCCGGAAAAACTCGGTCGCGGAGACCGCGTTGCGGGCCATGAACAGAAACAACCACCGCCGCACGAATTTCAGCTTGGGCACCGAGGCCAGCACCACGGTTTCCCGGCCGACGAAATAGCTGGTGGACATCGGCTTGAATTCGATCCCCTGCTCCGTCAGGCTTTCCAGCGCGCGCGGCACGTTCGGGCTTTCCATGAAGCCGTAGTATAATGTGACCTTGTAGATGCCGGGCGCGGCCAGGGTGTATTGCACGCGGTCACCTGGGTCGGCCTGCGGCACATCCAGGTTGCGCACGGTCACGAAGAACACCTGGTCGTGCAGCACCTTGTTGTGCTTGAGGTTATGCAGCAGCGCGTTCGGCACAAAATCGAGGTTGCCGGTCATGAACACGGCGGTGCCGGGCACGCGCACGATGCGCGACTGCGGCAGCCGCGCCAGGAACGAGGCGAGCGGCAGACTGTCCTGCTGCCAGCGTGCGATCAGCAGGCCGCGGCCGCGCCGCCATGTGGTCATCACCAGCACCACCGTCAGCCCGACCGCCAGCGGCACCCAGCCGCCATCGACGATTTTCAGCGTGTTGGAGGAGAAGAACGCCAGATCCACCAGCCCGAAAGAGCCGAACACCGCGATGGCCAGCGGCCGGGACCAGCCGAACTGGCGCCGGAATACCGCCAGCGCCAGAATGTTGGTGCATAAAAACGTGCCGGTCACGGCGATGCCGTAGGCCGAGGCCAGCGCGTCGCTGGTCTTGAAGGCCAGCACCAGCAGCACCACGCCGGCCGCCAGCATGTAATTGATCTGCGGCACGTAAATCTGCCCCTCCTCGCGCTTGCTGGTGTGGCGCACCTCCATGCGCGGAAACAGGCCAAGCTGGATGCATTGCCGCGCGATCGAGAACGCGCCGGTGATGACCGCCTGGCTGGCGATGATGGTGGCGAGCGTGGAGAGAATGACCAGCGGCAATTGCAGGCCGTGCGGGGCCAGTTTGAAGAACGGGTTGTCCACGGTGGAGGCGTTGGAAATCACCAGCGCGCCCTGGCCGAAATAATTCAGGATCAGGCAGGGCAGCACGAAGAATGTCCAGGCCGCGCGGATCGGTTTGCGGCCGAAATGCGACATGTCGGCGTACAGCGCCTCCGCCCCCGTGACCGCCAGCACCACGGCGCCGAGTGCCACGAAGGCGAGCCAGGCGTGGCGGGTGATGAAATCGAAGCCGTAGGTCGGGATCAGCGCGTACAGCACGAACGGGTGCCGGAAAATCTGCACCGCGCCCATGATGCCGATGGTGACGAACCACACCGCCATGATCGGCCCGAAGGCGTTGCCGATGGCGCCGGTGCCGCGGCTCTGCGCGAGGAACAGGATCACGATCACCACCAGCGAGACCATGACCACGACGTGCGAGTTGAAGACGGGCGAGACCACCTCAAGCCCGGCGACCGCGGAGAGCACGGAAATCGCCGGCGTGATCATGCCATCGCCGAAAAACAGCCCGGCGCCGGTGATGCCGACGATGCTGAGGATGGCGCGCGTGGAATCCGACTTGGCGACGCGCATGGCGAGCGCCATGAGGGCCAGAATGCCGCCCTCGCCGTTATTGTCCGCGCGCATGACGAAGGTGACGTATTTCAGGGTGACGGTGACGATGAGCGCCCAGAAGATGAGCGAGAGGATGCCGAAAATGTCGTCGTATTTCAGACCGGAGGGCTGGAAATAGCCGATGCTGGCCTGGAAGGCGTAGAGCGGGCTGGTGCCGATATCGCCATAGACGATGCCCAGAACGCCGACGAGGGCGCCGAATCGAATGGGATCATCGGCTCCTTTGGCAGCGCCCTTGCTCATGCGGCGGTGGCTTTAGCGGTTTGGTAGGATTTCAGCAAGTTAAGGGGAGAAAGCGCTGCTTTCTTGAAAAAAAGCAGCAAAAAACTTTTGCGCGTGGGCGCTGGCCTCGCCGGTGTCTTTAATCGCCTCCGCTGGAGGCGATTAAAGACACCGGAGGTGCGCACGCCCACGAGCAAAAGTTTTTTGCGCGCTTTTTTTTTAAAAAAGCGCTGCTTTCTTAAGGCTCCAAAACATAATTCAGCGTTGCCGTAATATGCACGCTGTCGTCCTTGGCATCCGGCGAGAACGGCGGGACGTTGTTTTGCAAAAAGATGCCGAGCCAGGCCTGGTCCAGGAAGGGCGAGCCGGCGCTGTTGAGCAGGCGCACGCCGGTGACGGTGCCGTCGCGGTGCACCGTGAAGCTGATGGTGGAGGCGCCCTGCTGGCCCTGCTCGGCGGCGGCCTGCGGGTAGTAGATGTGCTCGTTCACCCATTTGTTGAACAGCGCCTCCCAGTTGGTGCCGGGGTCGCCCTGGATGGAGATTTGCGCTGAGTTGGCGAAGTTTTCATCGGCGCCGCCTTCATCCAGGTTGAGGTCCTTGTTGGCGAAGCTGCGGGGCGGGGACGGCGTGCCGTGGAGCGACATGTTGTTCATGACGAGGTATTTTTGGCCGCGCGTCCGGCGCGGGCCGCGGTTGGCGGCGCGGGCGGGCTGCGCCGGCGGCGCCGGCTGGGTGTTCGGCTGCGGCAGGATTTCGGGCATGGACAGCGCGTCATCGGGCAGGTTGAGGTTGACCTCCGGCTGCTCATCGGCCTGCTGCGGTGGCGGCGGCGGGGCGGTTGGCGGCGGCGCGTGGCTGGGCGTTGGGATGGGCGACGGCCGGGGCGCGGTGGGGTTGGGCTCGCCGGGGGAAAACACGACAGAAACGCCGGTCGGCTCGAACGCTTGCTGCATCGGCCGCGGATGCACGAAGAGCAGCAGCGCGCCGATGACGGCGACGTGCAGCAGCAGAGCGGCCAGCCAAAACCACGGCCGCCAACGCGTTGGCGGCCGTGGGAAAAAACGCTCGCGGACGGAGGGCTGTAGGGCGGCGGCGGCGGGCGCCGCGCCGGCGGGCGCCGCACCTGCGGGCGCCGCGCCTGCGGGCTCGTCTAAAGCATCAATATGGGGCGTAATACGGCGGCGGCGGCGGCGCGTAGGCATACGGAGCGGGTTGAGTCTCAATCGTGTTGCCATAGCCTACCATGCACTGCGCGTAAGCCCTATCATACTGGCCCTGCAGCGAGTCGGCAGCATCCTGCGCCTGGCCGCCGGCGGCGGAAGCGCCGCCCAGCAGGCCGGCGCCGGCGCCGATGGCCGCGCCGGTGCCGACATTGCCGCTGAGCGAACCCAAGGCCGCGCCGATGCCGGCGCCGATGAGGGTGCCGGCGACGGCCGTGGCGTTGGCGTTGTTGGACTGGTCCGCCGCTTCCTGGCCCTGCGCCGGATTGCGCGAGGCGGCATAGCCGCGGCAATAGTCGTCGTCCCGCTGGAACTGCGGGAACGGCACGTTGGGACCGGGCAAGGCGGTGATGGCGGGACCGGAGGGCGGCGCCACGACGCAGGCGCCGAGGGTGAGAAGCGGGAGCAGCGCTAAAAAAGCGGCTGATCTGGGAAGATGGATGGTCATTTAAGGCTCCTGCGCGAAGGCAATGTGGTATGCTGCAGGATATATAGGCCGAAATGGCAAACTTGGCGCTTACAAATCGTCACGGGATGTAACAAGGGAAGTAAGAAGCGCTTTTTGAAAAAAGCGCGCAAAAACTTTTGCGAGCTGGGGGCGTTGGGTCTGGATTGCCTTTAAGCGCCTCCAGCGGAGGCGGTTAAAGGCAATCCCAGACCCAACGCCCCCAGCTCGTAAAAGTTTTTTGCCGCGGTCGCGGACGACTTACTTTTTTTCAAAAAAGTAGCTTCTTCCGCTACCCTTTTCCTTCAAAGAATTCCTTCACCTTCGCAAAGAAACCCTCATATTCCGGGCTGCCGGTGGTGTGGGATTTGGCTTCGGCTTCGAATTCCTCGAGCAGTTCGCGTTGTTTGCGGGTGAGGTTTTGCGGGGTTTCGACCGCGACCTGGATGTACATGTCGCCGCGCTGGGTGCTGCGCAGGACGGAAAAGCCTTTGGAACGCAGGCGGAACTGGTCGCCGGTTTGGGTGCCGGCGGGGATTTTCACTTTCGCGGCCGAGCCGTCGATGGTGGGGACTTCGACTTCCGAGCCAAGGGCGGCCTGCGTCATGCGCAACGGCACGCGGCAAAAGATGTTGGCGCCGTCGCGCTGAAAGATTTCGTGCGGGCGGATGGCGACGTGGACGTAGAGGTCGCCGGGCGCGGCGCCGCGGCCGCCGGCTTCGCCTTCGCCGGAGAGACGGATGCGGGTGCCGTCCTCGACGCCGGCGGGGATTTGCACGGAGAGCGTTTTTTCGCGCGGAACCGTGCCTGCGCCCGAACAGACGCGGCAGGGGTTGCGGACGACGCGGCCGGCGCCGCCGCAGGTGGGGCAGGTGCGTTCCACCAGGAAGAAGCCTTGCTGCGCGCGGACGCGGCCGGCGCCGCCGCAGGTGGCGCAGGTGTCGGCGCTGGCATTCTTGTCGGCCGAACCGGAGCCCGAGCAGGCGTCGCAGACGACGCGGGTGGGCACGCGGACGTTGGATTTGGTGCCAGAAAAAGCTTCGGCGAGTTCGATGGTGACTTCGGCGCGCAGGTCCGCGCCGGTCTGCTGGCGTTCGCCGCCGCGCCGGCCGCCGCCGAACATCTGGTCAAAAATGTCGCCGAGGCCGCCTTCGAAGCCGAAGCCGGCGCCGGGCTGCGGGCCGCCGCCGTTCTCGAATGCGGCGTGGCCGAAACGGTCATAGGCGGAGCGCTTGGTATCGTCTTTCAGGACGTCGTAGGCTTCGTTGAGTTCCTTGAATTTGGCTTCGGCGCGCGCGTCGCCGGGGTTGCGGTCCGGATGGTACTGCATGGCCAGCTTGCGGTAGGCTTTTTTCATCTCGTCGGCGCTGGCGCCGCGTTGCACGCCTAGGGTTGCGTAATAATCCTGTTTCGCCATCGCGGGATCACTGTTCCTTCATCACAAATCCCGGGGTGGTAACCCCGGGACTGTAACACTTCTAGCCGATTTGAGATGGTTAGGCGGACTTTTTCTTATCGTCGACTTCCTCGAATTCGGCATCGACGATTTTCTCGCCATTCGGGCCGGATTGCGGCGCTTCCGGCGCGGGCTGGGCTTGCGATGCTTCGGCCTGGGCTTTGTACATCGCCTCGCCGAGCTTCATGGCGGACTGGGAGAGGCGTTCGCCGGCGTCCTTGATGGCGGCGGCGTCGCCACCTTCCAGCGCGGATTTGGCGGCGGCGACCGCGGCTTCGGCTTCGCCCTTGTCCTGGGCAGAAACCTTGTCGCCGGCATCCTTCAGGGTTTTTTCGACCTGGTTGACCATCGCCTCGGTCTGGTTCTTGGTCTCCACCGCTTCGCGGCGGGCCTTGTCGGCCGTGGCGTTTTCCTCGGCGTCGCGAACCATGCGCTCGATATCCGCGTCCGAAAGGCCGCCGGAAGCCTGGATGCGGATCTGCTGTTCCTTGTTGGTGGCTTTGTCCTTGGCGGAGACGGAGACGATGCCGTTGGCGTCGATGTCGAAGGTGACTTCGATCTGCGGCACGCCGCGCGGGGCGGAGGGGATGCCGGTGAGGTCGAAATTGCCCAGAAGTTTATTGTCGGCGGCCATTTCGCGTTCGCCCTGGAACACTTTTATTGTGACCGCGGTCTGGCCGTCATCCGCCGTCGAGAAGGTCTGGGACTTCTTGGTGGGGATGGTGGTGTTGCGGTCGATNNACGACTTCGTCGGGGTTGACGTTTCTTGCCGGTTCCTTGCCGAAGAAGTTTTTGACCGTTTCGATGACTTTCGGCATGCGGGTCATGCCGCCGACGAGGATGACCTCGTTGATTTCACCGGCGGTGACGCCGGCGTCTTTCAGGGCGGCCTTGCAGGGGCCGAGGGTGCGCTCGATCAGGTCATCGACCAGCGATTCCAGCTTGGCCCGCGTCAGCTTGAGCACCATGTGCTTGGGGCCGGAGGCGTCGGCGGTGATGAA
>PLFB01000154.1 GCA_003137135.1 Acetobacteraceae bacterium
GCAAGGGCTTCCGCTACATCCTCTCCGGCATGAACGCGGAGCGAATCCTGATCGGCGCGGAATGCATCGGCGACGCCAAATGGTTCATCGAAAAAGCCACCGCCTACGCCAGGGAGCGTGTGGTCTTCGGCCGCCCCATCGGCCAGAATCAGGGCGTGCAGTTCCCCATCGCCAAAGCCTATGCCCGCATGCGCGCCGCCGAACTCATGGTTGCCCACGCGGCCGCCCTGTTCGAAGCCGGCGAAAATTGCGGCGCCGAGGCCAACATGGCGAAAATGCTGGCGGCCGAAGCCTCCTGGGAAGCCGCCGAAGCCTGCGTCCAGACCCATGGCGGCTTCGGCTTCGCCGAGGAATACGACGTGGAACGCAAATTCCGCGAAACCCGGCTCTACCAGGTCGCGCCGATTTCAACCAACCTCATCCTCAGCTACCTGGCCGAACACGTGCTGGGGATGCCACGCTCCTATTGATGACGGAAGACAATTTCCAGGACTGGATCGGCCGCACCGAAACCGCGGAGGAGAAGGTCACCCAGCGCGTGGTCAGCGCCTTCAACGCGACCTTCGACCGCGATCCGCCGCCCGCCGGCGCGCCGGCGCCGCTCGGCATCCATTGGTGCCTCGCCTCCGCCACGGTCAAAGCCTCGGCACTGGGGCAAGACGGCCACCCCGCGCGCGGCAATTTCTTTCCCCACGTGCCCCTGCCGCGCCGCATGTGGGCCGGCGGCGCCCTGATTCTGCACGATGAATTGCTGGTGGGCGACAAAATCACCCGCCACTCCAAAATCGCCGCCGTCACCATGAAACACGGCCGCACCGGCGCGCTCTGCTTCGTCGCCGTTGACCACGAATATTTTTCGCCCCGCGGCCTCGCCATCGCGGAACGCCAGGACATCGTGTACCGTCCCGCCCAAAACCCCGCCGCCGCCGGCCCGCCGCCGGTCCCGCAACAAACCGAAGCCGCACCCGCCTGGCGCCGCGACATGCGCACCGACCCCGTCACCCTGTTCCGCTACTCCGCCCTCACCTTCAACGGCCACCGCATCCATTACGACCTGCCCTACGCCACACAGGTCGAATCCTACCCCGGCCTTGTCGTCCACGGCCCCCTCCAGGCCACCCTGCTCCTTGCCTTCGCCGCCGACTGCGCCGCCCGCCGCCCGCAAAACTTCACCTTCCGCGGCCTCACCCCGCTCACCGATCCCGACCCTTTCACCCTGAACGCCCGCCCCGTCGAGGGCGGGCTCGAATTATGGGTGGAGACTGGAACGGGCAGGCGAACGATGCAGGCGCTGGCGGGGTTTTAGAGACAGCAAGCAAGCGGTCGCTTTTTTGAAAAAAAGCTCCGCAAAAAACTTTTGATTCCCCCGGCGTTTGAGCTTCCATCCATCCGCCTTTCGGACACCCAGGCCAACCCGGTTCATCGCGCGACCCGCACATGCGTTACTGCGCGCGCTCACGAGGTAAAGCCATGAACAAGGACGTCTTCATAACCTGCGCCGTCACCGGCGCCGGCGATTCCACCGGCCGCAGCCCGCTCGTGCCGAAATCCCCCGCCGAAATCGCCGAATCCTGCCTGGACGCCGCCCGCGCCGGCGCCGCCATCGTGCACGTCCACGTCCGCGAACCGGACACCGGCAAAGCCTCCCGCAAACTGGAATATTACGACGAAGTGGTGGAACGCATCCGCGCCTCGAACATCGACGTCATCATCAACCTCACCTGCGGCATGGGCGGCATGCTGGCGCTGGATCCGGATAATCCGGCGATCATGACCGCCGAGAGCGACCTGGCGACCCCCTATCAGCGCGTCGAGCATGTCGGCCGCAACCGCCCGGAAATCTGCACCATCGACTGCGGCAGCATGAATTTTGGCGGCAACATCGTCATCAACCGCACCGCGGACCTGGAAAAAATGTGCCGCCACGTCATGGAATGGGGCGTCAAACCCGAACTCGAAGTTTTTGACATGGGCCAGGTCGGCATCGCCCTCACCCTCATCGGGAAAGGCGTCGTGCCCGGCGACCCGCTCTTCCAGTTCTGCCTCGGCATCGACGGCGGCGCCCCCGCCACCGCCGAATCCATCACCGCCATGCGCGCGATGATCCCACATAATGCCCACTGGGCCGCCTTCGGCATCTCGCATCACGAAATGCCGATGGCCGCTCTCGCCGTCATCATGGGAGGCAACGTCCGCGTCGGCCTGGAGGATAATCTCTACCTCGAACGCGGCGTGCTCGCCACCAACGCGCAACTCGTCGAAAAATCTGCCCGCATCATCCGCGACCTCGGCGCCAACATTCTGTCTCCCGCCGAGACGCGGAACAAACTCAAACTCGAACACCGCACCAGGAGAGCCGCATGAGCGACACCGTCACCGAACCCGTCCTGCGTAAGCTCAAACCCGTCCTCGCCACGCCGGAATCGCTGAAAGGCTTCGGCTACGTGATAGGTGAGCCGGGCGGCGTGACGCATGACAAGATCGATTTTTACGGCAAGGTCGTGCGCGTGACGCAGCCGGCGAAATTTCATGGCAACGACGATCTGTGCCTGAATCTCGTCAGCTTTTTGCCGCGGCCGCATGTGGTGAAATGGATGGAATTCCACACCAAGCACACCCAGACTTTTATCCCGCTCTCCGGCAAACCTTTTTACATGGTCCTCGGCAAGCCCACCTGCCGCCGCCCGGATGGCAGTTGGGATGAGAGCGAAAGCACCATGCCGAACCCCGACGACGTGACGGCGTTCTATTTCGACGGTTCCGGCGGCATCGTCATGGAAGTCGGTACCTGGCACGAAGTGCCGTTTCCCCTAGACGGCGAAACCCATTTCATCTGCATCTGCACCAACGAAACCAACGACAATCTGGCCAACCAGGCCCCCGACGGCGATTTCGAGGGCGGCGACCTGAGCAAGCGCAACCTCGCCAAACATCTAGGCTACACCTACGCCGTCGAAGAATGATCGAGCTCTTCACCGCCCCCACCCCGAACGGGAGAAAGGTTTCGATCGCGCTGGAGGAGATGGAGCTAGACTACGAAGTCCACGCCATAGACCTGAAATCCGGCAAACAGAAATCGCCGGATTTCCTGAAAATCAACCCCAACGGCCGCATCCCCGCCATCCTCGATGACGGCTTTCCGGTCTTCGAATCCGGTGCCATCCTGCTATACCTCGCTGAAAAACACAACAAACTTCTCCCCGCCGAGACAAAAGCCCGCAGCCTCGTCATCCAATGGCTGATGTGGCAAATGGGCGGCCTCGGTCCCATGCACGGCCAGGCCAACGTTTTTTACCGCTACTTTCCCGAAAAAATCCCGGCGGTGATCGCCCGTTATCAAACCGAAACCATGCGCCTGCTCACCGTCATGAACACCCGCCTGGAAACCCACGAATTCCTGGCCGGAGACTACTCCATCGCGGACATCGCCTGCTGGCCCTGGGTGATGCAGCACGGCTGGGCCGGCCTCGACATTTCGGAACTCCCCCACCTCACAAGCTGGCTGAAAACCATCGGCGCCCGCCCTGCCGTCCAGCGCGGCGCCGCCGTCCCCTACCCCCAGACCCAGCCCAGCCTGGAAACCGGCAAAGCCATCGTCACCGCGGCATGACATTACGCTGGCCCAACGACGCCCGAATCGCCGTATCCCTGGTCGTCAACGTCGAGGAAGGCTCCGAGCGCAGCCTCATCCGCGGCGATTCCGGCATGGAAGCGGTGGACGAACTCGGCATGTTCTTCAAAGGCCCGATCCGCAATTACGCCAACGAATCGAATTATCTCTACGGCATCACCACCGGCGCCCCGCGCATCCTGCGCCTGCTAGCGCTTCACAATTGCCCGGCCACCTTCACCGTCTGCGCCCAATCCCTCGAACACGCCCCCGATCTCGCCCGCGCCATCACCGCCGCCGGCCACGAGCCTTGCTCTCACGGTTACCGCTGGCAATTCCAATACAAAATGGAAGAAGCCGCCGAGCGCGACTTCATCCGCCGCGCTGCGGACTCCATAGAATCCACCACCGGCCGGCGCCCCGCCGGCTGGCTCAGCCGCTACCTGCAAAGCGGCAACACCCGCCGCCTCCTCGCCGAGGAAGGCTTTTTATACCACATGGATGATTTTTCCGCCGAAGAACCGTTCTGGGATCATTCCGGCCCCAAACCCATCATCGTCCTGCCCTACCAGCTCGACACCAACGACATGAAACTCTGGTCCGACCCCGCCTACACCCCCCGCGCCTGGCTCGACTACCTCATAGACAGTTTTGACCAGCTCTACGAAGAAGGTGCGGGCATGCTCTCCGTCGGCATCCACCTGCGCATCACCGGCCGCCCCGGCCGCGCCAAAAACTTCGCCAAATTTTTACAACACATCACCAGCCGCCCCCAAACCTGGATCGCCACTCGCCTGGAAATTGCTCAGCACTTCGCAGCGCAGTCTTAAAACCTCGGCTTCCGCTTCGCCATAAATGCCGTCCGCCCCTCCGCGAAATCCGGCCCCTCCAACACATCCAGATATAGCTTCATCGTGTCCGCATCATCCGCCGCCTGCCCAATCGCCGCCCTCGCCACATAATCCTTGGCCACGCGCAAAGTGGCGGTGGAATTGCCCGCCACCAACGCGGCATAGGCAGCCACCTCTTCCGCCACCGTTCCCGCCGCGCACAGAAAATGCACCAGCCCCATCGAAAACGCCGCCGCCGCATCGATCCGGCGGGCCGAAAACAGCAAATCCTTCGCGCAGGCCGCGCCCACCCGCTGCACCAGGCGCCGCGTATCGCCAAACGAATACGCCAGCCCCAGCCGCGCCGGCGTCACCGCAAACCGCGCCCCCGCATCCGCAAAACACACATCACAACACAGCGTCAGCGCCACCGCCCCGCCAATGCAATTCCCCTCGATCGCCGCCAGCACCGGCACCGGGCAAGCCACCAGCGCCGCCATCGCCCCCTCCATCGCCGCCGCGTACTCCACGGCGGCATCCCGCGACCCAAACACCGTCTCAAACTCGGAAATATCCGCCCCCGCCGCAAAATGCCCCCCCGCCCCGCGCAGCACCACCACCCTCACCCGCCCCGCCAGCTCCGCGACAACCCCCGGAATCCCGAGCCACATCGCCCGCGAAATCGCATTGCGCACCTCGGGCCGATCCAGCGTGATCGTCCCCACGGCACCGTCCACGCTCACGATCAATCCCGCCGTCATTGCCAAATCCTCCAAGTTAGACAAGCAAGCGCTTCTTTTTTGAAAAAAAGAAGCAAAAAACTTTTGCTCCTGGGGGCGTTGTTAAGGGGATTGCCTATAATCGCCGCCGCCGGTGGCGATTACAGGCACTCCCGGACCCAACTCCCCCAGGAGCAAAAGTTTTTTGGTTACTTTTTTTCAAAAAAGTAACTTCTTTCTTCCCTCCCTCATCCGCATTGTGGGCGCGTCAGGCGTCTCGAAGCCATCCGGCGTTTCCCGTGGTAACGCTCCAGCCTCTATTCGGAGATCGTCATGCTTTCACGCCGCAGCACCCTCACTCTGGCCGCAGCCGCGTCCCTCGCCGCCACCCGCCCTGCCCGCGCCACCACCAAGCCAGACGTCCTCGTCCTCGGCGCCGGCCTCGCCGGCCTTTACGCCGCTCTCACCCTGGAACAGGCCGGCATGAAGGTGCAAATCCTCGAAGGCAGCAACCGCGCCGGCGGCCGCTGCTTCACCGCCTACGACACTCCCGGCCAGCCCGAACTCGGCGCCTCCCAGATCGGCCAGATGTATGCCCGTGTCCGCGCCATGGCCGGCAAATACAACGTCAAGCTCGTCGCCCCACCCCCCAACATGTCGAGCGAAACCCACCAGCTTCCCATGGCCATCAGCCTCAACCAGCGCCCCGTCATCACCAAACCCTGGGCGGACTCCCCCCAAAATCCCCTCCACGGCAAGGAGCGCGACCTCCTGCCCAACCTCATCTACCCCACCTACGTCAACACCAACCAGCCCCTCACCTCGCTCTATGACTGGTACGATCCCAAATTCGCGCCATACGACAAGCTCTCTTTGCACCAGTTCATGGCCGCCCACGGCGCCTCCGCCGCCGCCATCGGCCTCTCGGACTACGACGTGTACGCCGACACCACCGCCGGCTGGTCCGCGCTCGACGCCCTGCGGAAAAATTTCTACTACGGCTGGGAAGCCAAGCACGGCATGTTCGAAACCGCCGCCGGCGGCACCTCCGCCATCCCCAACGCCATGGCCGCCCACCTCGCCACCCCCATCCTCTTCAACAAATTCGCCACCCACATCACGCAAGACAAATCCGGGGTCACCGTTACCACCGAGGACGGCGCCACCTACCAGGCCTCCTTCCTGCTCATCACCATCCCCTTCTCCGTCCTGCGCCGCATCAAGCTGGACACGCCTCTGCCCCCCGCCCAGCGCCGCGCCATCAACGAAATGGACTACAGCAAGATCGTCAGCGTCTGGGTCAAACCCACCCGCAAATACTGGGAGGATGACGGCCTGCCCATCTTCCTTTGGTCCAACGGCCCGCAGGAGCGCATGTTCGCCGTCCCCTCCCGCGTCCAAACCCAGGAGAACCTTTCCTTCTACGTCCGCGGCCAGCACGCCATGAACATCTGCGCCATGTCGGACCAGGCCGCGTTCCACTACCTCACCGAAAATCTCGCCCAAATCCGCCCCTCGACAAAAGGCGCGCTGGAACTGTTGCGCGTGCAATCCTGGCCCAACGACAAATTCAACCGCGGCGGCTACGCCTACTTCAAACCCGGCCAGATTAACGACTTTGGCCAAATCCTCGCGCAGCCCGCCGGCCGCATCCACTTCGCCGGGGAACATACCGCCAAGCTCACCACCGGCATGGAGGGCGCTTGCGAGTCCGGGGAGCGCGCGGCGATTGAGATTTTGGGGGTTTGAAGGAAGTAAGCGGTCGCTTTTTTGAAAAAAAGCTCCGCAAAAAACTTTTGCTCCCCCGGCTTTTGAGCGGCCAGAGTCTGGCCGCTCATCAGCCTCGGGAAACAGAAGTTTTTTGCGGCGCTTTTTTTCAAAAAAGCGACCGCTTACTTCCTTCAACATCCGATACGCGGACAAACCCGCCTCGCCATTTGACGCCAAGGCGCCCCGGAACCCATGCATCACGCCATGTCCTTCGAACACCAAACCATTCTGATCACGGGCGGCCTCGGCGGCATTGGCGGCGAGGTGACCCGGTATTTTCTGGCGCGCGGCGCGCATGTCTTCGTCACCGACCGGCCTGGGATGGACGGCGGTGCGGTGGCGGCGCTGGGGGACCAGGCCAGCTATGCCGCGCTGGACGTCACTTCGGAAGCCGGCTGGACCGCACTGGTCGATGATATCGTGGCCCGCCAGGGCAAGCTCGATGCGCTGGTCAACATCGCCGGCGTCTTCACCCCCGGTATTCCATTCGAAGACATGTCGCTGGCGTCGTGGCGCCTGCACATGGATGTGAACCTCGACGGCTCGTTTCTTGGCTGCCGGGTCGCAATGAGCGCCATGGCAAAAACCGGCGGCGGCGCGATTGTGAATTTTTCCTCCGGCCTCGCCCAGATCATGCTCAGCGACGGCGCCGCCTATTGCGTCTCCAAGGCGGCGGTGCTGGCGCTGACCCGCGTCGCGGCGAAGGCCGGCGGCAAGCATCGGGTCCGGGTCAACGCCGTGCTGCCCGGCGCGATCGACACGCCGATGCTGTGGGGCAATCTGCGGGAAGGCCAGGACCCGCAGGAACTGATCGACATGCTGGTGAAGCAGCACCCGATCGGCCGCCTTGGGCAGACGTCTGATGTCGCGAACGCGGTTGGCTTTCTATGCGACCCCAAAAACAGTTTTGTGACCGGCGCGCTGCTGGCGGTCGATGGCGGCCAGCTTGTCGGCTAGTCCGGGTCTCGGCAATTTCCGCGAGGATGATATTTGATGGACCTGCAAACGCCGCACGCACTGCTCTCCCGCCCGACGGCCGATGAGTTCGGCCGCGAATCCTTTCTCGCCGGGATGCGCGAGTTTTTGATCACCGAGCTTTATAACGGCAACGAGGTCGCCTACCGCAAGCGCCAGGTGCCGGCTTTTGCAGCCCAGCATGGCCGGCCGCCGGAAACCTATCTGGAAGTCAAATCGGTGATGGAGCAGGACCCGTTTTTCCGGGCGTTTTCGCTGCTGAACCGCGCGACGCAGGAATTGCTGTGGGATACGGTTGGCGAGAGCGTGGAGCGGCAACTGCCGCAGCTTCGCGCGGCGGCGGCAACCGTGGCGCCCGCCGGCGGCACGCTGACGCTGGATGCGGATATGCCACTGCCCGACTACTACACCAAGGTGGACGTGCACGTGATGCCGGGCAGCTTTCATAAGGAACTCGGCGCCAACGACGTCTATGCCGGCGCGGTGTATGACCGCGGCGT
>PLFB01000074.1 GCA_003137135.1 Acetobacteraceae bacterium
AACTTTTTGTTAATCTGGGCCACGATCCGTTCCAACAGCACGGTCCAAATTAACAAAAGTTTTTTGCGCGCTTTTTTTCAAAAAAGCGCTGCTTTCTTACTTCCCCTCAGCGCACATCGCGCATGTCCCGTCCAATTCCACCATCGCGTGGCTGGGCGTAAAGCCTTGGCGCTCGGCGGCTTTGGCGAGCGCCTTGGCGACGCCGTCGTCTTCGATTTCGGCCACCGTGCCGCAGCGGCCGCAGATGAGGAATTGCACGTCGTGGTGCTCGTGCTCGGCTTCCGCGCAGGGGATGAAGGCGTTCAGCCGCTCGATCCGGTGCACCAGGCGGTTTTCGATCAGGAAATCGAGAGCGCGATAGACGGTGGGGGGGACGGCGCTTTTGCGGACGGCTTTGAGCTGGTCGAGGAGCTGGTAGGCTGTCAGGGGGCCTTCGGATTCCAGGATGAGTGTCAGGACGGACCGGCGCAGGGCGGTGAGGGACGCGCCGTTTTGGCGGCATAACTGGTCCGCGTGGTCCAGCCGCTCCGCGATCACCCGGGCCCGATTTGTTGCCATGGCCTTGCCTACCAAATTGCCGGGCGGAAGCGAAGGGCGGGCGGCGCGCGTGAAGACCTAAGGTTTAACATGATGCCCGCTTGCGGCGCGGCCATTTCGTACCTCATACAATGTACATGGAAAACGTGCTCCGCCAGGCTGGCGCCTTGCCGTACAGGATTGAGCCGGATGGTCTGCGCGTGCTGCTGATCACGTCGCGCGGCACGGGGCGGTGGGTGATCCCGAAGGGCGGCATCGAGAAGGGGTTTACGCCGGCGCAGGCGGCGGCGCAGGAGGCGTATGAGGAGGCCGGGATCAAGGGCAGCATCGATCCGGTGCCGCTGGGGAGTTTTACGTATCCGAAGCGGCTGAATTCCGGGCGGATCAAGCCGGCGTCGGTGCTGGTGTTCGCGCTGCGGTTTGAAAAGCAGTTGAAGTCGTGGCCGGAGCAAGGCGAGCGGCGGTTTGCGTGGATGACGATTGCGGCCGCCATAGCGGCGGTGCGCGACCCCGGCGTGCCGAATTTGTTGCGCCGGCTGCAGGAGATTCACGGCGGCGCGCCGCGGGCGGTGGCCGGCTAGCTTGCCTGTGGGCGCCCGCGACCATACGCTGCGCGCAACAGTACAGGAGCCGCGCATGACCCTTTCCCCCACCGCGTTCGCCGGCAAGACGGTTCTGGTGACCGGCGCTTCCACCGGGATTGGGCTGGGCATTGCCACCGCATTCGCCGCGCATGGCGCAAATGTCGCGCTGACGGCGCGCGGGGCGGAGCGGCTGAGGGCCGTGACGGACGCTCTGGCCGCCGCCGGGCACGCGGTGCTGGCCTGCCCGATGGATACCGCGAGCCTGCCGGAGATTCGCGCCACCGTGGATGCGGTGGTGCAAAAGTTTGGCGGGCTGGACATTCTGTGCGCGAATGCCGGGATTTATCCGGTCACGCCGATCGACCAGCTGACGGAGGCGGAATGGGATTTGGTGATGGACACCAACGCCAAGGGCAGTTTTTTCGCGATGCAGGCTTGTTTGCCGCATCTGCGCAAAAGCGGGGCGGGACGGGTGATTTTGACGTCGTCGGTGACCGGGCCGATTACCGGCATTACGGGGCTGACGCATTATGGCGCCAGCAAGGCGGCGCAATTGGGGTTTATGCGCGCGGCGGCGATGGAACTGGCGAAGGATGGGATCACGGTGAACGCGGTGCTGCCAGGAATGATCGAGACCGAAGCGCTGGCGGCTCTGGGGGCGGAATTTGTGCAGAGCTCGATCAATCTGATCCCGGTGCGGCGGCTGGGCAGTGTGGATGACATCGCGAACGCGGTGATGTTTTTCGCGGCGCCGGAGAACGGGTTTATTACAGGGCAGGGGTTGGTGATCGATGGCGGGCAGAGCCTGCCGGAGGCGCCGGAGTAAGGGAAGCAGTTCTTTTTTTGAAAAAAAAGAACCAAAAAAACTTTTGCTCCTTACGGTCCGGGGGACGTGGAAACATCCCGTGTAAAAACTTACAAAAGTNNCGCAGCCCGCGCGCGCTTTTTTTCAAAAAAGCGCTGCTTTTTTCAACAGTTCCTCGCAATGCCTGGCGATCATGGCTTCCTCGTCGGTGGCGATCACGCGGACTTCCACGCGGCTTGCCGGGGTGCTGATGAGGGGGGCGTGGCGTGTGTTGGCGGCGTCGTCGAGTTCCACGCCGAGCCAGGCGAGGCGGGCGCAGATGGCGGCGCGGACGGGGGCGGCGTGTTCGCCGATGCCGGCGGTGAAGATGACGCCGTCCACCCCGCCCATGGTTACGGCCAGGGCCGCCATTTGTTTGGCGGCGGCGTGGCAGAAAATGGTGACGGCCTCGGCCGCCTCGGGGGCGGCGCTGGTGAGCAAAGCATGCATGTCCGGCGAGATGCCGGAGAGGCCGAGGAGGCCGGATTTTTTGTAGAGCAGGTCGGTGAGCGAACCCAAATCCATGCCGCGCGATTGCATCAGGTAGAGCAATATGCCGGCGTCGATGACGCCGGTACGGGTGCCCATGATCAGGCCGTCGAGGGCGGTGAAACCCATGGAGGAATCGACACTTTGGCCATCCATAATCGCGCAGGCGCTGGCGCCGTTGCCCAGATGCGCGGCGATGACGCGGCCGGCGGCAAGCGTCGGTGCAACGTCGCGCAGCCGGCCGGAAATGTATTCGTAGGACAGGCCGTGAAAACCGTAGCGGCGCACGCCTTCGTCGAAAAAATGCCGCGGCAGCGGCAGGCGCGTGGCGAGTGCCGGCATGGTGTGGTGGAAGGCGGTGTCAAAGCAGCCGATCTGCACCATGGTGGGGCGCAGCGCCATCACGGCGCGGATGGCGGCGAGGTTGTGCGGCTCGTGCAGCGGCGCCAGCTCGTTCAGCTCTGACAGTTGCGCCAACACTTCGTCATTCAGTTTTACGGGTGCCGCGTATTTGGTGCCGCCGTGGACGATGCGGTGCCCCGCCGCGACCAGCTTTTCCCCGCCCAGATGTGAATCGATCCAGGTCAGCAGGGGTGCGAGCAGTTGTTCGTGGTCCAGACCGGCGGCGAATTTCTGATCGTGCAGATGCTCGCCGCCGGCATTTTTCACGAAAAAATGCGGGGCGACGCCGATGCCCTCGACCGCGCCGGACAGGAATTTGGCGCCGGCGCGCCAGAACAGCGCGAATTTGAGAGAGGATGAGCCCGCGTTGAGCGTGAGGATCGCGTCAGCCATGGGCGGCGCAAATCGCCGCGACGGCGCAACTGGCCAGGCGGGTGCGGGAATCGTCGGCGCGGCTGGTGAGGATGATGGGCACGCTGGCGCCGACCACGACGCCGGCGGCGTCCGCGCCGGCGGTGTAAGTCAGCTGCTTGGCCAGCATGTTGCCGGCTTCGAGGTCCGGGACCACGAGAATATCGGCGAGGCCGGCGACGGCCGAAACGATGTTTTTGTCGCGCGCGGCCTGCAGGCTGACGGCGTTGTCATAGGCAAGCGGACCATCCAGCAGGCCGCCGGTGATCTGGCCGCGATCGGCCATTTTGCACAAGGCGGCGGCGTGCAGCGTGGAGGGCATGTCCGGGTTCACCACCTCCACCGCCGCCAGGATCGCCACTTTGGGCGTTTCGATGCCCAGTATTTGAGCCAAGTCGATGGCGTTCTGGACGATCCAGCGTTTGTCTTCGAGCGTGGGAGCAATGTTGACGGCGGCGTCGGTGACGATTAGCGGGCGGGCGTGGCCGGGGACGTCCATGACATAGACATGGCTGAGGCGGCGGCCGGTGCGCAGGCCGGTGTCGGTTTTCATTACCTCGTGCAGCAGTTCGTCGGTGTGCAACGCGCCTTTCATCAGCAGTTTGGCCGCGCCGGATTTGACCAGCGCGACCGCGACGGCGGCACTTTCGTGGCTGTGCGCGGTGGCGGCGATTTTGTAATCCGAAATGTCCAGGCCGCAGGCGGTGGCGAACCATTTGATGCGCGCTTCCGGCCCGACCAGGATGGGCGTGATCAGGCCTGCCTGTGCGGCTTCCACGGCGCCGCGGAGCGAGGCTTCGTCGCAAGGGTGGGCGACCGCCGTCACCAGCGGACCGCCGCGCGTTGCCTCCGTCAGCAGTTTGCGAAAATATTCGTGGCGCATCAGGCGCACATCCGGCAGCGCCATGGCGGTGCGGGAAATTTTTTCGAGCGGGGCGATGACCGTCGCGGTGCCGCGCAGCACTTCGTGTCCGTCCTGGTTGACGCAATGGCAATCCAGCACAACGCGCTTTTTTTCGGATATCGTGGCGCTGACGGTGACGGTCGCGGTGATCACGTCGTCCGGGCTGACGGGGGCCAGAAATTTCAGGTCCTGGGCGAGATAGATGGTGCCGGGGCCTGGCAGTTTGGTGCCGAGCACGGCTGAAATCAGGCCGGCGGTTAGCACGCCCTGCGAGATGACGTGGTGGAAAAAATCGGTTTTGGCGTATTCGGCGTCCAGATGCGCCGGGTTCACGTCGCCGGAAATCAGGGAAAACAGCTCGATGTCCTGCTGCGTCACGCGGCGCGTCAGGCTCGCGGTATCGCCGATGCGGATTTCGTCGAACACGCGGTTTTCCAGCATTGTCACGGCCTGGTCCATCAGTTTGTTCTCCTTAACGCTTCAGAACGTAGTGGCCCGGTGCCGCCTCCAGCGCGGGATAGCCGGATTCGGGGTGGCCCATTTCCGGTGGCGCGACCGGCGCGCCGGATTCTTGTCCCAGCCAGGCGGCCCATGGCAGCCACCAGGAGCCTTCCTGCACCGGTGTCTGTTCGAGGAAATCTTCCGGGGCGGTATAAAAACCTTCCTCGGGGCGGAGCAAAATGCGGAAATGGCGGTGCTTGTGGCCGGGTTCGCTGACCACGCCGGCATTGTGGCCGCCGGAGGTAAGCACGAAAGTGAGCGGTGCGGCGTTGAGGAGCAGGAATTTATAGACCGAATGCCAGGGTGCGATGTGGTCGGTCTCGGTGCCGATCAGAAACACCGGCGCATGGATGTCGGCGAGCGAGATTTTGCGGCCGCCGGCCAGCAGGCGGCCTTCCGCCAGGGCGTTTTCCAGAAACAGCTGGTGCAGGTATTCCGAGTGCATTTTGAAGGGCATGCGGGTCGCGTCCATGTCCCAGGACATCATGTCGTTCGGGTGGTCGTCCTCGCCCAGAAAATAGCGGCGCACCAGGCGGGACCAGATCAGGTCGTTGGAGCGCAGCATCTCGAACGCGCCGGCCATTTGCGAGGAGTCCAGATAGCCTTTGGACCACATCACGTCGTCCAGAAATGCCAGTTGCGCTTCCGAGATGAAAAGCTGGAGTTCGCCGGCCTCGGAAAAATCCGTCTGCGCGGCCAGCATGGTGAGGGTTTTCAGGCGCTCGTCGTGGTCGCGCGCCATCGCGGCGGCGGTGATGCTGAGCAGCGTGCCGCCGAGGCAATAGCCGACCGCGTGGATTTTCCGGCTGCCGCCGATCGCGCTGACCGCGTCGGTCGCGGCCATGACGCCGAGCCGGCGATAGTCGTCCAGCCCGACATCGCGCAGTTCCGCGTCCGGATTGATCCAGGAAATGCAGAACACGGTAAAACCTTGGTCAACCAGGAACTTGATCATCGAGTTCGCGGGGGAGAGATCAAGAATGTAATATTTCATGATCCAGGCGGGGATGATGAGAATCGGCTCGGGCCGCACGGTCTCGGTCGCGGGGGCGTACTGGATCAGTTCGATCAGCTTGTTCCGGAACACCACGCGGCCCGGGGTGATGGCGACATCCTTGCCCGGCAGCAGCGGCAGCGGGACCGGCCCGTTGGTCCGGTTCAGATCTTCAAAAAAATGTTTCGCGCCAAGTTCGAGGTTTTCGCCGTGCCGGGCTTTGGTGGCCTCCACCACTTCCGGGTTCAGCGCGGGCATGTTGGAGGGCGAAGCCATATCCACCACCTGGCGCGCCATGAAGGCCACCATGCGTTCATGCGAGGCGGCCACGCCGGGGATGCCGGTGGTCGCGTCGCGCCACCAGCGCTCCGCGCGCAAAAACGCCTGCTCGGCCAGAAAAAATTTCGGCTCCTGCCAGCCGGGATGCGCGAAGCGGTGGTCGCCCGGCGGTGGTGTCACCGGCTCGACACTTTGGCCCAACGCCTGGCGCCAGAGCGCGAAGGAATCCTGCACCGCGGTGCTGAGCAGCGCGGCGCGGCGGCCGGGCTGGTTGGCCAGATGCACCGCCCAATCCAGATAGGCCAGGCCGAGTGCGGCCGGCGAGAGACCGCCCGAGAGCTTGGCCTGGGCGGCGTGCAGGGCGCGGTCGAAGACCGGGACGTCGGACGTCATGAAAAGAAGTTACTTTTTTGAAAAAAAGTAGTTCTTATACCAAGCATCGTGGTGTCTGACCCATCCGCGTCATTGCGAGCTCTTGCGAAGCAATCCAAATTTCTCGCAACCGGCACGAAAGATGGATTGCTTCGCTGCGCTCGCAATGACGTTGATGAGTCAATGGCCATGTCTCTTGGTATGACTTGCTTACTTTCCATTCTCTATTTCCTTAAGCCATCAGATGCTGGCCGCCATCGACCGGGATGATCGTACCGGTAATCATCCGTGCCGCGTCGCTGACCAGGAACGCGGCCAGGCCGCCGACGTCTTCGATGGTGCTGAGATGCCGTTCCGGCGCCTGTTCCGCGGCGCGTGCCAGCAGCTCGTCGAAACGGTCGATGCCGCCGGCGGCGCGGGTGGCGATGGGGCCGGGGGAGATGGCGTGCGCGCGGATGCCGGCGGGGCCAAGTTCCGCGGCGACGTAGCGCACCGCACTTTCCAGCGCGGCCTTCACGGGGCCCATCAGATTGTAGTGCGCCACCACGCGCTCTGAGCCATAAAATGTCACGGCCAGCAGCGTGCCGCCGTTTTTCATCAGCGGTTCCGCCAGGCGGGCCGCGCGGAGGAAGGAGTGGCACGAAACGTCCATCGCCATGGCGAAGCCGGCGGCGGAGGAATCGACCAGGCGGCCGTGCAAATCCTCTTTTTGCGCGAAGGCGATGGAGTGCAGCACGAAATCCAGGCTGCCCCAGCGATGCGCGACTTCCGCGAAGACCGCGCCCAGCGCACCGGCCTCGCGCACGTCGCAGGGCATGAGAATCGGGCAATTCAGCGCCGCCGTTACCGGTTCCACGAAGGGTTTGGCCTTTTCGTTCTGGTAGGTCGCCGCCAGCGTGGCGCCGGCGCCGGCGAAGGCGCGCGCGCAACCGGCGGCGATGCTGTTGCCGTTGGCGATGCCCAGCACCAGGCCGCGCTTGCCCTGCAGATCGACGACCGGCCAAACCGTCACCAGAGCCATTTCCGTCATGCGGCGCCGCGTTCCCTGGCTTTTTCATCCTCCGCGACGTGAATGGGGGAGGCGTCCTGTGTGTTGTCGAACCACATGCCGAATATTTTGGCGTTCATGTTCATGGCCGCCTGGGCGTAGGCGACCTGCGCGGCCAGCATGGTCTGGCCGGCCTGCGCGCATTGCTCCGCGAATGTCTGGCCAGGCAGCAGGTTTTGCGGAGCGCGCCAGAATTCCTGGCAAAGATGCAGAATTTCATTGGGCCGGCTTTCGATCTCGCTCATTTTGCCCTCCATCGGCTGTGTCAGAATAGGACAGCATTTTGGGCTTATCCGCCTTGACCTAAATCAAGGAGGCGTCAGGCGCGCCATCGCGGTGCAAAAAAACCCTGCCGGCCAAAAGGGCGGCAGGGCGAAGTCCGGGAGTGTACCTCTATCGAGGATGAATGATCATCTCATGGTGGGACGGGACTCGCTTTGATTTGAATCAAGGTCGGAAGAAAGCAGCGCTTTTTTG
>PLFB01000037.1:0-5500 GCA_003137135.1 Acetobacteraceae bacterium
AGGGGGCAGCGCCCCCTGGCCTTACTGTCTCTCAAGCCGCATCTTCCCGCCGGTCCCGGACGCGCACATAGGCCACGGCGGCGTGGTCTTCGCAGTAGGGTTTGCCGGGGACGGAGCTGACATTGCAGAAGTGGAAGCTGGGCTTGCCGGGTTCGCCGATCGGCCAGCAGCAGGGGGTGGCGCGCAGCGAGTTTTTGGGTGGCGGGGCGATGGGGCGCAGCGCGGGGCCGGGGTTGCCGGCCAGGGCGGCGGCCAGCGGCGGCAAGGTGGGGCCTTGCGCGCGGCGGGGGGCGGCCGGGCGCGGGCTAACGTGGCCTTCGCCGCGGCGGATCGGGCTGGGGCGCGCCGGCAGGTTGAGCCGGTGGGCTTTGCCGACGACGGCGTTTTTGGAGATGTTCAGCCGGCGGCCGATTTCGGCGGTGGAGAGGCCCTCGCTCCATAGCGCGCGCAGCCTGGAAATAATGTCGTCCGACCACTCCATGTTGTGGGCCCTCCTTGGTTCAACTACAGAATATGGTAGGGGAACGACTCGAAAACCTCAACATTTAGATGCGCTTTGGCGATTCTTTTCTGTGGAAAACTTCTCGCCCCGGCGGGGCCGTTAAAGAGACACCGGCGCGGCCCAGCCCCCGGTAAACATTTTTTGCGGAGCTTTTTTTCAAAAAAGCGACCGCTTGCTTCCCTACTTTATTGTTTCACCCGCAAATGCCCCCCAAAAATCCTCCCGCGCCAGATAGCCGGTGAGGTTGTCCACGCCGGCTTTGCAAAAATCAGACGCCGGGGCGCAGGACAGCAGCACGCCCGAGACGCCGGAGTCCAGCGTGGCGATGGTCTGGGCGCCAGGGGCAGCGGCGGCGAGGAGGGGAGCTTTCGGGGCGGTGATGAAGAAGCCGCGGCGGGCGCGGATCGTGGCCATGTGGACCCATCCGATGCCGCCGTCGGGTGCGACAACCTGGCGCCAGACGTCGAATTCGCCAATGATTTCAACGGGCAGGCCGTCGCGCTGGTAGATCCAGGTGATCGGGTACTGAAAGCCCGGGCCGGCGCGGAAATTGACCTGATCCGTGCGCAGCGAGACGAAGCGCGGCACGGGCAGCTTGCTGGCGACGCCGAGCGCCGGGCCGGGACCGGCGCCGACGGGGGGGCTGGCCGCGGCCAAAAGAATGACGAGGAGAGGGGTGAGCAAAAATCTCATCCGCCGCAGGCGGGGCAGTTGGGATCGCGCTTCAGGCGTATCGTGCGGAATTCGGCGGCCAGCGCGTCCCAGACCAGCAGCCGGCCGGAAAGGGTTTCGCCGATCGCCAAGATTTCCTTCAGCACTTCGGTAGCCTGCAGCGTGCCCATGACGCCGGTGACGGCGCCGAGCACGCCGGCTTCGGAGCAGCTCGGCACCAGGCCGGGCGGCGGCGGCTCCGGGTAGAGGCAGCGGTAGCAGGGGTGCGCGGGTCCGCAATGGGGTTTGAAGGTGGAAAGCTGGCCCTCGAACCGCAGCACGGCCGCGGAGACCAGGGTTTTGCGGCCGGCGACGCAGGCATCCGCGAGCAGGAATCGCGTGGCGAAGTTGTCGGTGCCGTCGCATATGATATCGTGATCCGCGATCAGGTCTTTCACGTTGGCGCCATCCAGCCGGATACTTAGCGCCCGTACCGCGACTTCCGGGTTCACCTGGCGCATCGCGATGGCGGCCGATTCGGCCTTGCCCATGCCGAGCCGTTCCGTGGTGTGCGCCACCTGACGCTGCAGGTTGGAAAGCTCGATATTGTCATCATCGCAGATGGTGATATGGCCGACGCCCGAAGCGGCGAGGTAGAGCGCCAGCGGCGAGCCGAGGCCGCCGGCGCCGGCGATGAGCACGCGCGCCGCCCGCAATTTGGCCTGGCCGGTGCCCCCGACCTCGCGCAGCAGAATGTTGCGCGCGTAGCGCTGGATTTCCGACTCGGAAAAATTCAGATCCATGGCGTTTTTTAGGCGGCCGGCGCCGATCTTCCAAGCGCTTACGGATTGATGAATTTCCGGCAACTATTTCACGCGCCGGCCCGCCGGCATGTTGACTCGGCGCGGCGGAGCCTCACATGCGGGTGGTGATTTTGAAGGCGCGGATATCATTCCAGCGCCAGTTTTGGGGCACCGGAAACTGTTGCGGGATGCATAAAAAATACCAATGGATGGCCGCCGCGACGCTGCTGGTGATGGGCGGGATGGCCGGTTCCGCCGTCTGGGCGCAAGGTGCCGCTTCCGATGCCGCGCCGTCTCAGTCCGCCTCCGGCGTAGCGGAAAGCCCGCAAAACAACATGGCCGGCTGGACGATTCCGGCGCCGGTTGCCATGCCGTCCGACCCGGCGAAGGCCGCGCAGATTCTGCGTGGTGAATATCTGGTGGTCGCGGGCGATTGCCTGCCTTGCCATTCTTCGCCCGGCCAGCCGCCGTTTGCCGGCGGTAACGCCATGCCCTCGCCGGTCGGCGCGGTGTTCACCCCCAACATCACCGGCGATCCGACCTACGGCATCGGCAATTATACCGACGAGCAGTTCTGGCGCGTGCTGCATGACGGCATCGCGCCCGGCAGTTCGCTGCTGGTGTTTCCGCATTACCTGCTGCCCTCGATGCCTTATGATGCGTATTCGAAGCTCAGCTATCCGGACGTCATGGCGATCAAGGCGTATCTGCTGAGTGTGCCGGCGGCGCACGTGCCCAACCGGCCGGGGCAGATTCCATGGCCGTTCAACATTCGCGCGGCGCTGCTGGGCTGGCGGATTTTGTTTTTCCAGCCGCAGGAGATCCAGTATAATCCGGCCTGGGACAGCCATGTCCGCAATGGCGCCTACCTTGTGCAGGCGCTGGCGCATTGCTCGGACTGCCACACGCCGCGCAACCTGCTGTTCGCCTCGGAAATGGACAAGTTCTTGGGCGGCGGCAAAATTCTTTCGCAAAGCTGGTACGCGCCGAACATCACCTCCGACAAAACCGCCGGCGTGGGCGGCTGGAGCCAGGCGGACCTCGTGCAGTACCTGCATGGCGGCGGCAGCATAGGCAAGGGCGCGCCGGTCGGGCCGATGCAGGAGGTGGTGGCCGACAGCCTGAGCCGGCTGCCGGCGGCGGATGTGCAGGATATCGCGGCGTATTTGCAAACCGGCGTCGGCGCGCAGCCGGATGTGGCTCCGCCGATGGCGGACGCGGCACCGGCCAGCGAGGGTGCCACGGTCTTCGCCGGCCATTGCGCGCGCTGCCACGGCGAAAACGGGCAAGGTGTGCAAAACAACTTTCCGAACCTGGCGGGCAACCAGGCGTTCGACGGTGGGCCGCCCGATGATCTCATCAGCATCATTCTCGGCGGCTTCTCGCCCTGGCATAAATACCAGTCCAACATGCCGGCGTTCCGCGCCACGCTGACTGACGAGGAAATCGCCGCGGTTGCCAACTATGTGCGCACCAGCTGGGGCAATACCGGCGGCGCGGACGCGACCGCGGCGATGGTCGCGGGCGAGCGCAGCCTGGCGGAGAGCGAAATCACCCTCTCGCCCGCCACCGTCACCGCAACGCTGGACGGCACGGCGTTGACCAGCATTTCCGGCGGGTTTTCCCGCACCGGGGACATGATGAACTGCACCATCGACGGCGATCTGTCGGCGGCGTCGGGCCAGCACATCACGCTCGACGGCAGTTGCACCCATGACGGCACGGAACTGCAGGCGAGCGCCACCATCAACGGCCAGCCGGAAGAGATTTTGCTGCACGTCGTCTCCACCCATAACGGCCAATTGACCGACGGCGCCGAACTCTACGGGCCGATGGACGGCCAGTCGCCGCGATTTGTCGCGCATATCAGCTATGTGACACCCAATGACTGACCCCGCGAACAAACCGCAAAACCCCGCCCGCCGCCGCCTGCTGCAAGCCGCTGCGGCGGCGCCGGCGCTGGCTTTCGTCACGCCGTGCCGTGCCGAGGCTGACGCCGCCATGTCGAAGGCCGAGGTCGGCTACCAGGACGTGCCGAAAAACGGCCAGGTCTGCGCCGCCTGCGTGTATTTCATGTTTGCCCCCGCCACCTCCGCCGGCCCCGCCAGCCACTGCGCCATGGTCGCCGGCCTCATCAGCCCCGCCGGCTGGTGCGAGGTCTGGGCGCCCAAACAGTAGTCAGTGGTCAGTGGTCAGTGGTCAGAACGAACTCTGACCACTGACCACTGTTTGGGGCTTCACGGTCTGTATCAATCTGGTAATACGGTGGGTTTAGGATGGTTGCCCATGCCCGCGCGGTGGGTCGTCCGGAACGCTTCTAGAAGGTTTGCTGGATATGAAATTGATCAACGCCATTCGCATGGGTGGGTCCGAGATTTTGCCCCTGGTGGAAGGCGGCAAAGGTGTCGCCGTGTCGAACGGCATCACCTCGGGCCATTGGGCCGCGGGCGGCGGCGTCGGTACGTTCAGCGCGGTGAACGCGGACAGCTATGATTCCGAGGGCAACCCGATTCCGCAGGACTACAAGGGCAAGACCCGCCGCGCCCGGCATGAGGAACTGGTGGCCTACGCCATCGAGGGCGGCGTGACCCAGGCGCGCCGCGCCTGGGACCTTTCCGGCGGGCGCGGCCGCATCCACGCCAATATCCTGTGGGAAATGGGCGGCGCCGAACGNNTGGGAAATGGGCGGCGCCGAGCGGGTGATCACCGGGATTCTGGAGCGCACCAAGGGCATCGTGAACGGCATCACCTGCGGTGCGGGCATGCCGTACCGGCTGGCGGAAATCGCCGCGAAATTCAACGTGCATTACTACCCCATCGTCTCCTCCGGCCGCGCGTTCTCGGCACTATGGAAACGGGCCTATTCGAAAGTCTCCGACCTTCTCGGCGGCGTGGTGTACGAAGACCCGTGGCTGGCCGGCGGGCATAACGGCCTTTCCAACAGCGAAAACCCGCAAAAGCCCGAAAGCCCTTACCCACGCGTGCTGGCGCTTAGAAGAATCATGCGCGAGTTCGGGCTGGGCGAGACCCCGATCATCATGGCCGGCGGCGTGTGGTGCCTGGAGGAATGGCGGGACTGGATCGATAACCCCGAACTCGGGCCGATCGCGTTTCAGTTCGGCACCAGGCCGCTGCTGACCAAGGAAAGCCCGATCAGCGATAGCTGGAAGCAGCGGCTGCTGAAGCTGAAACCCGGCGACGTGTTCCTGAACAAGTTTTCCCCCACCGGGTTCTACTCCTCCGCCGTGAACAACGATTTTATCGGCGAATTGCGCGCCCGCTCCGAGCGGCAGGTGGCCTACACGGCCGAGCCGGTGGGCGAGCACGTGGTGGAATACGGCGTGGGCGCGCGCAAGCGGCCGGTCTATGTGACGGCGCCGGATTATGCGCGGGTCAAGGACTGGGAGGATGCCGGGTTTACCGAAGCCCTGCGGACGCCGGATTCGACGCTGATTTTCGTGGCGCCGGAAAAAGCCGCGGAAATCCACACCGACCAGGTGAACTGCATGGGCTGCCTGAGCCAATGCCGGTTTTCCAACTGGTC
>PLFB01000037.1:5563-5728 GCA_003137135.1 Acetobacteraceae bacterium
ATTCCGACGGTGCGGGAACTGGTGGAACGAATCTTGACCGGCAAATAGGAGCTTGCATGAAAATTCTGGGCATTTCGGGCAGTCTGCGCAAAGCCTCCTGGAACACGGCCGCGCTGCGCGCGGTGGCCACGATGCTGCCGGAGCACGTGACGCTGGAGCTCGCCG
>PLFB01000037.1:5850-5994 GCA_003137135.1 Acetobacteraceae bacterium
TTCATCGGCGGCGGCGGCGGAAAATTCGACGCGGACGGCAAGCTGACGGACCAGGCGACGGCGGATTTTCTTGGCAAGATGGTTCATACGTTCGTTACATTTGCCGAGAGAGTAAAAGTATAAAGAAAGCAGCGCTTTTTGAAA
>PLFB01000084.1:0-642 GCA_003137135.1 Acetobacteraceae bacterium
CGGCAGATCGCCGCCACCATCGCCGCCGCCGGCGAAAAACCTTTTCGGGCCAAACAACTCTGGCACTGGATCTACCACCAGGGCGTCACGGATTTTTCCAAGATGTCCAGCATCGCCCGCCCCTTGCAGGAAAAGCTCGCCGAAAACTTCGTCATCGGCCGCCCCACAACCGCCCTCGACCAAAAATCCACCGACGAAACCCGCAAATTCTTGTTCAAATTCCGCGACAACGAGGCGGTCGAAACCGTTTACATCCCCGACCCCGTCGAGGACCGCGGCGCCGTCTGCATCTCATCCCAAGTCGGCTGCACCCTCAGCTGCCGTTTCTGCCACACCGGCACCCAAAAACTCGCCCGCAACCTCTCCCCGGCCGAAATCGTCGGCCAGTTCATGGCCGTGCGCGACGCCTACCGCGAATGGCCCAGCCCGAAGGGCGACGTCCCCCGCCTGCTCAGCACCATCGTCCTCATGGGCATGGGCGAGCCGCTCTACAACTACGAAAACGTCGCCGCCGCGATGAAAATCGTCATGGACAACGAAGGCATCGCCCTCAGCCGCCGCCGCATCACCCTGTCCACCTCCGGCGTCGTCCCGATGATGGACAAATGCGGCGAGGACCTGGCCGTCAACCTGGCGGTTTCC
>PLFB01000084.1:675-10656 GCA_003137135.1 Acetobacteraceae bacterium
TAGTCCACCTCATCGCCGGCCTGCCGGCAAAGGTAAACCTAATCCCCTTCAACCCCTGGCCCGGCAGCCCCTACGAGACCAGCCTGCCCGCCACCATCAAAAAATTCGCCACCATCATCCAGGACGCCGGCTACAGCAGCCCCATCCGCACCCCCCGCGGCCAAGACATTTTTGCCGCCTGCGGCCAACTAAAATCCCTCGCCCACCCCGCGCCAACCTAAGCCGCCGCCCCAGCCCCCTACCGCCCCAGGCCGCGCCCGTCATGGACGTTTAAAACGCGGGCGGACCTCAGGCATTCATGCGCCTGAACGGCCGCCGCGGCGCCGCTTTCCCCACCCGTCGTTAAAGCTGAGTTAGCTATTTTTACATTATACTGGTCGACACGTTCTTTTCCCTTCAGCACAGCAGGAGACGTTCAACGTCCGGACCGGACCACCACAACCGCTCGGGTACCAAATTCGCCGCCGAGTCAATTTGTGCGTTAGAGCCTATTCATACTCCTGGCAGTATTCAGCCGCATGGCGTGCTGTTGGCAATCGATCCATCACATCATTTCAAAATCATCGCCGTGAGCAGCAACGCGTCAAGCCTGCTCGGACGGTTTGGCGAGGGCCGGGAGACGTTAGGGCGCGGTATCGCCGATGTTATCAGCCCTGACTTTATGGAAAAACTCACCGCGCGCTATCTGAGCGGCAGGCTGCGGGGCAGCGCGCCGTGGCAATCCACCCTTGGCTTGCCCGACNNCGCAAAGTAACGATTCCGAGGCTCTGGAAGCCGCTCGTCAGCTGCGGGAAGGCATCGTCGATCTGCAGGAGTCAGCACCCGACATCAAAAGCCTGGCTCGCGTCGCGGCGCGTGCCGTGCGCACCTTGATGGGGTATGAGCGCGTCATCATTTATCGTTTCGACGCCGATTGGCATGGCACGGCGATCGCGGAAGATATCGACAGCTTCTGGCCGCAGTCAATGGACGGCTTGCACTTTCCGGCGTCGGACATCCCGTCCCAGGCGCGGGCGTTGTATCGCAGGAGCAAGCAGCGCTGGGTTGCGAACCGTGACGCCGCGCCCGTGCCGATCCTGCTGGACCCGGCATCAGCGCATAAAACAATCGATCTATCCTACGCCAGCCTGCGCAGCCTTTCGCCCGTTCATCTGCAATATCACCGCAATATGGGCGTCAACGGCTCCATGTCTTTTTCAATCATGGACGCGGATCGGCTATGGGGGCTGGTGGTCTGCCATCATCGGCAACCGCACTATCCCTCGCCGGGGCAGCGGGTCGCGGGCGCGGTGCTGACGGACGCGTTCGCATCACGGGTTGGCCCCGCCGAGCAATCCGATACCGAACAGGCGCGCCGCGCCGATCTGGCGCGCCTTGCCATCCTGTTCACGCACATGGCGGGCGCCGACGACGTCACCGGTTCGCTCACAACCGGTGAGGTGACGATCGCCGACTTTTTCTCGTCAACCGGCGCGGCGGTGATTGAAAATGGTGCTGTTACCCTGCTCGGTGTCACGCCGCCCGAAACCGAGATTCGGAAGTTTTGCAAATGGCTCGCGTTGCTGAGCCAGCCGGCCCGGCTGTTTCATACCGACCATCTGGAAGCCTGCTATCCCGATTGGAATAAATATGCCGCCATCGCAAGCGGCGTGCTTGCCGTATTCCTTTCCGACAATCGGGCCGACATCCTGCTCTGGTTCCGGCCGGAGGAAGCCCAACTGACCGTCTGGGGAGGAAATCCGGGCAAGGATGCCACGGACCCGTCCGGATTGATGCCGAGACAATCCTTCGAACGATGGGTGGATACCAGGCACGGCGTCGCCAGGCCTTGGCTGGCCTGGGAGCTCGAATTCGCCGAATCCCTGCGTCACGGCATTACCGATGTCATCGTCCGCAGCCTGCGCCGCATCAGTGATGGCGCGCAGGCGCGGGAGAGATTGGTCGAGCAGTTGACCGCGTCAAACATGGAACTGGAGCGGTTTGCCTATGTCGCCTCGCACGACATGCAGGAACCGCTGCGCATGATCACAAATTTCAGTAAGTTGATGGTGGCGGAGTACGCCGACAGCATCGATGAGCAGGGCAAGGAATATATCAGCCTGGTTTCGGACTCCGCGCAACGCATCCAGGCGATGGTTGACGATTTGCTGGAATATGCGCGCATCGGCGGCAGCCACATGTATCTGGCGACGGTTGATGCCAATAATGAACTGCGGCGGGTCTTGGACAACCTCGCCATCTTCATCGCGGAGCGGCAGGCGCAAATCACGTTCGACGATCTACCGGTGTTCAGCGGCAATCCCGTCCAGTACATTCGGCTGATGCAAAATTTGATCAGCAACGCCGTAAAATATCAATTGGATGGAAATATCGCCAAAGTGCACGTCGGTATAACCGATGAAGGCAAAAACTGGAAGTTTTCGGTCGAAGACAATGGCATTGGCATCGCCGACGAGTCGGTCGATCAGATCTTCGAGCCGTTCCGCCGCCTGCATGCGTGGGAGGAGTATAACGGAACCGGCATTGGGCTGTCAGTCTGCAAAAAGATCGTCGAAAACCATGGTGGAAAAATATGGGCCGCGTCGAAATTGGGTAAAGGAAGTATTATCTATTTCACGATACCAAAACTCTCCGGGACCAAAACCGGCGCTTAAGCCGTCTAGACGCGACAAACGCAAAAGGTATCGCCCCATTGGAGATTTTGCTGGTCGAGGATAATCGGGGCGACGTGATCCTGGTCAAGAAGGCCTTCGAAGCCACGCGACAGGCAACCCGGATTACGGTTGCCAGAAATGGCCAGAAGGCCATGCAAATCCTGCACCGCGAAGGCGAATACGCGAATGCGGCGATCCCTGACATCATTCTATTGGATCTGAACCTGCCCAAACGGAGCGGTATTTCGGTACTTGAGGAAATCAAGGCGGACCCGGCGCTCCGGCGCATTCCGGTCCTGATACTGACGAGCTCCCGCGCCGAGAAGGATATCATCGGGAGCTACGACCGGCACGCCAACGCCTATGTCGTCAAGGCGCGGGAGTTCGAAACATTACAGGATATGGCAAAAAAGATTGAAGAATTCTGGTTCTCTCAAGTGCTGCTTCCCGGCGCCATTGAAGCGAAAAATGATGGTGTCGAGCCATGAAAGATGCGGCGCCGGTGGTCATCGCTGAGCTCGCTCTGGCTGAGGAATTTAGCGATTTCGCATACAGCGTGTCCCATGATCTATGGGGACCGGCACAGGCAGTCGTTGCGTTTACGCGACTGCTTAAGTCCGAGCAGAGCGGCGCGTTCAGCGAGGACGGGCAATTATATTTTTCGCTCATTGTCGATAATGGCCGCAAGCTGCAGGAAATGCTCGACGGCTTGCTGCTCTATTCGCGTTTGAACACGATCGCTCGATCGATCTGCGAGATCGATTGCAACGCCGTCCTGGCGCGCTGCTGGACTCAGTTGGAGTCGGAAAACAAGCTGCTGAATGCCGCGCTGGACGCCGCGGATCTGCCGCGGATCCGCGCTGATCCGGCGCGAATCTCGCAGTTGTTTTATCACCTGATCGACAACGCCTTGAAGTTCCGCGATCCTGAAAAGCCGGTACTCGTAGGTGTCTCGGTCACGACCGGCCAAAACGAATTTTTGTTTACCGTTCGTGACGACGGCATCGGCATAGAACAGGAATTCCACGACGACATATTCCGGATTTTCCGGAAGCTGCACGCCGATGAGGAGTATCCCGGCAGAGGTGTCGGGCTTGCCCTGGCGAGGAAAATTGTAACCCAGCACGGCGGCAGAATCTGGGTCAAATCCGCGCCGAGCCAAGGCTCCATGTTTCAGTTCACGCTACCCGTCATAGCCGGCAGCGATGTCTAGACTGTTTTCGCCGGCGCAGCCGCTGCGTGTGCTGCTGATCGAAGATTCCAGCGGCGAGGCGCTGCTGATCAAGAAGGCGCTCGCCTTGGCGATGCCGGAGGCGTGCGTGTTCCGGCAGGCCGGCAGCCTGAAAGCCGCTCTGAAGTGCTTGGCGCAGAGCGAATTCGACGTCGCGCTGCTCGATCGTTCGCTGCCGGACACGACCGGTTTTAGCGGCTTGATCAGTATCCAGAACATGGCGCCCAAATTGCCGGTGATTTTTCTGACCGCCCTGAAGGATGAAGCGGTCGCGCTCAGTGCCGTGGCACGGGGCGCGCAGGATTATCTGTTCAAGGACAAAGCCGATGGACACACGATCAAACGGGCGATCGACTACGCCATCCATCGCAAACAATTTGAGGGTGTCCTTATCAAGCAAGCAAATTTTGACGGACTGACGGGGCTGGCAAATCGACTACTTCTAGAAAGCCGGCTGGACATGGCGCTGGCGAAAATGCAGCGCATTTCCGGGGCCGTCAGCGTATTCATTGTTGATTTGAATCTTTTTGCCGCGATCAACGATCATTTGGGCCATGCCGCGGGAGACAAATTGCTCCGGCAGGTGGCGGACCGCCTGAAGCGGCCTTTTCGTGAGTATGATACGGTGGCACGTTTCGGCGGCGACGATTTTGCAGTCCTGATCGAAGACACCGGACAGGCGCAGAATTGCATCGCCGTGGCTCAGAAAATCATCGATCTCTTCACCGACCAGCCTTTCCCCATCGAGCATGCGCTGGTGGAAGTCAGCGTCAGCATCGGGATAACGAACTGTGTCAGCGGAGGTCTGGTGAGCAGAGACCAGCTGATGCGGCAGGCCGAGCAGGCGATGCGCAACGCCAAGGCGGACGGCCGGAGCGGCTTTCGGCTGTATGGCGGCGAGATGCTTGCCGGCGAAGCGGTGAACATTTCGTCTGCTGATCGGCGGTAGGTTCACGTGCAAGCCAACGAAGCCGGCGCTCAGGTCGAAACCGTTGAGAGGCGCCGAATCAAGCGCCAGCAGGTTTTAAAGCGCGGACAATTGGTCTTTGGGTTCAACGGTTCCATCATCGATTGCCTTATCATGAATGAATCCCGCTACGGCGTTCAGGTCGAGGTGCCCGTGATGACCGCCATGCCTGAGCATGTAAAACTAAAATTTGTCGGCGGCGCCAGTTTTGACGCGCTTTGCCGCTGGTCTCAGGGAAACAGGATCGGGCTGGAATTCCTTGGATCGCAGATCTACGATGAAACCGCCTTGCGCCGGCGAAGAACGATCGCCGTTGCCTTAAGAAATCAGGGTGTGAATACGGCCGTGATTATGCTCCGCGACATTCAATATTTCAATAATCAAGAATTGCAGAGTTTGGCTGAGGCGGCCGAAATTGCAGTGGCGAGACTAGCGTCTCACCTGGAGTAGAACGTCTTCATCACGCCGAGCGCTTTCCTTGGCTCGTAACACAAACCGCCTTAGCGCCCCCTTGACAAAGATACAATCAAGATATATCTTAGTTATGTCGACTAAAGGAGACGACATAACATCATGAAACATCACGACCACCACCACACCGACCGCCGTCACGCCCGCCCGCCGGAGCAAATCCACGACCATCACGACCGCCACCGCCGCGGCGGCCGCCTCGCCCGCCTGTTCGAGCACGGCGACCTCAAACTCCTCATCCTCCACCTGATCGCTGAAAAACCCCGCCACGGCTACGAACTCATCAAAGCCGTCGAAGACCTCGCCGGCGGCGCCTACGCCCCCAGCCCCGGCATCATCTACCCCACCCTCACCCTCCTGGAAGACCTCGGCCAGATCACCGCCACCACTGAGGGCGCCCGCAAAAGCTACACCCTCTCCGCACCAGGCCAGGCCGCCCTCGCCGAAAGCCAGGGCGCCATCAGCACCATCCTCACCCGCATCAGCGCCGCGCAGTCCCGCGACCCGGCGCCGCCCATCCTGCGCGCCATGGAAAACCTCAAAATGGCGCTGCGCCTGAAACTCGGCAACGCCGAGCACCCCCCCGAAACCATCCAGAAGATTGCCGCGGCACTCGACCTCGCCGCCCGCCAGATCGAAGAGGCCTAACCCCATGGAAACCAAAGCCCAAACCACAGCGCAAACCACCGCCACCATCGCCACCGCCAACGCCCACCGCTACCTCGGCCAGTTCTGCAAACATTTTGCCCACAAACTCCCGGTCGAACACACCGAAACCAACACCACCGGCCAGGTCACCTTCCCCATCGGCACCGTCACCCTGGACGCCACCGAAACCACCCTCCGCCTCTCACTCGCCACCGCCACCCCAGACCAACTCCCCACCCTGCAAGACGTCACCGCCCGCCACCTCCTCCGCTTCGCCTTCCGCGAGGACATCGCGGTGTCGTGGCACGCTGAGTAAGTACGGCCAGGCGGGCTTTGCCCCGCAGGCGCGGCGCCCCCTGGCCTTACTTTCTTAAACCTGCGGCGAAACCCGCGAGGTCACGTCCCGGAGCACGCCGCGGGTTTCGATGCGAAACGACCAGGTCGCCGCCGCGCCGAGCAGGGAGGCGACGATCAGGCCCATCAGCAGGGCCTGGGTGCCGATGGCTTTGAGCAGGATGGGGAACAGGAACGCCGTCATCACCGCGCCGATTTTGGCGAAGCTGGCGGCAAACCCGGCGCCGTAGCCGCGGATGGCGGTCGGGAACACTTCGCCCGCCAGCAAATAGGTTTGCGCGTTCGGCCCCATATTGGTCATGAAGTTGAACAGCATGAACCCCATGAACAGCAGCGGCATGTTGTGCCCGCCGCCGATCAGCGACAGCGCCGCCAGTCCCAGCCCCACGGCGCAGCCGATAAAGCCGACGATCTGCAAATTGATGCGCCCCGCCCGCTCCACCAGCATGATGGCGGCCAGAATCCCCAAAATCAGCAGCACGTCCAGCATCGCCGTCCCCTTGGCCGAGTTCAGCACTTTCGCGATGATCCCCGGCACATCGCTGCCCGCCGCGGCGCTGCCGATTGTCGCGGCCAGAATAACCGGCGTAAAAATCCCAATCCCGTAGGTGCTAAGGTCCTGCAAAAACCAGGGCACCGAAGCCAGCAGCGTCGCCTTGCGGTGGTCCTTGTCGAACAGCACGGCGACGTGCCGTTCCGGTTCCTCGCGCCGGCCGTGATGTTCCGAGACATGCGGGTCCGCCAGCTCGACGATTTTCGGGTATTGCGGCTCGCGTTTCAGCAGCCGGTGCGTTTCAGTCTCGGCCTCGGCGATCCGTCCGCGCGAGACCAGCCAGGAGGCGCTGTCGCACACAAAAAACCGCCCGCTGATCACCGCGATCGCCGGGATGATCGCGGCCGCGAACATCCAGCGCCACGCATCGATCTGCGGATAAATCGACAAAATCAAAATCCCCAGCCCGGCGCCGCAGATCGCGCCGATCGCCTGGAACGCGAACGCCCCCAGCACCAGCCCGCCGCGCCCGCGGCTCGGCACCGCCTCGGAGATCACCATATGCGCCGTCGGGTAGTCGCAGCCCAGCGCCACCCCGATGCCGAACAGGCAGACGATCAGCATCACGAACCCGTTGCACACCGTCAGCGCGATCAGAAACAGCGTGAACAGCACCATTTCCGCGATGAACATCGTCTTGCGGCCGAAAATATCCGCCATGCCGCCCAGCGCCGTGGCGCCGATCAGGATGCCAAACAACGTCGCCGCGGTGACAAAACTCTTCTGCCAGGTCACCAGTTCAAAATTCTTCACGATCAGCGGCAGGGCCACGCCGGTCATGAACACCACCAGGCCTTCGAAGAACTTGCCCGCCACCGCCAGCGTCCAGATCCGCGACTGCATCCCGGTGAGCGGCAGATGGGTGACGTCGGTTCCGTCCGGCCATTTCGGCACTTCGTCGATATATTGCTGAACCGTCTTGCGCGTCGAGCTGAAGCCGCCGGCTTTGCCGGCCGTGCTGATATCGTCCATCGAGCGACCTCGTTCTGTGGTTTTCAAGAGCCTATCCCACAACCGGCCCGGCAAGAATGTTAAGAAGCTGTGACCATTGTTCGACGTCTCCCGGGCTACGTCCCCGCCACTGTCACGATAAGCACCCCAAAGCCACGAGCACGCGCGTTGTCCTCATTCCCTAGCGCTTGGGTTTCTGCTACTCCCATGACATGCCAACCATCCTTCGCATCGGTGCCCTCCGCGTCGTCATCTACCCCAGCGACCACCGCCCCGCCCATGTCCACGTGCAAGGCGGTGATGGCGAAGCCGTCTTCATCCTGCACTGCCCCCACGGCCCGCCGGCTTTGCGCGAAAGCTTCGGCTTCAAACGCCCGGACCTCAGCGCCATCAAAAACGCCCTTGCCGGCGCCATCACCCTCCTCTGTGCTAAATGGAGCGCCATTCATGGAAGTTACTGAGCAAGAATTCGAAGCCGCCGAGCAACTGATGGCGAAACGCCGCGATGCGGGCCACGCCACATCCGCCCGCTACGACCGCCGCGCCTCCCGCGTCGTCGTCACGCTCAACACCGGCATCCAACTTGCCTTCCCGACGAAGCTCGCCGAAGGCCTCGCCGGTGCCTCCCCCGAAAACCTCGCCGAAATCGAAATCACCCCCTCCGGCCTCGGCCTCCACTGGCCCCGACTGGACGCCGACCTCTACCTCCCCGCCCTCCTCCAAGGCATTTTCGGCTCCAAATCCTGGATGGCCCGCCAACTAGGCGCCACCGGCGGCCGCGCGAAAACCGAAGCCAAAGCCACCGCCGCCCGCCAAAACGGCCAAAAAGGCGGCCGCCCCCCCAAACGCGCCACCACCTAACCCGCTGCCCACTTCGTAAGAACCGACCAACTTCGGCCCGCGCAAACCAAGACCCATCCACGTCATTGCGAGCTCTTGCGACGCAATCCATCTTTTCACAGGCAAGAAAGACAACCGCGAGCAGAGATCGACGCCGCCAGACCCGAAATCGTCACAACCTCGCGCCAACACCAAGTTCGCCATTGAAAACTTCCGCCTCTTTCGACGGTTCAGTCCGCTGCACGGCTTCAATTTCGGCTTCTGTAAAATCATCAAGACCCAAAACTTCGCGACCTATAACGTTCTTGTAAAAAGAATTGTCAGCTGGAATGACCATGCTATTCCCTCTCCTCGGATAAACCACTCAGCCTTCTGGTCAGTCCTTCTTTTAATTCTTTCATATTGCGAAAGAAGATTATTGGATAATCCTTAAGGTCAAAATGAACGCGCGTGCCAGCCCTCGCAACATAAATAGGTATCTTGCCCATCCCATGCGCAAATCCAGCCTCAAAAAAAACATTTGGTCTCTCGTTTGTAAGATCGACGATCACAAACTCTGCCTTCGTAATAGATTCAAGAATACGATCAGTTATCCGATCGTTTGATTCCACCTCATCCACCCGTTCCGCAGTGATATTGAATTATGCAGTGGCATTCTTTATTGCATCGAGTACGTCAACAAGTTGGTGGTCGTCTTTGTCAATCGGCATCGCAACGAACGCATATCCCCGTTGAACCCTGTCCATAATGGTACCGATCTCGGGTGCATTTTTTGCCGGAGGCGGATCGCGCAAAACGCCGATTGCATGGTCGATCATATCGCAAATGATGGGCACCAGGCTTCTGCCGTAGTGCGTCTCAAACATGCTATCGAAAGGATCTATTTCCGCAATTATCCCACCGACTGCGGGAGGAGGACTCACCGTTATGATCTTATGGCATCCGGCCTCGCCAACCTCACGCCTCACCCAATGGACATTTTGGTTAAGCCACTCGCGTGATTGCCGTTCCAACTTTGAGTCTCGAATATTCCGATGAAAGTCTAATTTTGCCTTAAATGCTTGCAGTCGCTCAATTTTTTTGTCTGTCGTCAATGCAACCTCCTCGGCCTCAAAGCCCTTTCGCCGTCATCACATTAACATACTCAATCTGCGTTAATCTGCGTAATCNNCCCCGCCACCGCCTCCCTAACCGCCGCCTCCCCCGCCGGTGACGCCACCACCACCACCCGCCCAAAAAACCCCACCTCCCCCCGCGCCCGCGCCAGAAACATCCCCGAAAGCACCTCCGCCACCCGCGTCCGCCCCCCCCA
>PLFB01000203.1 GCA_003137135.1 Acetobacteraceae bacterium
CCAGTATTCCGGGCCCAGCTCGGCGCTGAATTGTTCGAGTAACGCAACCACCTTACCGAGCCCAAGACTGTCCGCCCAAAACATCGGCCCACCGCGATACCGCGGGAATCCGTAGCCGTTGCAATAGATGACATCGATGTCAGCCGCCCCCAAGGCGATCCCTTCGGCGAGAATTTTGGCGCCCTCGTTCACCAGCGGCAGCAGGCAGCGATGCAGAATCTCCGGCTCGCTCGGCGTGCGCCGAACGACGCCCAGCCGCGCCGCCTCCTCCGCCACCAGCTTTTCCAACTCAGGGTCGGGCAGCGGCACGCGCGAGCCCGGCTCGTATCGATAGATCCCGTGCCCGCTCTTCAGCCCGAAGCGCCCCATTTCAACCAGCCGGTCCTGTACGGCGCCCACCCGCTTATCCGTCAGCAGCCCGGCCGCGCGCAACCGCCGCCGGCTGGCGGCGCTGACATCCAGCCCGGCCATGTCGCCCATCGTGTGCAGCCCCATCGCCATGCCGAAATCGGTCAGCACCTTGTCCACCGTTTGCGGCGAAGCCCCCTCCAGCACCAGAAACTCCGCCTCACGCCGATAGCCGCGCAGCATGCGGTTGCCGATGAACCCGTCGCACACGCCGGCNNCGCATCACGTTGGCCGGGCTGAAAAAATGCAAGCCCAGCACGTCCGCCGGCCGCAGGCTGACCGCCGCGATCTGATCGACATCCAGCCCCGACGTATTGGTCGCCAGCACCGCGCCAGCCTTGGCCACCGCCCCCAGCCGCGCAAAAATGTCCAGCTTGATCGCCATATCCTCGAACGCGCACTCGATGACGAGGTCGGCCTGTCCGGCATCCCCGAAGGCGAGGCTGGGCGAAATCGACGACAGGCGCCGGTCGCGCTCGGCGGCGGTCAGGCGTCCGCGCTCGACCTGCGCGTCATAAATGCCCTTGATCTGCGCCATGCCGCGCTGCAGGCCGGCCTCGCTGACCTCGATCAGGCTAACGCGTATTCCCGCATTCGCCAGCGCGATCGCAATCCCGCTGCCCATCGTCCCCGCCCCGATCACGGCGGCGGAGTCCATCGCGCGCACCGGCAGATCCTTGGCCAGACCGGGAATTTTCGCGACCTCGCGTTCGGCCGCGAACAGATGCCGCAGCGCCGCCGCTTCAACCGACTGGCGCACGATCATGAAAACCCGCCTCTCCTCGGCCAGACCCTCCGCGAAGGGCAGTTCGACCGCCGCCTGCAAGGCATCCATGATCGCGCTTGCGGCCGGCAGGCCCTTCGCGTCCTTGAGCGCCTTCGCGCGCCGCGCGGCGAAGGAAAATCCATCCGGCACGGCGCAGGTTTGCGCGCTCAGGCGCCGGCGCGGCGCGCCCGCAAGCAGCAACCGCCGCACATAGCCAAGTGCTGCATCCAGCAGATCGCCCTCGATCACCTCATCGATAATGCCGAGCGCCTTGGCTTTGCTGGCATCGACGGCATCGCCCGAGAGAATCATATCCGCCGCCGCCGCCAGCCCGATCAATCTCGGCAGACGCTGCGTACCGCCGCCGCCCGGCAACAGCCCCAACTTGATCTCGGGCAACCCCAGTTTCGCGGACGCCACGGCGCAACGATAATCGAACACCAAAGCGGTCTCCAGCCCGCCGCCTAGCGCCTGGCCGTGAATCGCCGCCACGGTGAGTTTGGCGCTGCCATCCAGCGCCGCCAGCGCCACCGCCATCACGGGGTCCTTTGGCGGCGCCCCCAGTTCGCGCACATCGGCGCCCGCGCTGAATGTGGACCCCGCGCAAACCAGCAAAATCGCCGCCACGCCAGCATCCGCCTCGATACCCGGCAGGATGTCCAGCAGCCCGGTCCGCACCCCGTGGGAGAGCGCATTGACCGGCGGGTTATCAATGGTGACGACCGCGATCTCGCCATGACGCTGCATTTTGACAAATGGCTGCATTTCGTTCTCTCTCCCTCGGCCGCGCGCCGGTTCCGCATTCTTGACGTCGCGTGGCTGCAAATATAACATACATGCTAATAGTAAGGAAGCTTCCAATCTCACATGATCAAGCGCAATATCTTTTCCGAGGATCATGAACTTTTTCGTGAATCGGTCCGCAAATTCGTCGAACAGGAACTCGTCCCGCATCATGAACGATGGGAGGAGGCCGGCAAGGTTGATCGTGAAGCCTGGTTGAAAGCGGGCGCCGCCGGGATTCTGTGCTGCGACGCACCGGAAGACTATGGCGGCTCGGGCGCGGATTTTCTCTACAACGCGGTCGTGATCGAGGAACTGGCGCGCGCCGGCATCACCGGCGCCGGCTTCACCGTCCATTCCGACATGATGGCCACCTACATCGCCTCCTTCGGCACGGCGGCGCAGAAAGAAAAATGGCTGCCGAAAATGATCTCCGGCGAGGTCATCGGCGCGCTCGCCATGACCGAACCAGGCGCCGGCAGCGACCTCAAGGCGATCCGCACAACCGCTGTGCGCGATGGCGATGACTACGTGATCAACGGCCAGAAGGTTTACATCTCCAACGGCCAGAACTGCGATCTTCTGGTCGTCGCCTGCAAGACCAACCCGGCCGCGGGGGCGCGCGGCGTCAGCCTGATTCTGGTGGAAGCCACGCGGCCGGGCTTCAAGCGCGGCCGGAATCTCAAAAAAATCGGCCTGAAGGCACAAGATACGTCCGAACTGTTCTTCGACGACGTACGCGTGCCCGTAAGCAACCTGCTCGGCGAGGAAAACAGAGGTTTTTCGCTCCTCATGACCAAGTTAGCGCGTGAGCGACTGACCCAGGCGATCCGCTCCATCGTCGTCGCCGAGCAGGCCATCCAATGGACCGTCGAATACACCAAGGACCGCAAAGCCTTCGACCAGACTATCGGGGATTTCCAGAATACCCGCTTCAAGCTGGCCGAACTCGCAACCCAGACCGCCGCCGGCCGGGCTCTCGTCGATCAATGTATCGCGCTGTTCATGAAAGACGAACTCGACCCGGTGGACGCCGCGATGGCGAAACTCTACGCCTGCGACCTGCACGTCAAAACCGTCGATGAATGTCTGCAGTTCTTCGGCGGCTACGGCTACATGCTCGAATACCCGATCGCGCGCGCCTATATCGACGCGCGCATCGTCCGGATCGCCGGGGGAGCCGCCGAAATCATGAAGCAGATCATCGGCAAGAGCCTGTACGGGGAGCGCTGAGCCTTGACCAATACGATTCTTGAAGGCGTGCGCGTGCTCGATTTCGGGCGCTATATCGCCGGGCCGTGCTGCGCCGCGCTGCTCGCGGATTTCGGTGCGGATGTGATTCGCATCGAGCGTGTCTCCGGCGGCGACGACCGCTATCAATATCCGGTCACGGAAACCGGCGACGGCGCCTGTTTTCTGCAAATGAACCGCAACAAACGCGGCTTTACGCTGAACCCGATGAAACCCGAAGGCCGGGAGATTTTGCGCCGCCTGGTCGCCTCGGCGAATGTGGTCATCGCCAATCTGCCGGCCGATACGCGCGCGCAGATGGGGCTGGATTACGCCTACCTCGCTTCGATCAAACCCGACATCATCCTCACCGCCATTTCCGCCTTCGGCGAGACCGGCCCCTACGGCAACCGCGTCGGGTTCGACGGCATCGGCCAGGCCATGTCCGGCGCTACGTATCTGTCCGGCCAGCCTGGCCAGCCCACCAAATCCTATGCCTCCTGGGTGGACTGGTCCACCGCGCTGTTTTCAGCCTTCGGCACGATGGCCGCGATTCTGGAGCACCGCAAAACCGGGCTCGGGCAGGAGGTCTCGACGAACCTGTTCGCCTCCGCCGTCACCGTCTTCAATTTCAACATCATCGAACAGGCGATGGCGAAAGTGAACCGCACCGCCAGCGGCAACCGCGCGCAATCAAGCTGCCCCGCCGATATCAGCGCCACCAAGGACGGCTTCATCCAGATCCAGACCGTCGGCAACCCGCTATTCGAGCGCTGGGCCAAGCTGATGGGCGAGCCTGAATGGCTGGAAGACCCGCGCTTTGCAACCGACGATCTGCGCGCCCGCAACGGCGAAATCCTCAGCCGCCGGACGCATGAATGGGCCGCCAATTACACCAATGCCGAAGCCTTGGAATTGTTGGCGCAGGAACGCATCCCGGCCGGCCCGGTCTATTCGCCGCAGAACGTGCTGGACGATCCGCATGTGCGTGCAACCGGCATGCTGACGCCAATGGACTATCCCGGCGCGCTGGGGCCGGCACCGATCAGCATGTCGGCGATCACGATGTCCGAGGCGCCGGTCTCGATCTATCGGCGCGCGCCCACGATTGGCGAACATACCGATGAGATCATGACGGAACTCGCTTTTACGGCAAGCGAGATCGAAGCTTTTCGGAAGGCGCGAATTATTTAGAAAGAAAGCAGTTACTTTTTTTGAAAAAAAAGTAACCAAAAAAACTTTTGATTCCCCCGGCGTTTGAGCGGCCACAGTATGGCCGCTCAAAAGCCGGGCGAAACAAAAGTTTTTTGCGGAGCTTTTTTTCAAAAAAGCGACTTCTTACTTCCTGCTCTGCTCTCGATCCTCTAGCCGCCGCGCCGGCGGGGCAGACCCGCGAAATCCGGGCTATCCGGGGCGGCGGCGCACCGGTATTCACGCCACATGACGCCGCCGCGGATTACCAAAAACCTGCCCCTGCTGCTGGGCTTTCTAATCGCGGTCGGGCCGGTTTCAACCGACATGTATCTGCCGGCCTTCCCCGCCATCGCCGCCAGTTTCCACAACAGCGCCGCGCCGCAAATCTCGCTCGCGGCATATTTTCTCGGCCTCGCCGTCGGCCAGATGACGCAGGGCGCGCTCTCCGACCGCCTCGGCCGCCGCGGGCCGCTGTTTTTCGGCCTCGTCGTCTATACCATCGCCTCCATCGGCTGCGCGCTGTGCTGGAGCGTGGAATCCTTCGCCGTGTTCCGCTTTCTGGCGGCTTTGGGCTGCTCGGCCGGCGTGGTCATCCCGCGCGCCATGGTGCGCGACCTGGCGGACGGCCCGGCCGCGGCCAAGCTGTTTTCCAAACTGATGCTTGTGATGGGCGTGGCGCCGATCGTCTCCCCCATGCTGGGCGCGCTGGTGGTGCAAGTCGCCTCCTGGCGGATGATCTTCGCGGTGGCCGGGCTTTACGGCGTCATCGCGGTATTTTGCATCTGGCGCTTCCTGCCGGACACGCTGCCGGAGGCGCGCCGCACGCGAATCGGTCTGGTTGCGGTGCTGGTGCGCTATGTCACGATTTTTCGGGAACGCGCCTTCATCTCGCACGCCCTCGCCGGCTGTTTCACCTCCGCCTGCCTGTTCGCCTACCTCTCCGCCACGCCGCAGATTTTTATCAACCATTTCAGGTGGAGCACGGCGGAATACGCCGCCTTGTTCGGCATGAACGCGATCGCCTATATCGGCTACAACCAGCTCAACCCGATGCTGGTGAACCGCTACGGCCTGGCGCGGGTCATCAGCTTCGCGGTGTGGGTGCTGGTGGGCTCCTGCGCCGCGCTGCTGGCGGCGGGGTTTTTGGACGCCGGGCCGGTGCCGATCATGGCCGGGCTGCTTTCCGCCGAACTAGGGTTTGGGCTGGTGATGCCGAGCGCGATGGTCGGCGCGCTCTCCCGCCACCAGGCGCATGCCGGCAGCGCGTCGGCGCTGCTGGGCACGCTGCAATACACCGGCGGCGCCATCGCCGGCCTCGCCATGGGCGTGCTGGGAGACGGCACGGCGCTGCCGATGGGCGCGGCGATGTTTTTATGCGCGCTGGGCGCGCTGCTTGCGGCATCGCTGCGGCCGCAGCTAATCTTTCGCACCGCGGAGGCATGACATGGGCGACGTAAACGTGGTCGGGATTCCGGCCTGCACCAAACTGATTACCAACTACATCCAGCACGCCACCCCGGCGCGCTACGGCGCCGCCCTCATGGCCGCCGCCGGGTCCATCCCCGTGCTGGTGCCGCCGGAAGGCGAGGCGATGCTGTCTCTCCTGGACCGGCTCGACGGCATGATGTTCAACGGCAGCCCCAGCAACGTCGCGCCGATGCGCTACGGCGCGGATTTCGACGCCACGCCGGACTTTCACGACCCCGAACGCGACGCCACCACCCTGCCGCTGATCCGCGCGGTGCTGGACCGCGGCATCCCCATGCTGTGCATCTGCCGCGGCATGCAGGAACTCAACGTCGCCCTCGGCGGCACGCTGTACCAGGAAGTCCACAAAATCCCTGGCCGCATGGACCACCGCGCCGGCGAGGGCTCCCGCGAACAACTCTTCGCGCTGAAGCACGACGTTGAACTCTCAGGCCAGATGGCGGAAATAACCGGCGCCACCACCATCCGCGTCAATTCGCTGCACGGCCAGGGCATCGACCAGTTGGCGCCGGGCCTGGTGGTGGAAGCCGTCGCACCGGACGGGACGATCGAGGCCGTGCGCGTGGAAGGCGCCAAAAACTTCGCCCTCGCCGTGCAATGGCACCCGGAATGGGAAGTCACGCATTTCGCGGACCGCAAGCGGCTGTTTGAGGCGTTTGGGAAGGCGTGCAGCGATTACAGAAAAGGCAAGTAAGCAGCGCTTTTTAAAAAAAGCGCGCAAAAACTTTTACGAGCTGCGGGAGTTGGGACCGGGATTGCCGTTAATCGGCTCCAACGGAGCCGATTAACGGCAATCCCGGTCCCAACGCCCCCAGCTCGCAAAAGTTTTTTTGGTTACCCCGGGCGGGGCGCCATTTTTTTTAAAAAAAGTAACTGCTTACTTAATTCACGCCTTCAAAATCTTGATCCGCCGTCTCATGTTTTTCCAAATAGCCTTTGGCGACCCGTTCAACGCCGGGCAGGTCGTATTTGACGTTGTAAATGTCCTTCTCATAGTGCTCCAGCGTCGTCGGGCACATCTCGCAAATCGCCTCCGGCCCATTGCGCGCCCGCAGCCAGGCCGCAAGCTCATCGTCACTCGCCTCCAGCCCGATTCCTGGATAGGCCAGATACTTGTCCCATGCGGGGTTTTTGTTCAGCTCGAAACGCTCCGCCACCAGGTGCAAATTGCCGATCTGCGGGCATTTCCACAGCCGGTTATCCACCAGATTGCAGCAGCGTTTTGAATGGCACACTTTCCAACTCTGCAGCTTCTGGCCCTCGAACGGCTGCATCGTCTTGCCGATGCCCTTGTAGAACCGGTTCCAGAACACCGTGTTATCGCCGGCCTGCACGCGCAGCCCGTATTCGCCCATCCAGCGCGCCAGTGTGGCCATGCCTTTGCGCAGCCGCGCCTGGTAGGCCTCGTCGTTGGAATGCACCGAGACGTGAATGCTCATATTCGGCAGCGCCATGATCGGCGCGACCAGCTTGTGCCGGTCCAAATTCAGCCCATTGGTGCAGAGCTGAATATGCGCCTCCGGCCAGAACTGCCGGGCGGACAGAATGATTTCCGGCAGTTGCGGATGCAAAAACGGCTCGCCCCCCAACACCCGGAATTCCCCCGGCGCGACTCTGGCGGACCAGGCCCGCATCCAGGCCCGCGCCTCCGCCAGCGGCACCGTGCGCTTGATGTTGTAGTTGGAATAGGCCGAGCAGCCGTCGCAATGCAGGCTGCAGATATGGGTGATGGGCATTTCAAGGTAGTCAAGCGTCAGCATGAGCGGCATCCCCTGGGTACAAATCTTTGGTATTTACCAGGACAAGCGTTAAGCTTGGGTAAGCGGCGCAAACCGCGCTATAAGGCGTCACCAACCGGAGGACCAAAACCATGGACATTCAGACCATCGACAGCCAGTACGGCCAGTTGCAGACGCAGGCGCAGCAGACGATCCAGGAACTGAAGGATTTGGCCGCAAAGATGCAGACGGCCGCGGGCGCGGGGGACACCAACGCCCGGGAATGGCTGCTGGATCTGAAGAGCATTGCGATCGCCATCCAGGCCGAGCAGAACCAGGTGACGAATTTGCTGCAGGCGATCCATAATTTCGCCGATTCCCACAACCAGATGTCGCAAGGCAGCGTGCCGCAGACGCTGCCGGGCGGCCCGGGTTATGGCCAGCAGGGCTATCCGCCGCCGCAGCAAATGCCCTACGGCCAGCAAGGCTACCCGCCGCCACAGGGCTACCCGCAAGGCGGCTACCCCAACCAGCCCTACCCGCAGCAGGGCGGCGGATTTTTCGGCCAGCTGTTGAATTCCGGGTTTGGCCGCGCCATTGAGATGGGCGCGGGGTTCGGGATTGGGGATGATATTATCAACAAGATTTTTTGAAAATCACTAGGAAGCGCCATTGGAAAAGACCCGTGCGCGGGCCAGGCATTTCTTATCCGCTTTTCGACTGATTGCCGCGAAAAAAGCAGATTTACCCGCAGATTACGCAGATTTACCCAGATTAGATCAGATCAGAGCCAATGTCTCATCAGCCTTCGTCTGCGTTAATCTGTGTTAATCTGCGAAATCTGCGGATAGATTCTTGTTCTCAGGAATCGCTGGCCGGTCAAGAAACGATTTGCGGCGCCGAAATGGCGTGCTGGCGAATCATAAACCGCCGCCGGCGAGCGTGACGGCTGCCATTACGCCGCCGTAATCGATGGACTTAAGGTCCAACGGTGTCCATCCCAAGGATGCGGGGCGGCTGACGTTCAGCTGCGAAACCGGTACTGACTCGTTATGAAATTCCGGCAGCGCGGCGGTCGCCGTGGGTTCCGCCGCCGCCGGAGGTGCAATGAAATTCATCGTTGCCGCGCCAGTCGATTTCTCGGACAGGGTGTCATTGGAAAACTTGAAATCCTTCGAGCCTTTTTTAGCGCCGGCGATGTCCAGCACGTAGGTTTCCCCGCCGGCCTTGATGGTGACCTTGCCGTTGGCGTTGACCTTCACCGTGCCGCTGGCCGCCGCGGCATCCTCGATCTTGATTTTGTCGGCGCTGGTAAAACCGGTAATTTTCTGGCCGTCGTCAAAACCCGCGGCGAGACCTTCGATCGTCCAACTGGCGCCGGAGGCGAAGGAAATGTCGTTGAACCCGTCGAAGCCATAGCCAATCCCGGTGAGCACTTTGTTGGATTTGCCGGCCAGTTCCAGCACATCCGCGACATTGCTGTTGGCATAGACGCCGCCCATGAACACCGCCCCCGGATCAACCACCAGGGTCGCGGCGTTGGGCCCGAACTGCACGGCGTCGGCGCGGGTCAGACCAAAGTTACCACCCAACCCGCCCAGGATGGTGCCGGCATTGATCAGCGTACCGGCGAATAGGTACACGCCCGCGCCGCCTGCCGCGTCCCCGCTAAACAGTTCCGGACCGCCATCGCCGCCTGTGATGGTGCCGGTGTTGTCGAGCACGCTGGTGCCGGTGGCCAGGACATCCACGAGTACCCCGACTCCGCCCGCTTGCTGAAGGCCGCCACCGCCGCCCTCGATATTGCCGCTGTTAACCAGCATGCCGCCATACAGAAACGCGCCCCCGCCACCGCCGCCACCTGTAAACCCCTTGGTGCCGCCGCCCGCCCCGCCGGTGACGATGCCGGTATTGGTCAGCTTGGCGCCATTCGTGAGCAGCACGCCGTAGCCGCCCGCGGCGTGGTAGGCGCCACCGCCGTAGCGCTCCACGCTGTAGCCGCCCTGACCGCCGCCGATCACTCCGGAACTGGTGGCGGTGGCGCCGCCGGTAAGATACAGGCCAATCCCGCCCTCCCCGCCGGTGGCGCCCGATTCGCCGCCCGCGCCGCCCAGAATGACGCCGGCATTGGTGAATTTGGCGGCGCCGTCGTCCAGCATGCCGGTGCCGCCCGGCGCGGCGTAAAAGTGGCTGTAGCCGCCCGCGCCGCCATAGATATCGCCTTTATTGGTGATGCTGGAACCGGCGCGGACGATCAGCCCGTCGCCACCCAAGCCGGGATCGGTGGTGTTGAGGCTGCTGCCGCCGGCGCCGCCTACGATGATGCCATAGCTGGCGAGCGTGGCCTGGCCTTCGATGTCCATGCCGATGCCGCCATCGACCCGGAAGAATTCCACGCTGGGGCCGTTGGCGCCATACACATGGCCGTCATTGAGAATGCTGCCGCCGGTGAGGGCGGCGGGTACGTAGATCCCGGTATCGCCGAAGCCGGCAACCCTGACGCCGCCCATCCTGGTGATGGTGAGCGGGCTCAAATAGGCCGCGCTGCCCAACGTCACCGTGCTGGTGACGGTGGTTTTGATGGTTGACCCTGTGCTCATGAAATGAACCTCCCACGATCGTGGCTTATGCCGCCCTATCGCAACGATTATATCAAAATGTAACTGAGGTATAGCTGCAATTATTGCGAAGTACGACTGGCATCCGAGCGGCCGGCGTCGGTTATTTGCCCTGCACCATCAGCGACGGCCCGGCATTGTCGATGGACCAGGAGCTGTAATGGCTCAAAAAACTCTGCCCCAGCAGGAACTGGCTGGAGGGTTCGGTGATCGCCCCGGTCACGTTGGTGGCAGTGACGTTGCCCACCTGCAGCGTGTGGATCTTGAAAATCACCGCGTGCACGATGCCGCCATTGGCCAGCGTCGCGGTGGCGCCGCCCAGAATGTCCGATTTCTGGATTTTATTCGCCTTGAACAGCAGAATCGCCGCGCCGAACGGAATGGTGACGAGGCCGGAACCGCTATCGACCGCGGCCATGAACGGCACGGTATCGTCCACGATCACCGGCGCCATCAGCAGGCCATGATTGTCGGTGAGTTTGATATGCGCCGGCTGCCCGGGCGCCGGCGGCGCGGCGGAGAGCTGCGCGAAATTCTGGGATTTTTCGATCCTCGTATCGACATCGGCCAGGCGGTCAAAAGTCAGTTTCGGCAGGTCCAGCCCGTCGCACACATTGACCGGGCCGTGGCAATGGAAGCGCGCGGTCAGCGAGAGCAGATAGTAGCGCTGCGCCGCGGTCTCGTAGCCCAGCCCGTCGGCCGCCGCGGCCAGGTAGAACCAGGCCTGGTCGTTGTCGCTGCCGATGGTCAGGATGGCGTCGGCGAGTTCCTGCCAGTCCTGGTTCTGGTACGCGGCGGCCAACCCCTGGCGCGCGCTGCCATAGGTGCCGGAGCAGCCGATGCCGCAGGCCAGAAAAGCGTCGCCGTCCTTAAAACGGTTTTGCATGAAGCTGAGCGCCTGCGGGTCGTTCTGCGGCAATTGCTGTTCGTCGCAGGCGGACAGCGCGAAAGCGAGGACGGCGAAGCCGGCGATGAGGCGAAGGCGCAATTTTTGATTCCGGCGGCTGTAAATGCGCGAAGTTTGGAGGAAGTGATGTAGGCTGTCCAGGTAGAATGATCCGCAGATGGTTGAGCGGCCAAACGGCGCCGGTGCAAAATCCCAGGGGAATCAAAAGTTTTTGCGCGCTTTTTTCAAAAAGCGCTGCTTTCTTATGCGATTTTGACAGGCAAGAAGGCGGTTTCGCCCGGCGGCCCGGCAGCAAACAGCCAGGCGGGCGGCCCCTCGGCGCGCAAGGCGAGGAGGCTGGAGCAGACCGTGCCATAGCCGTTCCGTGGCGGAATGTTCAGCGCGCTGATGACGGGCGGAGCGGCAACGGCAAGCAACGCGGGCCAGTATTCCCATGGCGTGGATTGGAATTTCGGCAGGTGGCGGGCGATGCGGGGTTCGGAAACGTCGTTCGGCTCGCCAGCGGTGAGCATGGTGACGCCGGGGGCAAAGGGCGCCACGGTGAGGTTTTCGCCGCCCTGGGCGCGGATGAAGAACGCGGCAGCGGCGTCGGCGATGACTAGGTTGAAGGCGCGGTAGGCGGCGGGCTCTATGGTTTGCATGATCTTGGCGGCGGCCTGTCCGGCCGTGGACTGGTCGAGGGCGAGGAGCGGCAGTTCACCGCGGCTGCGCTTGCCCGCGGCCGGCCCAAGCGTGCCGTGCCGGTTCAAGACCGCGGCCATCACCCCGTGCCTGTTGAGTGCCATCCACGTGCCGCCGGCTGTCTCGTCCCGCCCCGCGATAACCCCCGGATATTCCGCCCAATGCGCGCCCGGCGCCAACCACGGCCGCGCCAAAAGCTCGTCGCGATTGGCGCCGATAAACGTTCCCGTTTCGGTCAGATTGAGAATGATGCTGCACATAGCGGAAACAAAAATGAAGTAAGCACTCTGAACGCGTATAGCCTCCGTCGCATCCACGTCATTGCGAGCGCAGCGAAGCAATCCATCTTTTGCGCCGGTTGCGAGAAAGATGGATTGCTTCGCAAGAGCTCGCAATGACGTGGATGGGTCAAAGCCCGCGCCTGTTGGTATAAGCAGTTACTTTTTCGAAAAAAAGTAACCAAAAAACTTTTGTTAATTTGGGCCGGGGGTGGTTTCACGACCTCGGTCCAGATTAGCAAAAGTTTTTTGCTTCCCCGGGCGGGTAGCCTTTTTTTCAAAAAAGAAGTTCTTTCTTCAACCAAAAACACGTTGAAAAATCGTATCAATCTCCCGCAGATGCAGCGCCGGGTCCATCGCCGCGTCCAGCGCCTCCGGCGCAATTCTCCCCGCCACCTCCGGATCCGCCAACAGATTCTCCCGAAACCCGGCCGCATCCGCCTCGCCAAGCCGCGTCCACGTCGCCATCGCGTTGCGCTGCACGATCCTGTAGGCATCCTCTCGCAGAATGCCGGCCCGCGTCAGCGCCAGCAGCATCTCGCCGGAATGCACCACGCCCCCCAGCGCCGCCAGATTCTTCATCATCTGCTCCGGATAAATCGTCAGCTTCTCGATCATCCCCGCCAGCCGCGTCAGCGCGAAATCCAGCGTCACTGTCGCATCCGGCGCGATGCCGCGCTCCACCGAGGAATGCGAAATATCCCGCTCATGCCAAAGCGCCACGTTCTCCAGCGCCGGCACCACCGCCGCCCGCACCAGCCGCGCCAGGCCCGTGAGATTTTCCGACAGCACCGGGTTGCGCTTATGCGGCATCGCCGAGGAACCCTTTTGCCCGGCGTGAAAAAACTCCTCCGCCTCCCGCACCTCCGAGCGCTGCAAATGCCGCACTTCCGTCGCCAGCCTTTCGATGCCCGCGGCGATCACCGCGAGCGTCGAAAAATACGCCGCGTGCCGGTCGCGCGGAATCACCTGCGTCGAAACCGTTTCAACCGCCAGGCCAAGCTTTTGCGCGACATACGCCTCCACCCGCGGATCGACATGCGCGAACGTCCCCACCGCACCCGAAATCGCGCACGTCGCGATCTCTCGCCGCGCCGTCTCCAGCCGCATCCTGTTGCGTGCAAACTCGGCATAATGTCCCGCGAGTTTCAGCCCAAAACTCGTCGGCTCGGCATGGATGCCATGGCTGCGCCCGATGGTCAGCGTATATTTGTGTTCTTCCGCGCGCGCGCGCAGCGCCGCCAGCAGCGCATCCAGATCGCCCAGCAGCAAATCCGTCGCCTGTGTCAGTTGCACCGCCAGGCAGGTATCCAGCACGTCCGACGATGTCAGCCCCTGGTGCACGAACCGGCTGCTCTCCCCCACATGCCCCGCCAGCCAGGTCAAGAACGCGATCACGTCGTGCCGCGTCTCGCGCTCGATCTCATCGATCCGCTCGACATCCGCCGCGCCAAACGCCGCCATCGCCGCGCCGCCGCGCACGGAGATATCCGCCACCGCCGCCGCCGGGATCAGGCCGAGCTCCGCCATTCCCTCGCAAGCCAGCAGCTCGATATCGAACCAGATCCGGTATTTGTTCTCCGGCGACCAGATTCTGGCTGCAATCTCGCGCGTATAACGGGGGATCATGGCAACGGGGTTAGGGTTTTACGCCCAAGTTGACAAGCGCGCGCCCGGCACGCCACCTGCCCCGGCATGGAAGCCGCTGTTCTGACCCTTGGGCCGATTCTGCTGCAGATTCTGCTCATCGACCTGGTGCTGGCGGGCGACAACGCGGTGGTCATCGGCCTGGCCGTGAACGGGCTGCCGGCGCACCAGCGGCGCATCGCCATCCTGGCCGGCATCGGCGGCGCCACGGTGGTGCGCATCGGCTTCGCCCTGGTGGCGCTGCAAATGCTGGCGCTGATCGGGCTAACGCTGGCCGGCGGCGTTTTGCTGCTATGGGTGGTGTGGAAGGCGGCGCGCGAGATTTGGCGCCGCGACGCGCACCCCGCCGCCGGGCCCCCCGCCGGGCGTCTGCGCACCGCGATCTTGCGCATCATCGTCGCGGATATTTCGATGAGTTTGGATAACGTGCTGGCGGTGGCCGGCGCGGCGCGCGGCCATAAATGGCTGCTGGTGGTGGGCCTGGTGGTCTCGGTGGCGCTCATGGGCCTGGCCGCCAGCGTCGTCGCCCGGCTGCTGGCGCGGCTGCCTTGGCTGGCCTGGGTGGGGCTGGGGATCGTATTTTACGTCGCCATCAGCATGATCTATCAAGGCGGGCTGCAGGTGATGGGGCACCTTTAGCGGGCGCCCGCTATCCTGGCCGCCGCATGTCAAACCGGTTTTCCGGCGTGATCCGCGCATAGGCGGAAGGCCCACCCGCGCGCAAAATAATGCCGGCGCCAAAAGTGTCGAACACCCCCTCCTTCAGCAGCCCCTTCTCGATATGCACCGCCACCACCTCCCCGAACACGATCCAGGACGGCGACCCCGCGCCCGCAGCGGTTTTCAGATTATGGATCTCCGTCACCTTGCACTCAAAATTCACTCCCGCCTCCGCCACCCGCGGCGGCTTCACCAGGCTCGAGGCCAGCTTCGTCAGCCCCGCCAGCCCAAACTCGTCCACCCCATACTTCACCGCCGCACAGCTCTCATTCATCTTCTCCGCCAGCGCCATGGTCGCCAAATTCCATACAAACTCCCCGGTTTCCCGGCAGTTGCGCAGCGAATCTTTCTCCCCCACGCTGGAAAACCCGATGATCGGCGGATGATAGTTGAACGCATTGAAAAACGAATACGGCGCCAGATTGACGCTGCCATCCGCCCCCATGGTCGAAACCCACCCGATCGGCCGCGGCCCGACGATGGCGTTGAACGGATCATGCGCCAGCCCATGCCCCTTCGCCGGCTCGTAGTCGTGAAATTCCAAGCGGTGCCTCCCAGATTGTCGGTGAGGAAGAAAGTAGTTCTTTTTTGAAAAANNGGGTCCGGGATTGCCTTTAATCGGCGCCAAAGGTGCCGTTTAAAGGCAATCCCGGTCCCCGCGCCCCCAGTTTATAAAAGTTTTTTGCGCGCCCGGGCGGGAAGCCTTTTTTTAAATAGCGCTGCTTTCTTCCACTTGCAGCGAAACCACCCGGTTCCGCCCTTCCCGCTTCGCCTTGCACAGCGCCTGGTCCGCCCGCTCGATCAGCTGGACGGGCACAAACGGGTCCCGCTGCGGGTCAAACGCCGCCGCGCCGCAGCTTACCGTCACGATTCCCTCCGGGTTTCCGTAATGCGCAACCTGCAGCGCCCGCACCGCATGCAAAATCATCTCCGCCACCGTTACCGTCCCCGCCAGGCCGGTATTGGCCAGCAGTACCGCAATCTCCTCCCCGCCATAGCGCGCCACCATGTCGCCCGGCCGCTGCGGCACGCTGGCAATCGCGTCTGCCACCAGCCGCAGGCATTCGTCGCCGGCCGCGGACCCATACCCGTCCTGGTACGATTTGAAAAAATCGACGCCGATCATGATCAGCCCGACCGTCTGCCGGTCGCGCGCCGCGCGCCGGAATTCGGTGGCGATGGTCGCGTCAAAATTCCGCCGGTTCGGCAGACCGGTCAGCGAGTCATGCAGCGCCAGCGCCTCCAGCGCCTTGTTCGCCGCCTCGCTCATCCGGTGCGCGTTTTGCAGATCCTCCTCGATGCGCTTTTGCGCGGTGATGTCCACGAAGACGCCGAACACCGCGACGACCTCGCCGGCATCGCCGATCTCCGGCACGCCGCGCACGGTGACGTGCCCGTAATGCCCCTGCGGCATCGGCACCTTCACGGTCACTTCAAAAGGTGCCGCGTGCTTCAGGGCTTTTTCAAACCCCGCCACCGCCCGCGCGCGGTCATCCGGGGCGATCAATTGAAACACCACGTCCAGATCGGGCTTGTAGCTATCCGGCGAAAGCCCGAACATGTCATAAACCTGCGCCGACCAGGTCAGCGCGTTATCCGGCACCGTATAGCGCCAGTGGCAAACCTTGGCGATTTTCTCGGCCAGATGCAGCCAATGCCGCGAATCCGTCGCCTCCGCCCGCGCCAGCTCAAAGCGCGCCGGGGTTTGCGCCGGCCGCTCCTGCGCCGCGAACTGCCGCAAAATCGGCCACAGCAACCCCACCGCCGCCAGAAACAGCAGCCGCGCCGTCAGCACCATCGCGATATGCGGCAGCGCCGTCACCCGCGTGCTCAACGCCGCCAGCGCGACCGCCGCCAGCACCACGATCGGCAGCACCCGCGCCTGCCAGATGAGCGGACTCGCATCCTGCCGCCAGAGCGCGGAAAACACCGCCGCCAGCGCCATCAGGCAGGCCAGCTCCGCAATCGAGTTGGAAAGCATAATCAGCCAATACATTTTCAGGCTCCCCGACCAAGACGGCTCGAACCAGATTAGCGTTCAAATGTTAAAACTTATTTAATGCTTTGGTAGGATGCAAGTTAACAATTTACTTTTTTGAAAAAAACCGCCTCACCTGGAAACCAGGGTTTTCGCGCCGCCGCGTGTAAAATAAGCCATGCCCGGGCCAATGGCGCCTGTCGGCCTGGCAGACGGAAGCTGAATGAAACTGAGTCAAATCAACAAGTTAATGTCCGGACAACTCGGCCGAAATCACCACATTTGCGTAGGCGTACGGATACTCATCCGTCAGCGACAGGAAAATCTTCGCCTCATATCCCGCCGGCGTCATCGCCTTCAGCCGGGTGCGCGCCCCGCCGTGCAGGTCCAGGGTCGGCTGCCCGCTCGGCATGTTCACCACCCGCAGATCAGCGAAAAACACGCCGCGCCGGAACCCGGTGCCCAGCGCCTTCGCGCAGGCCTCTTTCGCCGCGAAGCGCTTGGCGTAGGTCGCGGCGCGCAGCACCGGCCGGCGCTCCGCCCGCGCCCGCTCGGCCTCCGAAAACAGCCGCAGCGTGAATCGCTCGCCAAACCGTTCCAGGGATTTTTCAATCCGCCTGATGTCGCAGATATCGGACCCCAGCCCCAGAATCATGTGATCATCACGTTTTGGACCGCTCCACCTGCGCAATCCCCGCGGCACCGCGCAACCCCGCGATCACCTGGCTCAGATGCCGCAAATCCCGCACCTCCACATCCACCACCGCCTCGAAAAAATCCTGCTGCCGGTGCTGGATTTTCAGATTCAGGATCGCCCCGTCCTGGCGCGAGACCGCATTGGTCAAGTTCCCCAGCACGGATGTCTGGTTGCTGGCGATCACGCTGATCCGCCCAATAAACCCTTCCCCCGGCTTGGCCTGGCGCCCCGCCAGAAAATCGTAATTCCAGTCCACATCGATGAATCGCTCGGGCGTGGCGGCGAAATTCTCCAGCGTCGCGCAGTCTTTCGTATGCACCGTGACACCCTTGCCGGTCGCCACGATCCCGACGATCTTATCCCCCGGCAGCGGGTGGCAGCAGCCGGCGTAGTGCACGTCCATCCCGGAAACCAGCCCGGTCAGCGGCATCGCCGCGTCGCCCCGCATCGGCGCCGCGACGCGCGCGGGGCGCGACGGCGCGCCGCTGCCGAGCCCGGTGCTCATGAACCCCGGCAGCATCCGCGGCGCCCGCGCCTCCCGCAATTGCGGGTAGGCGGCGTAAACCACCTCCTTCGGCCCCACCACGCCGGTCGCCACCGCGATGTAAAGGTCGTCCAGCGACGCCTGCTTCAGCATTTTTGCGGCCGGCTCCAGCACCTTCTCGGACCCGTCCACGCCTTCCTGCCGGAACGCCTTGATCAGCGTGGATTTGCCGGAATCGCGGTTCTGCTCGCGCATCTGCTGCGCCAAAAACCGCCTGATGCGCGCCCGCGCCTTGCCGGTGGTGACAAACCGCTCCCACGCCGGCGACGGCGTGCCGCCCCGTGCGGTGAGTATCTCCACCTGGTCGCCGTTCTGCAATTCATACCGAAGCGGCATCAGCCGCCCATTAATCCTTGCCCCGACGCAGGTATCGCCGATCTGGCTATGCACAGCATACGCAAAATCCACCGACGTCGCGCCCCGCGGCAGCTGGATCAGCTGCCCCTTCGGCGTAAAACAAAACACCTGGTCCTGATAAAGCTCGAGCTTGGTATTTTCCAAAAACTCATCCGGCGCCGCCGAATTCTCCAGAATCTCCAACAGATCCTGCACCCACCGGAACTGTTTAAAGTCCCCCGGCGCCGCCTCCGCCTGCTTATACAGCCAGTGCGCCGCCACCCCGTTCTCCGCCACAATCTGCATCTCCGGCGTGCGGATCTGCAGCTCGATTTTCTGGTTCCGCGGATGCCGCAGCGTCACCCCGGTATGCAGCGACTGGTAGCCGTTCGCCTTCGGCGTCGAAATATAATCCTTGAACCGCCCCGCGATCACCGGATACGCCGCATGAATCGCCCCCAGCGCCATGTAACAGGCTTCCCGGCTCGGCACGATGATCCGGAACGCCATGATGTCCGAAAGCTGCTCGAACGCCACATTCCGCCGCTGCATCTTCTCCCAGATCGAATACGGCGATTTCTCCCGCCCCACGATCTCCACGACCTCCACCTCCGCCGCCTTGCACACGCGCAAAAGCTCCTGCCGCACCTCCTCGATCACATCGGCACCCTGGCCGCGCAAAAAATTCAACCGCGCCTGGATCGTCTCAAACGCCTCGGCATCCAGCTCCGCGAAAGACCGCGTCTGCAACTCGGTCTTCACGGATTCCATCCCAATCCGCTCGGCCAGCGGCGCGTAAATCTCCATCGTCTCGCGCGCGATCCGCTGCCGCCGCTCAGGGCTCGCCACCGCCGAAATCGTGCGCATATTATGCAGCCGGTCCGCCAGCTTCACGATCAGCACGCGGATATCCTTGCTCATCGCCAGCACCAGCTTGCGGAAATTCTCCGCCTGCTTGGTCCTGTCCGACTGCAGTTCCAGCCGCGTCAGCTTGGTCACCCCATCCACCAGCCCCGCCACCTCGGACCCGAACTTCTTCTGCACCGAAGCCAGCGTGACCGAGGTATCCTCGATCACATCATGCAAAAGTGCGGTAATAATCGAGGACGAATCCAGCCGGTACCCTGCCAGGATCGTCGCCACCGCCAGCGGATGCGTAATATACGGCTCGCCATTATCGCGCTTCTGCGTCTCATGCGCCGAAAACGCGATCCCGTAGGCCTCACCAATCAGCGAAACATCGGAACGGCTGTCATAAGACGCCACCCGCGACAGCAGCGGCCCCAATTCAGGATGCGCGGAAGCCCCGCCCGCGGCTGCACCCGCCTGCAACCCCTCCGGCGAAAAGACCAGGTTTTCGAAACACCCTCCTGGTCCCATAAACCCTCCGGTTAACGGCGCGTCTTCCCGCCAAGTTCGGCCTCGATCGCCGCCTGAATATCCTCCGGCGTCATCTCCTCGGATTCCGCGGCCATCGCCGCCGCCTCCTCCTCGGCCGAGACATCCTGCAGCCCAAAAATATTCTGGTCGGTCGGAATCAAATCCAGAACCTCCTCATCGACCGGCTCCGGCTCCGGCACCCGCGACAAGGATTTCACCAGATCCTGCTCCAGATCACCCAGATTCAGCGTCTCCTCCGCAATCTCGCGCAGCGCCACCACCGGGTTCTTATCGTTGTCCCGGTCAATCGTCAAAAGCTCGCCCCGGCTAATGTTGCGCGCCCGCTGCGCGCCCAGCAAAACCAGCTCAAACCGGTTCGGCACCTTCAACACACAATCCTCAACCGTCACACGCGCCATACGCCGTCTCCAAAATGCAAAGCTGGAAATACAGCCTTGGGCGGGAATAGGCAAGGCAAGTAAGGCCAAGGGGCTCCGCCCCCTGGACCCCCG
>PLFB01000014.1 GCA_003137135.1 Acetobacteraceae bacterium
ACCGAGCACGTGCCCGATGACCTCATCGCCCATCTCTCTCCGCTGGGATGGGAACACGTCAATTTGACTGGCGATTACATCTGGGGCGCCGATAGCAGTATAACGGAAAACACTGCCGGATTGAGGCCGCTTAGACCAACCCCCGCCGAACTCTACCAAGCGGCATGATGTTCCACCTTTGTCCGCTTATGCTACAATTCCGGGCCGTTCGTTACTTCGGGCCCATACCACCGTCGCCAGACGCATCCAGAAACTGGAAGAGCACTTGGCCGCCAAAGTGTTCTACCGCAGCAATCTCGGCTACAAACTCACGTTAAGCGGCGAACGGTTGCTGCCGGTCGCCGAGGCGATGGAAACCAGTTACATCGCCGCCGCGACGATGGAAAACGAAAATCCCGCCATTTCCGGCACAGTGCGCATCGGCACGCCGGATGGGTTTGGCACATTTTTCCTCGCCCCCAGGGTCCAACTCCTGACTGCGCAACACCCCGGCCTGGAAATAGAGTTGTTGGCGACCGCCCGGCTGTTCAGCCTGTCCAAGCGCGAGGCTGACATCGTCATCAGCCTCACCTCGCCGGACCACGGTCGGGTCGTCTCCCGCCGGCTCACGGATTACCGGCTTCTGGTCTACGCTGCACGCAGTTATTTGGAATCGCATGAGCCAATCCGGCGCGTGGCCGATTTCAGCCGGCATGAATTCATCGGTTATATCGAAGATATGCTTTTCACACCGGAGCTCAATTACCTCAGCGCGATCGGCGAGACGATCAATCCGCGCATCCGCAGCACCAATCTGATAACGCAAATGAACGCAACTTTGGCCGGCAGCGGCCTGTGCGTGCTGCCGGTTTTCATCGCCAGGGCCTATCCCGATCTGGTTCCAGTTCTGCCGGAAAAGGCATCTCTGCAACGTTCATTCTTCATGCATATTCACGAGGATAACCGAAAGTCGGCCCATGTGCGCGCCACCGCCGCATTCATTGCGGGAGCGGTTACGGAAACCTCGCTATTCCTCGAGTTGCCAATGTAGTAGATACGACATGGCACTGCAGAAGCTACACTTCAGGGTAATCCAGTGATGGGCGTCGGAACCCACGTCTGCCTGAGCCGAATGGTAGTGATAATGATAACGCAACGAGTAGGCCAGCAAGGTTGCAACGCCTGAAACGGCACTTTCTCACCTTCGGTGTTGCGACGTAAAGTGCCGTCTAGAGCCAAAATTGCAAAACCCGTGAAACTGCACTGAGTTTCCATAAGATAGATTCTGCGATGTGTAGTAACCCGTTGATATGGTTGGTAAAAACGGCCTAAATCCGATATTCCCCGTCCCGGACGCGTGAACGCGATTTCAATAACGAGGGCGACGTGCCCCCGCCCCGGCCAGATCGGCAGAGTTAAACGAGGGCCTTCAGGGTTGGGGATGCCTTAAAGCGAACCGTCTTTCCGGCCTTGATCTTCACCGGATCTCCGGTCCGCGGGTTCACACCTTTGCGGGCCTTGGTTTTCTTTACCGTAAAGGTGCCAAAGCTGGGCAGCGTGAAGCCACCGCTCTTTTTCAGTTCTTTTACGATCGCCTCGATTAAATCCGCCGCGGCACGGTTCGCTGCAACAGCCGTGATCTCGGCGGAGTTCTGAATAGCAGCAGCAATAAAAGCCTTCGACATGATCACGCCCGTCCTTTTCTGGTGTAACGAAGAAAATATTCGTTAATTGGGAATCCTACTAAATCGGATGGGAGTCGGTCAAACCGGGCGGAATTGAAACCGACGACTCCCTGATCCGACATATAAAAAATGTTAAATCGCCTCTTAAGCGGTCAGATTCACGCGGCAAATTGTAGCTGCTCTGCAGCCCAGACCTTCTCTGCGATTGGCTTCTAGGCACGGCGTTTCACGGCCGTCACAGCATAGCTTCCCATGCTATTGCGCGCCGCCTGCACCAATCTGCCCGTCAGCGCCGGATGCGCCCTCGCGGCGCGCGGCCAGCGTGCTGCGCTCAGTAGCAGGCCGATGGCGGCGAACGCCGCAATTTCGAGGTCAGCGATGCTCGCATGCGGATGCAAGATGGCCAGAACCGTAACCCAGCGCCTGGCGTGCTCCCGCTGTCGCCGCCGCACCTCGGCGCGCAGGTTTTTTGGTAGGGATCGCTCATCGCTCTCATAGATACGCACAAGCTCGGGATGCTTTATTGAAAGCCGCGCCTGGCCAACCAGTAAGGCTTCCAGCTCCTCAACCGGATCGAGCCGTTTCGGTCCAACGAATTCGATCAGCCGGTCGATCGACGCGTGGCAAAGTGTGGCAAGTATCGCGCTCTTTGCGCCGAAATGCCGGTAGATCGCCGGCCCGGTCACGCCGGCAGCGGCGCCGATTTCGTCAATCGAAACCGTACTGTAGCCGCGCGCCACAAACAGACGGCACGCTGCTTCCAGAATTTGCTCGTCACGTTTCATCGATACTCCGCATCGTTCACTTGACAATCTGTGAACGTTCGTTAACACTCAACCTATAAACGCACGTTAACAAGTGTGGCGCGTATGGCAAGGGGAACGCCGGATGCTGACGACGGAACTGATAGAACGCGGTGCACGCAACTTCGCGGCCGAGACTGCCGTGCTGTGTGGCGAACAGAGCATGACCTTTGCCGATGTCGATGCGCTTGCGAACCGCATCGCCAATGCGCTGATCAGCGCCGCGGGGGCTGATCCCGGCCGCCGTATCGGCCTGCTGCTCACCAATTCCCTGTTCTCCCTGCCGGTTGATTTCGCTTGCGCCAAGGCGCGGCTGGTCCGCGTCCCGCTCAACGCCAGGCTTTCAGCCGCCGAACATGCAAACATGCTCACGGGCGCCGGTGTGGCCATTCTCGTTCACGGCGAAGACCTGGCGGATCGGGCGCGCGAACTTAGCGAAAGGCTACCGGGGCTCGCCATCTATGGGCTGGGGCCGGTAACGCCGGGCCAGGACCTGCTGTCGCTTGCCCGCGAGGCCGCCGACACACCGCCAGGGCGGCGGACGGAGCCGGATGATCCGGTGCTCGCCCTCTACACCTCCGGCACCACCGGCAAGCTGAAGGCGGCCGTGCACACCCAGGCTAGCTGGGCAGCCATCGGGCTGAATATCCTGCTCAACCTGGTCGATGTCCGGCGCGGCGAGGCCATGCTGCATGCCGCATCCCTGATCCACGCCAGCGGTACGTTTGTGCTCCCCTATTGGTCGCGCGGTGGGAAGGCCGCGGTGCTGCCCGGCTTCCAGCCGCAAGCCTATCTCCACGCCATCGAAGCCTGGCGTCCCGCCGCGCTGAACCTCGTGCCCACCATGCTGGGCATGCTGCTGGAACTGCCCGGCATCGAAACCGCCGATTTCAGCGCGGTGCAAACCATCATCTACGGCGCCTCGCCGATGCCGCGCCCCACCATTGAACGCGCGCTGCAACTCTGGGGCCCGCGCTTCGTGCAATATTACGGCCAGACGGAAGCGCCACTCGCCATCGCCGTGCTGACCAAGGAGGATCACGTGAGCAATAACGCGCATGAAAGGCGCCTCGCCTGCGGCCGACCAAGCCTGGATTGCGAAGTGCGCATCATCGACGACGACGGCGCGGAGATGCCGCGCGGTTCGTCCGGCGAAATCGCCGTCCGCGCCCCCTTCGGCATGACCGGCTATCTCGACGCCCCGGAACTCAACGCCGACACCCTGCTCCCCGGAGGCTGGATCAGAACCCGCGATGTTGGCCGGTTTGACAATGCGGGTTATCTGTACCTGGTTGACCGTACCTCCGACATGATCATCACCGGCGGCTACAACGTCTACCCGCGCGAAGTCGAGGACGTGCTGGCCGAGCATCGTTTCGTCCGCGAAGTCGCGGTGGTCGGCATCCCNNGACGACAAATGGGGTGAGGCGGTCACGGCCTTCGTCGCCCTGCGCGCCCAGCACATCGGTGAGAACGCCATCGAGGAAGACATCATCACCTTCGCCCGCGCCCGCCTCGCCGACTACAAAGTGCCAAAATCCGTCCGCGTGGTGGACGAAATTCCCAAAAGTGCCGTCGGCAAACTGCTCCGCCGCGCGCTGCGCGACCCGTTCTGGGCCGGCCGGGAGCGCCGGCTGTGAGCGGCGCGCCGAAAATTATCATCTCCCGCGCCGGCCCGGTCGTGACCGTCATGATCAACCGCCCGGAGCGCCGCAACGCTGTCGACCACGAGACCGCGCTGCTGCTCCGCCAGGCGTTTCAAAACATCGAAGCGGACGAAACGGCTGCCGCCGCGGTGCTTTGCGGCGCTGGCGGCTGGTTCTGCGCCGGCTACGATTTGAAATCACTCACCGAGACCGGGATCACGCATGAACCGAATGCTGAAGGCCCGATGGGCCCGACCCGCATGTTGATGTCCAAGCCGGTCATCGCAGCGGTGGAAGGTTTCGCTGTCGCCGGCGGACTGGAGCTGGCTTTGTGGTGCGACCTGCGCGTCGCATCAGAATCGGCGGTCTTCGGCGTGTATTGCCGCCGCTGGGGCGTGCCGTTGATCGATGGCGGCACAATCCGCTTACCACGCTTGATCGGCCAGAGCCGCGCGCTGGACATGATCCTCACGGGACGTCCCGTGCCGGCGGAGGAGGCTTTTTCCTTCGGTCTTGCCAACCGCATCGTCACTGCGGGGCAGGCGCGCGAAGCGGCCGAAGAGCTAGCCCTCTCCCTTACGCGCTTTCCACAGGTCTGCCTCAAAGCCGACCGGCTCTCCGCACACACCCAATGGAGCCTGCCGCTCGACGAAGCACTCCGGGCCGAAGGCCGCGGCGGCGCCAACGCGCTCCGAGACGAAGGCACGCAAGGTGCCGGCCGTTTCGCCGGTGGTCTCGGCCGCGGCGGTGACTTCGAAACGATCTGAATTCTGTTGGGCGCTGGGCCGTCAGTGCCAGGCGCGACAATTTATTTCAAACAAATATGGCTGCGGCTCGATACGGCCCTATGGGGTTTTACGCCCAAATCCTGATAGTTGTGGCCAGACGGAATTAAGACGGCTGATCAGGTTCTCTGGATTTCGCTGGTGAGAATCTGGGCACTTGAGGAGCGGTTCACTCTGTCTGGATGGAGTTAACGATGGACCGCCGGGTGCAGCCAATGTCTATGCAGTTTATCATATGAGCGGATAAAATGCGTCGACATTGGCCTGTCGAACAAAACCCGCCGATCCGACTTCGCTTTTAACGACCGCCAACCGCCGAGGAGGCCCAAACATGCGCCAGACAAAACTCGGAAACACCGGTCCGCAAGTGTCCCAGGCCGGTCTCGGCTGCATGGGTATGTCCGGCATGTATGGTGCTGCCGATCGTGCCGAAAGCCTTGCCACCATCCACGCTGCCGTTGATGCGGGAATCAACTTGCTCGACACTGGTGATTTCTACGGTATGGGCCACAACGAGCTGCTGATTGGAGAGGCGCTCAAAAACGTTGCTCGGGATAAGGTTTTGCTGTCCGTCAAATACGGCGCCCTGCGGGACGCTGGAGGTGGCTGGTCCGGCTACGACACCAGGCCGGCCGCCACCAAAAATTTCCTCGCCTACACGCTGCAGCGTCTGGGCGTCGACCATATTGACATTTATCGGCCCGCCCGGCTGGACCCCGCCGTCCCCATCGAGGAAACGGTGGGCGGCATCGCGGATGCGGTGAAAGCCGGCTATGTCCGCCACATCGGCCTCTCCGAGGTGAGCGCGGCCACCATCCGCCGCGCCGCCGCCGTCCACCCGATTGTCGATCTACAAATCGAGTATTCCGTGCTCTCCCGCGGCATCGAGGCCTCCATCCTCTCCACCTGCCGCGAGCTAGGGATCGCCATTACAGCCTATGGCATCCTCAGCCGCGGCCTGATTTCGGGTAGCAATCCCGCCGGCCCCGGCGACCTCCGCGCCCTCGCCCCACGCTTCCAATCAGGCAATGTTGAGAAGAATCGCGCCCTCGTCGAAGCGCTGAGCCAGGTGGCGGCGACAAAGGGGGTGTCGGCGGCACAACTCGCGATCGCCTGGGTGGCGGCACAGGGCGCCGACATCGTCCCCCTGATCGGCGCCCGCAAACGCTCGCAGCTATCAGAATCACTTGGCGCCCTGGATGTGGCGTTATCACCTTCAGATTTGGCAGCGATCGAAGCCGCCGTCCCCACAGGCGCTGCCGCCGGCGGCCGCTACGCCGCGGCGCAGTTGGCGCATCTGGATAGCGAGCGTTGATAAAATTCCGAACTGATATTCTCGATACTGGGTCTCCCAGGTGTCTACCCGTTTCAGCGGGAGAAGTAGACAGTTGATTTGTCAGATCATGGTTCTGAGGCCAATAAATTCAGCCGAGATAGCTGATCCGGCCTTGCTGGAGCGCTGCGCCGCGGCGTTTCCGAAGCCCGGTCTTTGTCAGGTCCCTGGAAAATCACGGACTCGATGGGTTGGCCCCCCGGAGCCATTGCCCGACTGCTTCGACCGACAGCACCGTGCACTGACCATCGCCGCGACATCCGACATGCGTGCGGCGACCCCTAGCATCGAAATTTCAGCTTCGACGTGCTATGACGCAGTCGTAATCGCAGTCGATGGAGATGCTCATGGACGATCAGGTCAGCCGCCCTGCCCCACAGGCCCTTACGGATGCTCTCGATGCCAGTGTGCGAGACCTCGCATCAGGGACGGTCGCCGATGCGAAATCGGTGCAGACAGAGGCCCGGCGCTTGCTGGCGGATTATGATCCGGTCCCTGCAGGCTCGCCGGCCTCCGGCCGAAATTCCCGTAAGCGCTCGGGGACGGCATAATAAGTCTTGCCCGTCCTGATCACTGGCACGGCCCGGGCACAATATCTTGGCATGGTCTCGCGCTACCTGAAGGCAATGCCGCACAGGCCTCCGAGGCCGGATGCCGCCCGGAAGCTGATTGAAACGTTTGATCTCGCCGTGGACAGAATCGGGGCGGGCCCACCCTCCTGGCTGACCCATCCGCGGCCATATCCCGATCTCGCCCGCTACGGTTTCCGTTGGATCAAAATCCACCGCTACTGGTTTGCATACCAGCCGGAGCCGGGGCCGGTGATCACCAACATCTTCGACGAAGCCGGTGATATTCCCAACCAAGTGTCTGGCGACTCCCACCCTATGGACGTGGCCTAGCGGCGCTATCGTCGGCTCCTCCGCTGAGGAGCATGCTACGCCCAGAGGTATCGCAAAAGATGCGGATCCCGCAGGTCTCGGCATGCTCGCCTTCAAGAAATAATAACAGACTGGCTGTATTTTGGGCAGGTCGTCTTGTGGCAGGCGCGGCAGAAACGCTTGCCGCAGACCCGGCAATTGGCTTGCCCGGGTGGCTCGGTGAGATGAAGCGGCTCGTCCCAAACCACGCTGGTGGTCCCGTGCCCTGGCCTAAAGTATCGCCTGGACAGCGTGAGGTCGAGGACCAAGGGTGTTGACCATCCGGCTGGTACCGAGAGCCCGTTTTTGCCACCCCAAAATCCCGGGAAAAAATGTTCGTTTCCAATGCGTTAGAGAAATCTCCTATTAGGAGCATGATAAATCTTCTATTAGCAAAGTGGAAATTAGCCTCTCAAAAAACCAGAAAGTTGCCTATTACCGTCTCCAGCAACCCACTTGGCTCGTTGCCCGCCGGATGACCAAAACCGATATCAGCATTCATTTCGGCGATCAGTTCGCCAACGAACATTTCTGAAACCCAGGATTTTTTGTGTTTAGTCTTCGCGGATGATTTCCAACAAATCCTCTAAATCCCGGCAACGCCGACTGTCATACCGCCGCAGACATATAATACCTGGCCTGTCACAAAGCCGCTCCGGGCGTCCAGCAGGTATGAGGCCGCGTGCGCCACGTCTTCGGGGGTGCCGATACGTTTGACTGGCACAGCATCGATGATCGCCCGAGTCCTAGGATGGTTGTGGGGATTGGCCCGGTCGAAGAGTTCAGTGCGGATCGGTCCAGGACCGATGGCGTTGACAGTAATACCGAGGCCGCCGAATTCGAGCGCCCAGACACGCGTCATGCCGATAAGCCCGGCTTTGGTGGCGGCGTAGGCCGTGCGCAGTTCCTTGCCGAGCGCCGCGCGCGAAGACATGTTGATAATCCGCCCGAACCCGGCATCGCGCATCCCGGGCAGCAGAGCCTGCATGCATAGCAGGGCGCAGCGAATGTTGAGTGACCAGGCCAGTTCGAGTTCCTCGAAGCTCTGCTCATCCGCAGTGGCAGGGCAGACAATGCCAACATTGTTGACCAGCCGGGTGATCGGTCCCCCTGAGAGCGCCTCTTCCAGCGCTCGCGCGGTTTCAGTCGGGTTCGAAAGATCGGCCAGGATGCCGTCGCCGGTCCGGTCGATGACGACCGGCAAAATTCCATCGGCGCGGCAACGTGCCGCGATCGCGGCGCCGATGCCGGCCGCGCCACCCGTGATCAGAACGCGCTCGCCTGCGTTGTCCATGTTTTTGCGCCCCGGAGGCCATCGCTACCAAATGGGGGGTCCGGTAGCAACGGAACTGTTATGGGAAGCTTCCCGTAGATGTTCCGTTGCTACCGGACCCGGCGCAGTGGTTTTGTTGGGCCGACATCGCAGAGCCAGCGTAGTGCCGGAGTTGATGGACATTGCGGCGTTGCGAGCGATGGACTGCGGCATTGCCGGAGGGACAGTTTTCGCTTCTATATAAACTTGCCCGTTTCGCCTGAAACGATCGCACTCGCGCATTACCTAAGTGGTTTCGATCTCATATTGGCTGCAGGAGCCTCGGCACTATCGGAAATCCCTCGTCTTCACCTTGATCCGATCGATATGGAGATCGGGGACCAAGATGTCTCTCGCCTTGCGGCCGAGCGTGTCGCGCGGGTCCGGGCCTCCGCCAGACTTCGCCTCGTCGCCGCGCCCCCGCGGCACCGGAAACGTCCCATCACGGTCCCCGATACTCGCAAGCTCGGACGACAAATCAGTGAGCCGATGCGCGATCAAATGCACCACCTCCCCTTCCCGCTGGATACGGCCATGGATGCGCGCGCAAACGATTGCGGCGTGCCGCCCACACCAAGCCAGATAGGCAGCGACGCTTGCAGCGGCCGCGGCAGGATGGCCTGACCGGACAGGGCCGGCCGGAAGCGCCCAGACCAATGCAGTTCGGGTTCGTCGCGGATCCGCAGCAGCAGGTCGAGCTTTTCCGCGAACAAATCGTCGTAGTCCTCCAGCCTGAACCCGAACAGAGAATGCGCCTCCGTGAAGGAACCACGACCGACAATCATCTCCGCGCGGCCCTTCGAGATGAGATCGAGGGTTGCGAACTCCTGGAAGACGCGAACCGGATCGGCGGCGCTAAGCACGGTAACGGCGCTGGTCAGGCGGATCGAGCTGGTGCGGGCGGCGGCCGCCGCCAGGATCATCGTAGGTGCGGAGTCCAGGAAGTCAGCGCGATGGTGCTCACCTATGCCAAACAGATCGAGGCCAACCTGGTCAGCGATCTCTATCTCGTCGAGAAGATCCGCCAAGGGCGCCTGAGGGGACTGGGCTACATTCCCTTCTTCCGCGACGATGGCCGCGAAACTGTCGACGCCAATTTCCATGTGGTCTCACCTTTTCTAATTCATCCAGGGGATGACGTGGTCCGCCACACCTTAAGTCTTCTCTATCCCCTTCGGTGCACGCGCTATAGTGTCAAGTCTCTCAAGCGGCACCCGGCTGCGGTGGCGCACGATCTCTTGTCAGCTTCAATGCCATGCGTTTCCGGATCGTGATGACGCGACCTTGGTGATTACACCATAAAGTGGCGATCTGGTTTTCAAACAATCTCGCTTCATCTATGAGCGGCATCTGTCGCCAGTCTACTTCAAATGTCTGACTGGACGGCGAGTGCGTCTTGAATAAAGGATTCTAAAGATATGGCGAAAGCCGCAACGAAGAAAGCCAAACCCGCGAAGAAGGCTGTAAAGCCGGGTCGTCGTGTTGCCGCCGCGAAGCCGACCAAGATTGTTAAAGCCGCATCTCCAGTCAAAAAACCGGCCACGGCAAGAGCCCCGGTGGTAAGCAAAGATGAGCTTCGCGCCCAGTTGGAAAAGGCACAAAGTTTGATTGCCGGATTGCGCACCAAGGCCCGCGAAGCGACGCGTGCGGCTAAAGCATCGGCGGCGCAGACCGCCGAATTGCAAGCCAAGGTGGCGCAACTGGAAAGGACGTCAGCCGTAAAGGAGAAGCCCAAGAGCGCCGCTCCTTCTGCAGAAAAGCCGGTGAAGCCGCGCGGCCGCAGGCCCGAGGTAAAGGCTGTGCCCGACGCACCAATCGAAGCTGCCGAGCGCGTTCCGGCAGATTCCGAAACGCCTGAGGCATAGTCTGAACAAAATACGGTGCGCCGCTTCCGCGGAAATTCGGATAGCCGCGACGACCTTACCCAGGCGCACAGGCGTCCGAGGGCCCAGGCCCTGTTGCACGACATACAGAGCAAGGAGATTGTGGATGAGTGAATCGAGCCGGAGGCCATGACGGCGCCGACAATTTTGCCGGTCCTGGCGACGCATGGCGGCAAATTTCATTGCGATGAGGTGTTTGCCTATGTGGTGCTGCAACTGGCGCTCGGGCTGAGGGCGCCGGACGTGGATCATACGCTGCTGCGGACGCGCAAGGCGGAGTTGATCGATGCGGCAGATATTGTTTGGGATGTCGGCGGCGTGTTTGATGTGGCGGGGCGGCGGTTCGATCATCATCAGCGCGGAGCACCGGTCAGGGAGGATGGGACACCGTTCTCGTCCGCCGGGCTGATCTGGCAGGTGTTTGGCGAGGCGGCGGTGGCGGCGCTCCTACCGGCGAGGACTGAGGGATTTGCAGCGAAAATCGCCGCGGATATCGATGGGAGCGTGGTGCGGCGGATCGATGAGATCGATAACGGCGTGGCGGCCGATGGGCCGGTGAAGCGCGATACGCTTGGGCTGGCGAGGCTGGTCGAGGATTGCAACCCGACCTGGGATGACCCGGCGGCGGAGGGGCCGACGGCGGGGGATGCGGCGTTCGCCGAGGCCGCCGCCATGGTGGAGGGCGTGTTGCGCCGGCGGGTGGAGAGCCTTCGTGCGCGCCACGCCGCTGAGAGCGAGATATTAGCCGCCTACGCCCAAGGAGCGGATCAACGCGTGCTGGTGCTGGCGCGCGGGATGCCGTGGAAGAACGTGGTATTCAGCCATGATCTGCCGGTGCTATTCACGATTTCTCCGGCATCGAACGGGAACTGGATGGTGGATACGGTGCCGCCGGAGCCGGGGTCGTTTGAGCAGCGGCTGCCGCTCCCCGAACGCTGGGCCGGCCTGCAGAATGAAGCACTGGCGGCGGAGACGGGGGTGGCGGATGCGGTGTTCGTGCACTTGCGAAGGTTTGTGGCTGCGGCAAAATCTCTAGATGGGGCCTTGGCATTGGCGCGGCTGGCGATGGAAGACGTGATGAAATGAAGAGATCGAGGCTCAGACCTGCTGCTTTTCGGAAGCTGTCTGGATTCGACCGGACGAAGTTTGCCCATGCGCGTTTCCTGGCCTGCACACTGCATCGACAAAAATTGGGTTGGCATCCGATGTGACTGCGATCCCAGCCACCGTTGCCGATTCCAGGAGGCGGTCTGGGTCGAGGCGCAAATACCGCGAAATCAATTTGAGATAGACACCCATGAAAATTGGACCATGCCCGTCGGAACTCCCGTCAACATCGGTGGTCATGGCATGCGCTAATTCGTGCAGCAGGCACCATGAAGGTGTTTTCGCGGGCAGGAAAATCGAAAGCCGCGTGGCGCTCGCAAGTGTGGCACTAGCCTGTTTTGGCAGAGGCTCGACGGCAGGCGGGAATTGAAGGTCCATATCCGCCCAGATCGCTTCCACCATCGCCTGGGCCCCTCCATAAGCGACGAGCGTGCTGTCGTGCGGTGCGATGGTCCGGTGCTCCCAGGCGTAGACGCGACCGCGCTGACTGTCCCGCAGCCCACTCAACTGAGAAGCCCCCTGCCCTCTCCGGTCATGGGCCGGTTTAGATTGATCCGGTCGCCAGCCATTAAACCTGCACGGTAAGCTGAGGTTACGACAGGCCGATTAACCGCCTGAATGGTAACCAGGCGTATTTTCGTTTCTGCGAAGGCATCGTCGACGACAGTCTGCTTTACCAGCATCAGGGCCGTTCCGGTCGCCCGTTGCGCCCGCACGGCGGCCTCCCGCTCGTCATGCATCCTCTCCAGCCTGGCCGCCACTCGAGCCACCAAACCATGCTGAAAGCTGGCCGAGGCGCGTCGCAGTTTCTCCGCCCGGAGCCGCGGGTTGTACAGCTTGAACGTCGAAATCTCAGTCGAAATCGCCCGGTCGATCACCGCGAACAGATAGGAGGCCAGCGAAGTGTCCGTCTCAAAACCAAAGAAAATATAACGGATGCCGGCAATGGGCTTGTAGGGGTCGTCAGGATCAGGCCGCGCCGCCGGCGCAAGCCAGACTTTGCAATCGCAAAA